>NZ_CVIW01000001.1:0-509337 GCF_001499715.1 Stenotrophomonas thermophila | reverse complement strand
AAAACCCCGCTGCTCACGCAGCGGGGTTTTTCTTTGTGCGCGGTAAACACCGGGTAGTGCCGGCCGCTGGCCGGCAACCCGACGGTGTTACATCGCCCGGTAGATCCACGCCATCCGTGGATCCCCCTGCGAGGAACAGCGGCGCCAACCAAGGTTGGCCGCTACCAACAGCAGGCCCACACAGCAATCGGTTGCCGGCCAGCGGCCGGCACTACCAGGGGCAGGTTACGCATAAAAAGACGGCGCCCTGCGGGCGCCGTCTTGATCAGGATCGAATGGAAGGCCTGGATCAGGCGGCCCGCGAGACCCCATGTGCTTCCTGCTGGCGGAAGACCGACACCGCTTCAGTCAGCGTCCCAGCCTGCGACTGCAGCTCACGTGCGGCAGCGGTGGCCTCCTCCACCAGCGCCGCGTTCTGCTGCGTGGCCTGATCCATCTGCACGACGGTCTGGTTGATCTGCTCGATGCCAACCGACTGCTCCTGAGAGGCCGCCGAGATCTCGTGCATCAGGTGGCTGACATTCTCAACGCCCCCGACAATGCCCTGCATCCGCTGGCCCGCATCGGCCACCAGCTGGGCACCTTCGCCCACCTGGCGACCCGCCTCATCGATCAGCTTCTTGATTTCCTGTGCGGCGGCGGCGGAGCGCTGCGCCAGCACGCGCACCTCGCTGGCCACCACCGCGAAGCCGCGGCCCTGCTCGCCGGCACGGGCGGCCTCCACTGCCGCGTTGAGCGCGAGGATATTGGTCTGGAAGGCGATGCCATCGATCACGCCAGTGATGTCGCCGATCCGCTTCGAGGCTCCCTCGATCGCCTGCATGGTGTCGACGACCCGCTGCATGGCGACGTTGCCGTCGCTGGCGGCGCTCTGGGTGGTGATCGCCAGCTGGCTCGCCTCGCGCGCATGGGCAGCGTTCTGGCGCACGGTGGCGGTCAGCTCTTCCATCGAAGCGGCGGTTTCCTGCAGGTGCGCTGCCTGGCGCTCGCTGCGCTCGGACAGCGCGCCATTGCCCGCAGCGATTTCGCTCGCAGCGGTGCTGATCGAGGACGCGCACTGCTGGATACGGCCCACCATGCGCGCCAGCTGGCCGGCGGTGGCGTTGGCATCGCGCTGGATCGCGGCAAAGGCGCCGTGATACTCGCCATGCATGCGTCGATCGAGATCGCCGCTGGCCAGCGCCGAGAGCATCTGCCGCACCTCGTCAACCGTACTGCCCAACGTATCCAGCAACTGGTTGATGCCACCGGTGAGGCCATCGAGGAAGCTGGCACCTTCGGTTGCCTGCAGGCGCTGGTCGAGGTCGCCGGCGGCGGCGGCCGCGACGATGCCGGCGACGGCGTTCTCCAACGCGAGCTCATGGGTACGGTCATGCCACTCCACGGCGAAGCCCAGGCGCACGCCCTGTGCGTCGAAGACCGGAGTAACCACCTGTGCGAAGTGCACCGGGCCGATCTGTACCTTGCCGTTGTGGCTGACCTGCAGGCCATTGAGGATGGCGCGGATCCGGTCCGGGTTGGCGTGGAAGCGATGGATGCTGCTACCGACCAGGCGCTCGGCATCGAAATCGGGGAAGGCCTGGCGCAACGTTGCCTGCTGGTTACGCAGCAGGGCCACCACCGAGCGGTTCACGTAGCGGATCACGTGATCGTTGTCGGCAATCATCATCGCGGTGCGCGAGGCATCGAGGGCCTGGCGGATCTGCGCGTTCTCGGCGTGTGCCTCCGCTTCGCGCCCACGCTGGGCCTGCACATGGCGTGCGGTGTCGGCCAGCGCATGGGCCAGCGAACCTGGTGCGTAGGCGGTGGTGTCAGCATGTGCACCAAGATCGGCGCCGGTGGCGATGTCGCGCGCCAGCGCGGCCAGCCGGCGGGGACCGTGGCCGAGTGCTTCGGTCTGCTGGCGGAGCCGCAGTGCGACCTGGCCAAGGAACAGGGTCAGGCCGGCCAGCATCACGGCCTGCAGCAGCGCCGGCCACAGCGCAGTACCGTCCAGCAGCGGTGCCAGCAGGGAGAGCGTACCGACGCCACCGGCCAGCCACACCGGAAGGCGATCACGGTGGCCCAGCAGCACGCCCAGCAGCAGGGCAATCGGCAATGCCGGTGACAGGCTGATGATCGCGCACAACACGGCCAGTTGCAGCGACAACAGCAACGCCAGACCGTTGCGGGCGACGGCCCGGCCCGCCTGGGGGCCGCCCAACCACGCGGCTGGCAATACGGCGACGGCCGCCAACGCGGCGGCTTGTGCCTGCGGCCCACGCAGCGCCAGCACCAGGGCAGCCATAGCCAATATCCCGCTGCCGATCAGCAGGCGGCGGTCAGCGCGGCGCGCGAGCTGCTGCAGATGCGACAGGCGGGCGGTATCGGGGGGACGGGAGGATGCAACGGACATCGGCGACTCCTGGGTCAGCTAAAGACAACGGCCACGCCGCAACGCACGCAGCAGGGCGTGACGAGGGCGGGTGCCGGGAATTCGGGGAATGCGACGCGATAAGCGACGCGCAGACGGGGCACCGTGGCCACATCCTGTGGATGACGGTGCAGCAGAGCGGGCATGCGGACTTCCTTGCAGGACCAGACACACGCCGCAGGCCCGACCGGGTCCGCGCGCGGCGGGCGCAGGGGCCCGCAACTGATGTATCGGCCGCAACTGCGCGGAGTGAAGTGCGCGGACGCCGCGACTCAGCCGGAGTTGTCGTTGCTGAAGAAGTGCAGGATCACGTCTGCGATCTGTTCCGGATCTTCCATGTGCAGGTGATGGTTGCCGGGAAACACCGCCAGACGGCCATCGCGCAGATGCTGCAGGCGATCGCTGCGCATCGGCTCGGGATAGTACGACTGTGCCGGCGTGGCATAGATCACCTGCGTCGGGCAGGCGATGGCCTGCAGCAGGTTGTCGATCTGGCCTTCGCTGAGGCGGATCGCGGTGGGCAGCATCAGCCGCGGATCGCTGCACCAGCGGTAGCCGCCCTCGACCGGTTCCACGCCCCGCTCGACCAGCAGCCTTGCGCATCCTTCGCTGAGCTGGTTGGTCATCATCCGCGCACGGATCGGCGCGGCCAGGTCGGGGAACACGCGCAGCTGCTTGCGTGCCAGTCCCCGCGTGGCGTTTACATGTTCGCGCAGACGGTTGGCCGTGTCTTCCTCGGGGCCACGCAGGCCGCCCAGTGCTTCGATCGCTACCAGCCGCTCCACGCGGTCGCTGACCGAGGCGGTGAGACTGGCGATGCCGGCGCCCATTGAATGACCGAGCAGGCTGAAGCGGTCCCAGCCCAGCGCGTCGGCCACATCAAGCACGTGGCAGATCGCGGCCGCCGTGGTGTAGCTGGCACCGGCCGGCAGGTGCGCGCTGTGGCCATGCCCGGGCAGGTCGATGGCCACCAGCTGCAACGGCGACAGGTGCGGCGCCAGCGGCACGAAGCTGGCCGCATTGTCGAGCCAGCCATGCAGGGCCAGCACGCGCGGGCCGTCGCCGTGATTGCGCAGGCCGGCGACGCGCGCGCCACCGACCTCCAGTTCAAACGGCTGCAGACTCATGCCAGCGAGGCCACGGCCAGCCGCGCCAGGGCGCGAGCGTGTTCCGGATCGGCGTTGAGGCAGGGGATGTAGCGCATCGTCGCGCCGCGCTCGGCCAGCGTCTCGGTGAAGCCCAGCGCCACTTCCTCCAGCGTTTCCAGGCAATCGGTGGCAAAGCCCGGGCAGACCACGTCGATCTGCTTCACGCCGGATTCGGCCAGCGCCCACAGGCTGGGCTCGGCATACGGCTGCAGCCAGCGCTCGCGGCCGAAGCGCGACTGGTAACCCATCTGCCAGTCGTCCCTGCCCAGGCCCAGTGCGTGGGCGATGGCCTGCGCGCTTGCCTCGCAGCGCTGCGGATACGGGTCGCCCGCGTCGGCCAGGCGCTGCGGGATGCCGTGGAAGGAGAACATCAGCTTCTGGCCACGGCCGTGCTGTTCCCAGTACCGGCGGATCGAGCCGGCAACGGCGTCGACCCAGCCCGGATCGACCGAATAGTCGCGCACCAGGCTCACCGTCACGCCCGGATTGCGGCGCTGCCACGCATCGACGCGGTCTTCGACCGAGGCGGTGGTGGTGGTGGAGTACTGCGGGTACAGCGGCAGCACCACGATGCGGCGCGCGCCGTCGGCTGCCAGGCGGTCGAGCTCGCTGGCCAGCGCCGGTTCGCCGTAACGCATCGCATGGCGCACTGTCAGGGTCGGCAACAGGGCCTGCATGGTCTGCGCCAGCTGGCGTGTATGCACCATCAGCGGTGAGCCGTCGGGCAGCCAGACCTGGGCGTACTTGGCCGCCGAACGACTGCTGCGCAGGGGCAGGATCAGTCCGCGCAGCAGCGGCTGCCACAGCAGTGGCGGGATCGCGACCACGCGGCGGTCGGACAGGAATTCGGCCAGGTAACGGCGTACGGCGGGGGCCGTCGGCGTCTCGGGCGTGCCTAGGTTGACCGCCAGCACGGCGGTATCGGGTGCGTCGAGCATGGGCGGTATTGTCGCCGATCCGGCGCCGTGCCGGGATGCAGGGTTCGGATTGCAGGCATAGCGCGCATCAATGTGAGCAGGGAACGCTCATTGGGGATTCATGACAACGCTACTAATTTCAGTCACTTGCTATATCTTCCTATGGACTGACTTCTGGAGCCTGCCATGCGTCGCCCGATCCAAGCCCTGCTGATCGCCGCCAGCCTGCTGTCCAGCCAGGCCATGGCCGGACCGCAGGAAGACCAGCGTGCGCGCAATGCCGTGCGCGTGCTTGCTGAAATCCAGGAAATCCCCGAACAGGGCATTCCGGACAAACTGCTCG
Organism: Stenotrophomonas thermophila; assembly: GCF_001499715.1. Taxonomy (NCBI): domain Bacteria; kingdom Pseudomonadati; phylum Pseudomonadota; class Gammaproteobacteria; order Lysobacterales; family Lysobacteraceae; genus Stenotrophomonas; species Stenotrophomonas thermophila. Next base: position 504,516 of record NZ_CVIW01000001.1, on the reverse strand, counting down.
ACGAAGGCCGCGCGGTCATCGTCATTCCCGACACGATCAAGGCCGGTCTGGTCATTGGTGGTCGTCGTGGCCACGGCCTGATGTCGGTGCGCATGCCCAACGGCGCCTGGTCCAATCCGGTGTTCGTGAAGCTGACCGGCGGCAGCATCGGCTTCCAGGCCGGCGTGCAGTCCTCGGACGTGGTGCTGGTGTTCCGCAACGACCGCAGCCTGGACAACCTGGTCAATGGCAAGTTCACGCTGGGCGCCGATGCCGGTGTCGCCGCCGGCCCGGTCGGCCGCAATGCCGCCGCTGCCACCGACGGCCAGCTGAAGGCCGAGATCTGGTCCTGGTCGCGCGCGCGCGGCCTGTTTGCCGGCGTCGCGCTGGATGGTGCGGTGCTGCAGATCGATGATGCCGCCAATCTGGATGCCTACGGCAGCAACACCACGCCGCGCATGATCTTCGAAGGCCGCGCTGCCGGTTCGCCGTCGATGGATGTGGTGGCCTTCCGTGACCGCCTGGAAGAGGCCACCTACGCTGCACGCAACAACCGCAGCGGCAACGGCAGTGCACCGCGTCCGGCAGCGGCCCCGGCGGTTGCGCCGGCGCCTGTTCAGGCAGCACCGGCCGCCCCGGCGGAAGCCACCACGGCGCCGCTGCAGAACGTGCCGCAGACCCCGCCACTGCAGCAGCAGGGCTTCCAGCCGGTCAATGACGGCGAAATCCGCACGGAAACGCTGGGCGGGAACTGACTTTCGTCACGCGCGCCGGCTTACAGCCGGTGCGCTATGCTCGACAGCCTGATCACTAACGTAACGAGCGTCTTTATGGGCAGTTTCAGCATCTGGCATTGGTTGGTCGTGCTGGCCATCGTCCTGCTGGTGTTCGGCACCAAGCGCCTGACCAGTGGCGCCAAGGACCTCGGCTCGGCGGTCAAGGAATTCAAGAAGGGCATGCGCGACGACGACAAGGCGAACGCGCAGCTGGGCGACGAGTCGCGCAGCCAGGATGCCTCGCGCACCGTGCAGGACGAGCACGACCGCAACCCACGCTGATCCGGAGCGGTCGCGGTGTTCGATATCGGCTTCAGCGAACTGCTGGTGATTGCCGTGGTCGCTCTGGTGGTGCTCGGTCCCGAGCGCCTGCCCAAGGCGGCCCGCTTCGCCGGCCTGTGGGTGCGTCGTGCCCGCAACCAGTGGGATTCGGTGAAACAGGAACTGGAGCGCGAGCTGCACGCCGAAGAGATCAAGCGGCAGATGCAGGACGTGCGCCAAGGCATGCAGGACACCGAGAACCAGCTGCGCGCCAGTGGCGAAGCGCTCCGTCGCCAGGCCCAGCAGGCGCGGCAGCAGGGCGACGATCTGGCGCAGGAAGTGCGAGCACCGGCGCAGGCCGATCTGCCGCCGCACATGATTGCCCAGCCCGGCGTGGACCCACCGGCCCAGGCTGGCGCCGTTGCCGGGGCGGCTGCAGACGCGCCCGCTGAAGCAGCCGCGACACCGCCGCCGCAGAGCACGGAGCGCCAGCCATGAGTGAACAGGATTTCGGCGAAAGCTCGCTGGTCGAACATCTGGTGGAACTGCGCGGCCGCCTGGTGCGCGCATTGCTGGGCCTGGGCGTGGTGCTGCTGGCGCTGCTGCCGTTTACCCAGAAGCTGTACAACGCACTGGCCGAACCGCTGGTGTCGCAGCTGCCGAACGGGCAGACGATGATCGCCACCAACCCGGCCGGCGCCTTCTTCGCCCCGCTGAAGCTGACCTTCTTCGTCGCCCTGTTCGTGGCGGTGCCGTGGCTGCTGTACCAGTTGTGGGCGTTTGTTGCCCCGGGTCTGTACGCGCGTGAGAAACGCCTGGCCGTACCGCTGCTGGTGTCGTCGGTGCTGCTGTTCTACATCGGCTGCGCCTTCGCCTACTTCCTGGTGCTGCCGGCGGTGTTCCACTTCCTCACCACCTTCAGCCCGGACGTGATCGCGATCACCCCGGATGCGAACGCCTACCTGGATTTCGTGCTGGCGATCTTCTTCGCCTTCGGCGGCAGCTTCGAACTGCCGGTGGCGATGGTGATCCTGGTGCTGCTGGGCTGGGTGACGCCGCAGCAGTTCAAGGAAGGCCGTGGCTACGCAATCGTCGGCATCTTCGTGGTAGCCGCAGTGCTGACTCCGCCGGACGTGGTCTCGCAGCTGATGCTGGCGATCCCGATGTGCCTGCTGTACGAGCTGGGCATCCACGCCGCGCGCTGGCTGGTGCCGTCGTCGGTAGTGAAGAAGCCCGCCGCCTGAAAGACAAAAAGGGGACGGAGGGGATTAAGTCGTTAAAGGCAAAAACGACTTAATCCCCTCCGTCCCCTTTTCTATCCACGCATGGCGTGGATCTACCTGCGTTCTGGTCAGGCGTGGAACACGTCGCTCGAGGTCGGCGTGGTCGGGATCGGCGGCGCTGCACGGCTGCCGCGATGCACGAACATCTGCTTCCACGCGGCGTAGACCGCACCGACATACAGCGGCATCAGCACCGTGGTCAGTACCAGCTGGGCGATGAAGGCCGCGGCCAGCGGGCCACCGATCAGCATCGCGATCTGGATCACGATCACGAACAGGATGTACATGCAGAACGCGGCGATCAGGCCGAGTGCGGCGAACACGATCATCGCGCCGATGTTTTCGATGCAGCCCTGCAGGCTCAGGCGCAGCGCATGCATGCCGCTCTGCTTGTCGAACACCACCAGCGCCGGCTGGGTGAACATCGCCAGCGACAGCGCCACCGTGCTCAGGAACACCAGCAGCATCCACAACGCAATGCGCTTTGCCGGCAGGTTGGCGACCAGCGCGGCGGCATCGTCCGGCTTGATCTGCTGGCCACTGCGGCTGATCTCTTCCATCTTGGTCATGACCTCGCTGAAGGCGGTGAAGCCCTCGCGACCGATCATCATGAACAGCAGCGCGCCCAGCAGCAGTACCGCCAGCACCTGGATCGCCAGCGGCACCAGCAGGTGGCTGACGCGGTGGTCGCGGATCGGCTGCAGCAAGTGCGAGGCCAGGCCCGGGCGGCCTTCGTCGATCTCGCCCACGGCGTAGAGCATGCCGCCGAACATGATCGGCGAGATGGCCAGGGTCATCAGCTGCACGGCCATGCCTGCCGCGCCGGGAATCAGCGTGGACAACAGGGTGACCAGCCAGCTCACCAGCAGCCAAGCCAGGCCGATCCGGGCCAGCTGCAGCGGCGCACGCCGGTACAGGGAGAACGTATCCAGCAACCACTGGGCGCCCGCCGAAGCCGGCAGCTTGCGAATCTCTTTCATGGACATCCGGGAGGGACAGGAGGGGCCGGGCGGCTGCCCGTGCCGCCGATTATCCCTGTTTTGCCATCGGCTGGGCTGAAGACAGCCGCGCCTGGCGCACGAAACGGCGCAACAGCTGGCGGGCCAGCGGCGCGGCGCTGACTGCGCGCTCGATGGTGCGGGCGCAGCCGCCGTGGCGACCGATGCAGTCGGCGCGGGCACGCACGTAGCCGCGCATGTGGTGGGTGGCGAATTCCGGATGGAACTGCACCCCCCAGGCGTGGCGGCCCCAGCGGAATGCATGGCAGCCATCCAGCGGCGAGCGTGCCAGCACCTGGGCACCCTCGGGCGCACGCAGCACGGTCTGCAGGTGGGTGGCGTGGGCGGCGAAATGCTGCGGCAGGCCCTGGAACAACGGGTCCTGTGCCGCCTGCGGCTGCAGTTCCAGTTCGATCGTGCCGGACTCGCGGCCAGCCGGGTTGTAGGCCACCTCGCCCCCCAGCGCATGGGCCAGCAACTGATGGCCATAGCAGATGCCGAACACTGGCAGACCGGCGTGGGCAGTCTGGCGCAGCCATGCGGCGCTGCGCTCGCTCCAGTCGGCGTGGTCGGTGACGAAGGCGGCCGAGCCGGTCACCAGCACGCCAGCAAAGGCATGCGGATCGGGCAGGGCGCCACCGTGCTCGACATCGACCACCACCGTCTCGTGTTCTTCCAGCCCGGCGGCGACGCGAATCCAGTGCGGAAAGCGCCCGTAGCGGCGCAATGACGGCACCGGTCGGCCGGTTTCAACGATCAGGAACGGGGCTGGATTCATCCGGGGGCGGCAGTACTGACAGGACTTCCTCGATTGTAGTCAGCCCCTGCGCCACCTTTTCAAGCCCGGCCTGGCGCAGGGTCCGCAGCCCTTCAGCACGTGCGGCACGGCTGAAACCGGCCAGATCCATGTCGGCGCGGATCTGCCCGCGCAGCCGCGAGCCCAATGGCAGCAACTCATACAGGCCGATGCGGCCAAGGAATCCGGTGCGCCGGCACTCCAGGCAGCCAACCGGCCGACAGGGCGTGGCGGCATCTGGATATGCGCCATCGCTATCAGCCAGCACCGCCCAGTCGGCAGCACCAAGGGTGTGCGGCTGCTTGCAGTGCGGGCACAGCGTGCGCACCAGGCGCTGGGCGAGGATGCCGTTGAGGGTGCTGGCGAGCAGGTAGTGCGGCACGCCCAGGTCGAGCAGGCGGGTGACCGCCGAGGGCGCGTCGTTGGTATGCAGGGTGGACAGCACCAGGTGGCCGGTCAGCGAAGCCTGCACCGCCATCTGCGCGGTCTCCAGGTCGCGGATCTCGCCGATCATGATGATGTCCGGGTCCTGCCGCAGCAGGGTGCGCACGCCGCTGGCGAAGTCCAGGTCGATGTTGGCCTGCACCTGCATCTGGTTGAACTCCGGCGCGATCATCTCGATCGGGTCCTCCACCGTGCACACGTTCACGTCCGGCGTGGCCAGCCGCTTCAGCGTGGAATACAGGGTGGTGGTCTTGCCCGAGCCGGTCGGGCCGGTGACCAGCACGATGCCGTGCGGCCGCTCGACCAGCGCATTCCAGCCGGCGGCCTCCTGCGGGCTGAAACCGAGCTGGTCGATGCTCTTGAACGCAGCATCCGGGTCGAAGATGCGCATCACGCACTTCTCGCCGAAGGCGGTGGGCATGGTCGACAGGCGCATCTCGACCTCGCGGCCACCCGGCGAGCGGGTCTTGATGCGTCCATCCTGCGGGCGCCGCCGCTCGGCCAGGTCCATGCGGCCGAGCACCTTGATACGGCTGACCACCGCGGTCATCACCGCTGGCGGCACCTCGAACACCTTGTGCAGCACGCCGTCGATGCGGAAGCGCATGCGGCCCATCTCGCGACGCGGCTCCAGATGGATGTCCGAGGCGCGCTGTTCGTAGGCGTACTGCAGCAGCCAGTCGACGATGTGCACGATGTGCTGGTCGTCGGCATTGACGTCGCCGGTGCGGCCCAGCTCGACCAGCTGCTCGAAGCTGGGCAGCGTGGTGCTGGCCTCGCCGCGCACGTCGCTGCGGGCACCGCGCACCGAACGCGTCACCCCGTAGAACTCCATGGTGTAGCGGTGCAGGTCCAGCGGGTTGACCACCGCCAGTTCGATGCGGCGGCGGGTCAGGTGCTGCAGGTCGCGGCGCCATTCCTGCACCAGCGGCTCGCTGGTGGCCACCAGCACGCGCTCGGCGTCCACCGCCAGCGGCAGGAAGCGGTGGCGGCGGGCGTAGGCGTGGGAGACCAGCGCGGTGACCGCGGCGACGTCGACCCGGGTCGGGTCGATGCGCAGGTAGCGGCTGCCGGTGCGCTGCGCCAGCCACTCGGTCAGCCGTTCAAGGGTCAGCTCGCCACCGCCGTTGGCGGCCAGCTTGAGGTTGGACAGCAGCACCAGCGGGTGCACTTCACTGGCATTGCGCGCGCCCTGCGCGGAAAACCGCATGCGCTCGCGGTCCTGCTCGGCCACCAGGTCATCGGCGACCAGAGCCGCGGCAATCTGCTCGAAATGCAGCCGTCCCCAAGGCAGCGGGACGCCGCCCGCCTCGCCGGGCGTGCCTGCCGGCAGCCGATGTTCCATCTGCCTGCTCCTCCCGGGTACGGAATGCCCCGCAGGTCGGCCGTTATACTAGCGCACCCCCTTGCCGGCCAAGACTCGTACGCATGTCCGCGACCCCGACCGTTCCGATCACCTTCCAGGGCCTGATCCAGACCCTGAACCAGTTCTGGGCCCAGCAGGGCTGCGTGCTCATCCAGCCGCTCGACCTGGAGGTGGGCGCCGGTACCTTCCACCCGGCCACCTTCCTGCGTGCGATCGGTCCGGAAAGCTGGAATGCGGCCTACGTGCAGCCGTCGCGGCGCCCGACCGATGGCCGTTACGGTGAGAACCCGAACCGCCTGCAGCGCTACTACCAGTACCAGGTGGCGATGAAGCCGGCGCCGGACAACATCCAGCAGCTGTACCTGGATTCGCTGAAGGCACTGGGCATCGATCCGCTGGTGCACGACCTGCGCTTCGTCGAGGACAACTGGGAATCGCCGACCCTGGGCGCGTGGGGCCTGGGCTGGGAAGTCTGGCTCAACGGCATGGAAGTGACCCAGTTCACCTACTTCCAGCAGGCCGGTGGCCTGGAATGCCGCCCGGTGCTGGGCGAGATCACCTATGGTCTCGAGCGCCTGTGCATGTACCTGCAGAACTGCGACAACGTCTACGACCTGGTCTGGACCTACGGCCCGGACGGCCAGCCGGTGACCTACGGCGACGTCTACCACCAGAACGAGGTGGAGCAGAGCACCTACAACTTCGAATACGCCGACGTGGAAGAAATGTTCCACCGTTTCGACGCCTGCGAGCGCGAAGCGCAGAAGCTGGTGGAAGTAGGCCTGCCGCTGCCGGCCTACGAGCAGGTGATGAAGGCCAGCCACACCTTCAACCTGCTCGATGCGCGCCGCGCGATCAGCGTGACCGAGCGCCAGCGCTACATCCTGCGGGTGCGCGCACTGGCCCAGGCGGTGGCCAAGGCGTATTACGAACAGCGCGAGAAGCTGGGCTTCCCGGGCGCGAAGAAGGCCTGAAGGCCGCGCTCTCCCCCTTACTCCGGGGCGCCGGACGCGTCGCGCGCTGCGCCCCCACCACAGGATTGAAACGATGAGCCAACTGTCCCCCCTGCTGATTGAACTGGGCACCGAAGAGTTGCCGGTCAAGGCGCTGCCGGGCTTGGCCCAGGCCTTCTTTGACGGTGTTGTCGAAGGCCTGCGCAAGCGTGGCATCGCGCTGGAACTGGGCGATGCGCGCCCGCTGTCCACCCCGCGCCGCCTGGCCGTGCTGCTGCCGGGCGTCGGCCTGGAACAGCCGGAACAGCACAGCGAAGTGCTGGGCCCGTACCTGAACATCGCGCTGGACGCCGAAGGCCAGCCGACCAAGGCCCTGCAGGGCTTCGCCGCCAAGGCCGGGATCGACTGGACCGCGCTGGAGAAGACCACCGACAACAAGGGTGAGCGCTTCGTGCACCGCGCAGTGACCCCGGGCGCGAGCACCGCCAGCCTGCTGCCGGAGATCCTGCGCGAGGCGATCGCGGCGATGCCGATTCCCAAGCCGATGCGCTGGGGCGATCACGCCTGGGGTTTCGCGCGCCCGGCGCACTGGCTGGTGCTGTTGCACGGCGCCAACGTGGTCGAAGCCGAACTGTTCGGCCTGCAGGCTGGCCGCGTCAGCCGTGGCCACCGCTTCCACCACGACCAGACCGTGTCGCTGGCGCAGCCGCACGACTACGTTGAAGCCCTGCGCGCTGCGTTCGTGCTGGTCGATCCGAGCGAGCGCCGTGCGCGCATCGTCGCCGAGGTCGAGGCCGCTGCGGCCAAGGCCGGTGGCAGCGCCCGCATCACCGACGACAACCTGGAGCAGGTCGTGAACCTGGTCGAGTGGCCGTCGGCGGTGCTGTGCAGCTTCGAGCGCGCGTTCCTGGCGGTGCCGCAGGAAGCGCTGATCGAGACGATGGAGATCAACCAGAAGTTCTTCCCGGTGCTGGATGCGGCCGGCACGCTGACCGAGAAGTTCATCGGCATTGCCAACATCGAGTCGAAGAACGTGGCCGAAGTGGCCAAGGGCTACGAGCGGGTGATCCGCCCGCGCTTCGCCGATGCCAAGTTCTTCTTCGACGAGGATCTGAAGCAGGGCCTGGTGTCGATGGGTGAGGGCCTGAAGACGGTGACCTACCAGGCCAAGCTGGGCAGCGTGGCCGACAAGGTGGCGCGCGTGGCCGCACTGGCCGAAGTGATCGCAGCCCAGGTCGGTGCCGATCCGGCGCAGGCCAAGCGGGCTGCCGAGCTGGCCAAGAACGACCTGCAGTCGCGCATGGTCAACGAATTCCCGGAACTGCAGGGCATCGCCGGCCGCCACTACGCCGTGGCAGGTGGTGAATCGGCCGAGGTTGCGCTGGCCATCGACGAGGCCTACCAGCCGCGCTTCGGTGGTGATGACATCGCGCTGTCGCCGCTGGGCAAGGTGCTGGCCATCGCCGAACGCGTGGATACGCTGGCCGGTGGTTTTGCTGCAGGCCTGAAGCCGACCGGGAACAAGGACCCGTTCGCCCTGCGCCGCAACGCGCTGGGCCTGGCCCGCACGATCATCGAAAGCGGCTTCGAGCTGGACCTGCGCGCGCTGCTGGCCAGCGCCAACGGCGGCCTGGCGGCGCGCAACGTGCAGGCCGACGTCGGCGAGCTGTACGACTTCATCCTCGACCGCCTGAAGGGCTACTACGGCGACAAGGGCGTGCCGGCTTCACACTTCAACGCTGTGGCCGAGCTGAAACCGGCCTCACTGTACGACTTCGACCGCCGCTTGGATGCGATCGGCATCTTTGCGACGCTGCCGGAAGCCGAAGCGCTGGCCGCGGCCAACAAGCGCATCCGCAACATCCTGCGCAAGGCCGAGGGCGAGATTCCGGCGCAGATCGACGCGGCACTGCTGCAGGAAGATGCCGAGCGCGCGCTGGCCGAAGCGGTCACCGCCGCCATCGATGACACCGGCGCCAGCCTGCACCAGAAGGACTATGTGGCGGTGCTGGCACGCCTGGCGCGCCTGCGTCCGCAGGTCGACGCGTTCTTCGATGGCGTGATGGTCAACGCGGAAGATCCGGCACTGCGTGGCAACCGCCTGGCGCTGCTGACGATGCTGGGCGAGCGCCTGGGCAAGGTGGCGGCGATCGAGCATCTGTCGAGCTGACGCCCGTATCGGTAGTGCCGGCCAGCGGCCGGCACTACCGGAACATCGCCGGCGGATGTCCATCGGGATCATCGCCGTTGCCGCACGCGACGTCGGCATCCTCGCGTGCGATCCCGATGATCGCCACAAAGGCGCGTATTTTGACCGCCACTTAACAACCGATCTCCAACGACGTGATGCATTTCGCATCGTCACCTCCGGTCGGTATGCTGTGCCGCATGCAGCCAAAGAAATACGCCCTGCCGCTGATGGTCCTGTCGCTGGCCGCCACCTCCGTGGCCCACGCGCGCGGCACCATCGACAAGGTGGACATCAAGGGATTGGACAAGGGCGACGACGCCGCAATCATCGAAAACATCCAGGAATCGCTGTCGCTGTTCGACACGATCGGCAAGGAGCAGGGTGAATCGCGCCTGGAGTACCTGCTGTCGCAGGCCGAGCGGCAGACCCGCCAGGCGCTGGAACCGTTCGGGTACTACAACCCGGTGATCAAGGTCGAGGCGCCGCGCCAGGATGAGCACGTGCGCGTGCTCATCCATGTCGACAAGGGGGCCCCGGTGACCGTGCGCCGCGAGCACATCGACATCACCGGCCCGGCGATGTACGACCAGTACCTGCAGGACGACCTGGCCGCATTCAAGCCCCGCAAGGGCCAGCGCTTCGAGCACACCCAGTACGAAGCCAGCAAGATCACCATCACCCGGCGCCTGGCCGAGCGTGGCTACTTCGATGCCGACTACACCCAGCGCCAGGTGCAGATCACCCGCGCCGACAACGCGGCCGACATCGACCTGACCTGGGACAGCGGCCGCCGCTACAACATGGGCCCGGTGCGCTTCCAGCAGGACTACTTCGTCGACAAGCTGTTCGACCCGCTGGTGTACTGGGAGCAGGGCAGCTACTACCACGAGGGCAAGCTGGACCGGCTGCGCGAGTCGCTGACCAAGCTGGACTACTTCAGCGTGATCGACATCCAGCCGCGCCCGGACCAGGCCGACGAAAACGGCGAAGTGCCGGTGGACGTGAAGCTGACGCGCGCCAAGCGCACCATCTACACCGCGGGCCTGAGCTACGGCAGCGAGAGTGGCCCGGGTGTGCGTGGTGGCATCGAGCGGCGGTTCCTGAACAACCGCGGCCACAAGATGAACACGCAGCTGGACTATGCGCAGAAGCGCAAGAGCCTGATCACCAGCTACCGCATTCCAGCCTTCAACTGGCTTGATGGCTGGTACACCTTCGCTGCCAGCGCCTACGACGAGCAGACCGACTACATCGACCTGCGCAACTTCAAGCTGATCGCCAGCCGCAGCGGCGAGATCAACGAACACTGGACCGCGATCGCCTCGATCAACGCGCTGCGCGAGCGCTGGCGCTATGCCTCGGGCACCGAATTCACCGACGCGGTCTACAACACCTCGACGCTGGTCTACCCGCAGCTGGTCGCCGACTACGTCGACGTCGATGACGAGCTGTTCCCGCGCAAGGGCGTCAGCGGTACGGCAACGATGCGCGCCGGTGTGGAAGGTGCGGGTTCGGACACCAGCTTCGTGCAGGCCAATGCCGTGCTGCGCTGGTACATCCCGGTGGGCGATAGCAATCGCCTGATCCTGCGCGGCGAGGGTGGCACCACCTGGACCAGCGACCTGGTGGCGATGCCGCCGAGCCTGCGCTACTTCGCCGGTGGTGACCGCAGCATCCGCGGCTACGCCTACCGTGAGGTTGGCCCGCGTACGCCGAAGCCGGACAAGTATGCGCTGGGTGCCAAGAACCTGGTGATCGGCTCGGCCGAGTACGAGCACTACTTCAACGGTGGCCCCTGGGGTGCGGCGGTGTTCGTCGATACCGGCAGTGCCTTTGACAACACCATCGACCTGCATACCGGCGTCGGCTTCGGCGTGCGCTGGAAATCGCCGGTGGGCCCGGTGCGGGTGGATATCGCGCACGGCCTGAACAACCCGGATTCGCAGTTCCAGCTGTACCTCAACATCGGAGCGGACCTGTGAGTGCCCCCGCACCGACTCCGAACAGGCCGCCGCGCGTGCGTTTCTACCGGCGCCGCCGCTTCTGGGCCTGGTCCGGCGTGGGCGTGCTGGGCCTGGTGCTGCTGGCCCTGCTGGCGGTGTACTGGCTGCTGCAGACCGTGGCCGGCCGTGACGTACTGCTGGCCCAGGTGGTGGCGCGCCTCCCGGTGGGTGCCAGCTTCACCTGGGACAAGGTGGACGGCCCGGTGGCAGGGCCGCTGACCCTGTACAACGTCGACTTCCGTTACGACGACATCCATTTCCACGCCGAGCGCGCCTACCTGGAGCCGGACCTGCGTCCGCTGCTGGGCCGCAAGCTGCTGCTGGACAAGCTGGAGCTGAGCAACGCGACGTTGAACCTGGCCAAGAGCGATGAGCCGTTCAAGCTGCCGTCGTGGCCCGATTCGCTGCCGCAGATCGAGATGCCGCTGGCGATCCAGGCCGACGCCATTGCCATCGACGGCTTCCGCATCAGCCAGGCCAACGAGCCGGTGATCGACATCAGTCGCGTGCGTGGTGGCATCGAGATCGCCAATGGCGAGTTCCAGGCACGCAGGCTGGCGGTGGACAGCGACATGGGCAACTTCACCGCCCAGGGTCGCTACATCCCGGCCAAGGACTACGACACCGACGTGACCGTCACTGCCGTGCTGCCGGCACCGCGTGGGCGCACGGCCGCCACGGTGGGCCTGGTCGCCCGCGGAGACCTGTCGCACATGGAAGTGGCCGTAGCCGGGCGCGCGCCGAAGCCACTGCACGCGATGCTGGTGTTCGATGGCCGCACCGACCCGACCTGGAACGCCAGCGTGCGCAGCGACGAGCTGGATCTGGCGCTGCTGTCGCCAGCATTGGCGAGCTCGGCGATCGCGCCGTTGTCGCTGGACTTCACCGCCGCCGGCAAGGGCGGCAATGCCAACCTGCGTGGCAAGGTAAAGCAGGGCGATCAGGAACTGGAACTGGCACCGTCGGTGGTGTCATTGCAGGACCAGGTGCTGAAGGTCTCACCGCTGCTGGTGAAGGGCCTTGGCGGTGAGGCGCGGCTGGAAGGTACCGCCGATTTCAGTCAGGAAGACCAGCAGAAGCTCAACTTCTCGGTGGTCGCGCGTGACCTGACCTGGGTGCCGGCACCGGACCCGAACACCGCCGGCAGCGCACCGGTGCCGGTCACCCTGAAGGAAGCACGCTTCGGCCTGGCCGGTACCCTGAAGGCCTGGGCGGCGATCGGCCGCGCCGATGTCGAACGCGAAAAGCAGAAGGCCCAGCTGCGCTTCGACGTACGCGGCAACGACCAGGCCGCGTCGATCCACCAGTTGCAGGCGCAGACGCCGGGTGGACAGCTGCAGGTGGAAGGCCAGGTGGCGTGGGCACCGCAGCTGGACTGGGATGCCAAGGCCACGCTGAAGGACTTCGACCCTGGCTACTTCGTGCCGGGCTGGAACGGCCGCCTGTCCGGCAACCTGGCCTCCAAGGGCCGCCAGCTGCCGCCGCCGGCAAACGCACCGCCGGGTACCACCGGCACACTGGAAGCCACGGTCGATCTGCCGTCGCTGAAGGGCGTGCTGCGCCAGCGCAATCTCGATGCGCAGGGCAAGTTCGCGCTGCAGGGCGCGCAGGGCCAGGGCGACCTGAAGCTGTCGCTGGGCAGCAGCCGGGTGACCGCGTCGGGCAAGGTCGGCGACCGCCTCGATATCGATGCGCGTTTCGAACCGCTGCAGCTGAGCGATCTGCTGCCGGGCGCCGATGGTGGCCTGCGTGGCCAGGTACAGGTGAAGGGCCCGCGCGACGCGCCGGACATCACCGCCGACCTGGTCGGCAACAACCTCAACTGGGACGGCTACGGCGCCGAAAGCGTGAGCATCAAGGGCCGCCTGCCGTGGCGCGGCGACAGCGGCACGCTGGCGATCCAGGGCCAGCAGGTCAACGCGGGCATGCTGCTGGAGCGCTTGAACGTGGATGCGCAGGGCAGTGTCTCCAACCTGCGCCTGGCTGCGCAGACCCGCAACGAGATGGGGGCGATCGAGCTGCAGGGCAGCGTGCGCCAGCAGGGCACGCAGTGGCGCGGCGAGCTGGCCTCGCTGCGCATCGCACCGGTGAAGGGTGATGCGTGGTCGCTGCGTGCACCGGCGGCGTTCGCGATCAACGGCAGCACCTACACCCTGTCCGAAGCCTGCCTCGCCGCCGCCAGCAGTGGCGCGCTGTGCGCAAGGGCCAACTGGCCGCGCGAGGGCTTGGTGGTGCGCAGCGATGCGCTGCCGCTGGCGCTGGTGCAGCCGTGGCTGCCACCGCAGTCCGGCCGCCGCATCTACCTGCGCGGCGACGTCAGCCTGGACGCGCAGATCCGCCCGCGTGGCGCGGCCTGGGAAGGCCATGTGGAAGTGCGCTCGAAGGAAGGCGGCGTGCGCCTGGGCGAGAACCGCAACACCGTGGGCGATACCACCCGCGGCGAGCTGGTGCGCTATGACCAGTTCTCGCTGAAGCTCGACATGACCCCGGCCAGCATCAAGGGCTACCTGGGCATGGGCTTCCAGGGCAATGGCTTCGTCGACGCGAAGATGCAGACCGGCTGGGAAGCCAGTGCACCACTGAACGGTGAGCTCTATCTGAACATGTCGCGGCTGTACTGGCTGGAGCTGTTCTCGCCGGACATCGTGCGACCGACCGGCCTGATCGAAGGCCACGTCAGCCTGCGCGGGACGCGAGGCCAGCCGTCGCTGGGCGGTGACGCACAGCTGAGCAACTTCAAGGGCGAATTCCCGGCGCTGGGCCTGACCTTCGACCAGGGCAAGGGCAGCTTCGTGGCCCAGCCCGATGGTTCGGCCAAGATCACCGCGCAGGCCAACTCGGGCCAGGGCACGCTGTACGTGGACGGTGGCCTGTCGTGGTTCGGCGATGCGCAGCCGCTGCAGCTGAAGATCCATGGCGAGAACGTGCTGCTGTCCAACACCAGCGAACTGCGCATCGTCGCCAACCCCAACCTCGACTTCACCCTGGCCAAGGCGGCGATGGAGCTGCGCGGCACCGTGCACGTGCCCGAGGCCGACATCGATCTGGAACGCTTGGACCGCGGCACCTCGGTGTCCGAAGACGTGGTGGTGCTCGACCCGGCCGATCCGGAAGAGTCGCGCACCTCGCCGCTGGACATGGACCTGACGGTCAGCCTGGGCGACAAGGTGAAGATGACCGGGTTCGGCCTGAAGGGCGCGCTGACCGGCAAGATGCAGGTCTGGGCCAAGCCCGGCCGCGAAATGACCGCCAATGGCGGCCTGGAAGTGAGCGGCCGCTACAAGGCGTATGGGCAGGACCTGACCATCACCCGTGGCAACCTCAACTGGAACTACAACGCGGTGTCCGACCCGCGCATCAACATCCGCGCCGAGCGCCGCATCGGTGATGTCACCGCCGGCATCGACGTGACCGGGCGTGCCCAGCAACCGCGTGCCGACGTGTGGTCCGATCCGGCGATGTCGCAGTCCGAGGCACTGGCCTATCTGGTGCTGGGACGCAGCCTGACCGGCGCCAGCAGCGACCAGGCGCAGCAGGTCAACGCTGCCTCGGCGGCGCTCTCAGCTGGCAGTGGCCTGCTCGCCTCGCAGCTGGGTGCCAAGCTGGGCCTGGATGATGCAGGCGTGAGCCAGTCGCGCGCGCTGGGTGGTTCGGTGATCGGCGTCGGCAAGTACATCTCGCCCAAGCTTTACGTGGGTTACGGCGTGTCGCTGGTGGGCGCCGGTTCGGTGATCACGCTGAAGTACCTGCTGCGCCGCGGGTTTGATGTGGAAGTGGAATCGAGCACGGTGGAAAACCGTGGTTCGATCAACTGGCGGCGGGAGAAATGACCGGGTCGGGGGCGGCGCCCTTTCGTTGAAAGGGTCCGACCCCCGGCTTCTTCAGCTGCGGCGCAGCCGCTGGCGGTGCCCGGACAGGTCCATGCTCCACAGCAGCAGCGCACCCAGCAGCGCCGGCAGCACGCTGAGCACGGACAGCATCATCAGGAATGACACTGGCAATTCCATGCGGACGGGCTTGCCCCGGCGCAGCTGGTAGCGGATCCATGCCGTGGCCAGCACGGTCCAGGCCAGCAGCCAGCACAGCGGTGCCAACCACAGCGAAGGCGAGGGCACCCACAGGTACACGGCGGTACCGACCACTGCGATGGCTGCGCAGGCGACCGGCAGGGCCAGCCAACGCAGCCGGGAAGGCGGCACGGACGGGTCTTCAGGGGCGCTCTGCCAGACGAACAGATGACGCAGGCCAATGGCCAGCAGCGTGCCGAGCAGTGGCGCCAGCGCTGCCGTGCCCAGCACGATCGCCCTGCGCTGCTCTTCCGACTGGTAGGGCAGCAGCGTGTTGGCGATCTGGGTGGTGGCCAACGCGATGAAGGCCATCAACGTCAGCGCCACGCTTGCCAGCAGTGCACGCAGCAATGACAACTGTGCCGCGGTGAGGCGGGTGACATCGCTGGCGCCGGCCCAGAAGCGGGCTTGGCCCGCATCGATGCCGGGCGGCAGAGGACGGTCCTCCTGGCAGCCCAGTACGTCCATCAACGCTGCGGCCTGGCGCGGCACGCGCAGCGGCAGCGCGGACATCAGGTTGCGCAGGTGCGAACGCGGTTCGCGCAGCTGCTGAAGGCGGCTGGCAGCGTCATCGTGGCTGGTCCAGCGTCCGCCACGCGCCTCCATCTGCTGGGCCAGCAGATCGGTCTGCGCGGGCAGTTGCAGCCAGTCCTGCCAGGCGTGTTCGGCCAGCTCGCGCAGTTCGCCTGGTGCCAGGCCGCAGCCCGCGTCGTCCCAGCCGAAGGCCTGGTAAAGCGCCGCGGCTTCGGACAGGTTCATGGGCGCCTGCCGCGCGCGCAGCGCCTGCAGCACCCTAGCACTGGCTTCAGCGCGCTCGTTCAGGGACCACTGGCTGCGCAGACCCTGCAGGTACACCGCGAAAGGTTGCGGGTCGGTGGATTTGGCGCGCTGCAGCAGGTCCATCCAGTTGCTCATGGGTTTGCCTCGTGTGGGGGCTGCAGGCTTGAACGATCACTGTCTGCATTGCCGGGGGAGCTGGAAAATGCCCCGCGGAGGATTGCGATGGCGGCCAGCAGGGCGCACGTCAGAAGCAGTGCCAAAGCGACCGTTCGCCGCGTGAAGCGTCTGCGTGACGGCACGGAATGGTGCAGGGCGTCGCATGCGGCCGCCCAGAACATGACCTGCCTGCGCTGCAATGGCGGTGGGAGCGCCACGTGCTCCATCACAGGCACGCCGACAAGGTAATGCAGCGTTTCACGCATTTCGTGCCGCGTGCGCGCGGACAGCGCCTGGATGCGCGCGCGCAGTGGGTGCCAGGGGCCACTGAGCCGGGCGACACGGGTGCGGGCCTGCACCACCGAAACCGGCGCATTCTCAAGATGCATGTAACGGGCGAGCGCGGTCTCGTTGCCTGGCACCAGCAACCAGCACAGGTGCATGCTGTGGCCGAGGGCGGCCATGTCGTAGCACTCGCGGATACTGTCCCGGTCATACCACTGGAAGCGGTCGGCCAGCTGCTCGAAGTTCGCTTGCGGGAACGGCGTAGTGCCCTTCATCAGCCGTTGCCAGGTTGCCAGGTTCACCGCGCCAGCATCCGCAGGGGGCTGCAGTTCCGGGGACTGCTGCAGCCAGGCTGCGAAGTCTGCCGGATCGCGTTGCTGACCGTTGCGGACGATGCGGTCGGCAAGCGCCTCGGCGGCAGATGGCCCTGTCGAATGCGTGGTGCCCAGATCGATTCCTGCGATCATCGGTCCTTCCCTAGTATCCGTGCCTGATTCTAGCCAGCATCGGTGCCCCCAACCATCAGCCGTTGCCCCATCCGGCCCCAGCGGCTATGGTCCCGGGCTGTTCTGTCGTACCGGATTGCCTCATGTCACCACGCAAAGCCCTTCCCGCCGCCCTGGCCCTAGGCCTGACCCTCGCTGCCGGCGCCCACGCCGATGAAGGCATGTGGATGCCGACCCAGCTGCCGGAACTGGCCAAGCCGCTCCAGGCCGCAGGCTTCAAGGGCAATCCGGCCGACCTGGCCAATGTCACCGCGCCGCCGCTGAGTGCCGTGGTGCGTGCCGGTGGTGGCACCGGCTCCTTCGTGTCCTCCGACGGCCTGCTGCTGACCAACCATCACGTAGCGATGGGCGTGATCCAGTACAACAGCTCGCCCGAGCACGACCTCATCAACGGTGGCTTCATCGCCAAGGACCGCGCCGACGAGCGCCCGGCCAACCCGGACTTCCGCGTGCTGGTCACCGTCGGCTTCGACAAGGTGACCGACCAGGTGCTGGCGCAGGCCCGCGGCAAGACCGGCCGTGCCTACTTCGATGCCGTCGATGCCGCCAGCAAGCAGATCGTGGCCGAGTGCGAGAAGGACGGCAGCGTGCGCTGCTCGGTGGCCAACATGTACTACGGCACCGACTTCTACCGGATCGCCCAGCTGGAACTGAGCGACGTGCGCCTGGTGTACGCGCCGCCGCGTGCGATCGGCAACTATGGCGATGAGATCGATAATTTCATGTGGCCGCGCCACACCGGCGACTTCACCCTGCTGCGCGCCTATGTGGGCAAGGACGGCAAGCCGGCCGCCTACAGCAAGGACAACGTGCCCTACCAGGCACCGGCGCACCTGAAGATGTCGGTGGAAGGCCCGAAGGAAGGCGACTACGCGATGCTGGCCGGTTACCCGGGCATCACCTATCGCCACCGCACCGCGGCCGAATTCGCCGGCCAGATCGATGCCGTGCTGCCGCGCCGCGTGTCGGTGTTCCAGCAAATGATCGACACCATCGAGGCCGCCACCGCCAAGGACGCGCAGGCGCGTACCCGCTATGCCTCGCAGCTGCAGTCGCTGAAGAACAACCGCAAGCGCGCCGCTGGCGAACTGGAAGGCCTGCTGCGCAGCGACGCCAAGGCCCAGCGTGCCGCCGACGAGACCGCGATGCTGGCCGCGACCGACCGCAAGTACCAGGGCGACATCAAGGCGTTGCTGGCCAACCTGTCGCAGGGCGCGGCGGTGGGCGAGCGCGACCTGCTGCTGGACCAGATCGCCGCGCAGAGCCAGCTGCTGCGTTCGGCGTTGCTGCTGGAGCGCCTGCGCATCGAATCGGCCAAGCCGGACGCGCAGCGCGAGAGCGGTTACCAGCAGCGCGACCAGGCGATGATCGAAGGCGTGCTCAAGCAGGTCCAGCGCCGCTACGCGCCGGAGGTCGAGAAGGCCCTGCTGACCACCCTGCTGACCCGCTACCAGCAGCTGCCGGACGCGCAGCGCGTGGCCGAGTTCGACGCGGCCTTCGGCCGCACCCCGCAGCAGCTGGCCACGGCGCTGGACACCCTGTACGCCGGAACCCAGCTGGGCGATGAGGCGCAGCGCCTGTCGCGCTTTGCCGCCGCACGCGAAGGCAAGGCCCTGGCCGCCGATCCGCTGATCGCCGTGGCCGGCCCGCTGGTGGCCGCGCAGCTGCGCATCGAGAACGAGAGCAAGACCCGCGAAGGCGAGCAGCTGCGCCTGCGCCCGGCGTACATGCAGGCGCTGTTCGCCTGGCGCGCCAAGCAGGGCCGCGCCGTGTACCCGGATGCCAACCGCACCCTGCGCATCAGCTACGGCAAGGTCGAGGCGCTGCACCCGCGCGACGGCGTGACCTACTCGCCGGTGACCACCGTGGCCGGCATTGTCGAGAAGAACACCAACGCCTACCCGTTCGATGCGCCCAAGCCGCTGCTGGCCGCGATTGCCAAGGGTGACTTCGGCAGCACCGCCGACCCGGCGCTGAAGACCCAGACGGTCAACTTCCTGACCAACCTGGATACCACCGGCGGCAACTCCGGCTCGCCGGTGCTCAACGCCAAGGGCGAACTGATCGGCCTGAACTTCGACAGCAACTGGGAATCGGTCAGTGCCAGCTGGTGGTTCGACCCGCGCTACAAGCGTGCCGTGCACGTGGACATGCGCTACCTGCGCTGGCTGCTGGCCAAGGTCTACCCGGCACCCGAGCTGCTGAAGGAAATGGGCGTACCGGCCCAGTAAACCGGTACCTGGCAGGCGCCCACCGCTTCCTGGTGGGTGCCCATTGATTCCCGGTAGGTGCCCACTGTTAGTGGGCACGGATGTCCCCGTCACGACCAACGGTCGTGACCCACCAGACGGACCAATGGTCGTGACCCACCGCCATGACCTACCCGCACGACCAGCGGTCGTGATCTACTGACCCCTGTCCTGACGGAAACGCACGCGTGGTCTCCAGCTGGATCCTGCTGCTGGTCTCGGTTGCCTATGCTGCGCTGCTGTTCGGCGTGGCGTGGTGGGGCGACCGTCGGCCGATGTATCCCGACCGGCCGTGGCTGCGGCCGGTGGTCTACAGCCTGGCGTTGGCGGTGTACTGCTCGTCGTGGACCTTCTACGGCGCGGTCGGCACCGCCGTGCGCAACGGCGTGGGCTACCTGCCGATCTACATCGGCCCGCTGCTGCTGCTGCTGTTCGGCTGGCGCATCATCGAGCGCCTGGCGCTGATCGCGCGCAGCCAGAACGTGGTCTCCATCGCCGATTTCATCTCCTCGCGCTTCGGCCGCTCGCGGCGGCTGGCCGCGCTGGTGGCGATCATCGCGCTGATCGGCATCATTCCGTACCTGGCGCTGCAGTACAAAGCGGTGGCGAT
This sequence comes from Stenotrophomonas thermophila, assembly GCF_001499715.1. Taxonomy (NCBI): domain Bacteria; kingdom Pseudomonadati; phylum Pseudomonadota; class Gammaproteobacteria; order Lysobacterales; family Lysobacteraceae; genus Stenotrophomonas; species Stenotrophomonas thermophila. The sequence goes on along the minus strand of NZ_CVIW01000001.1, from coordinate 484,813 downwards.
GAGCCTGCAGGTGCTGACCGGCAACACCGGCCCTACCGGCTTCTTCACCGACCCGGCGCTGTACGTGGCGCTGCTGATGGCGTTGTTCGCCACCCTGTTCGGTACCCGCCAGGTCGATGCCACCGAGCACCATCACGGCATGATGCTGGCGATCGCCTTCGAATCGGTGATCAAGCTGCTGGCGATGCTGGCCGTGGGCGTGTTCGCCTACCTCTGGCTGAGCAATCGCACCGACGCGGTGGTCGAGTCGGTGCATACGCTGTTCACCGGCCTGCCGCCGGTGGGCTTCATCTCGCAGACCCTGCTCAGTTTCCTCGCCATCATCTGCCTGCCGCGCCAGTTCCACGTGGCCGTGGTCGAGTGTGGCGATGTGCGCGACGTGCGCCGCGCGCGCTGGATGTTCGGCGGCTACCTGGTGCTGATCTCGGGCATGGTGCTGCCGATCGCCACCGCCGGCGTGACCCTGTTCGGCACCGGCGGCAGCGTCGCCGACGACTCGATGGTGCTGGCCCTGCCGCTGGCTGAAGGCCGCAACGCGCTGGCACTGATCGCCTATGTGGGCGGCTTCTCGGCCGCCACCGGGATGGTCATCGTCTCGTCCATCGCGCTGGCCACCATGGTCAGCAATGACCTGGTGATGCCGGTGCTGCTGCGTCGCAGCGGCGACCACCAGGAGGCGGCCGACGTTGCCTCGCGCGTGCTGTGGATCCGCCGCCTGGCGATCCTGCTGCTGGCGCTGATGGCCTACAGCTACTACCGCACCAGCAGCAACGACAGCACGCTGGCCTCGTACGGCCTGATGGCGTTCGCCGCGGTGGCGCAGTTCGCACCGGGCCTGATCGGCGGCCTGTACTGGCGTGGTGCCAGCCGGCGTGGCGTCGAGATGGGCATGCTGCTCGGTTTCGCCACCTGGCTGTACACGCTGCTGCTGCCGGCGATGACCATGGCCGGCTGGGTTGATGCCGGCTGGGTGCAGCACGGTCCGTTCGGCATCGAATGGCTGCGTCCGCAGCAGCTGTTCGGCATGACCGGCTGGGATCCGCTGACCCACGGCACGTTCTGGTCGCTGCTGGTCAACGCGGCGACGATGATGCTGGTGTCCGCGCGCTGGCGCCCCGGTGTGGACGAGCGGCTGCGCGCCGCGCCGTTCCTCGACCCGTATGCCGAGCGCCCGTCGGTGGCCGGTGGCTGGCCCGGTCATGTGCACGTGGGCGACCTGCTGGCACTTGCCTCGCGCGTGGTCGGCGAGCGCCATGCGCGGCGCTCGTTCTTCGAGCAGGCACAGTCGCTGGGCCGCGAGCTGCAATCCTCGGCGCCGGCCGACCGGCCGTGGGTGCAGTTCACCGAACGCCTGCTGGCCGCCTCGATTGGTGCGGCCTCGGCGCGCCTGCTGCTCACCAGCCTGCTGCGTGGCTCGGGCATGGACCTTGGCGAAGTGGTGGCGGTGCTGGACGAAGCCGGGCAGGAACTGCGCTTCAACCGCGAGATCCTGTCGACCACGCTGGAGAACATCAGCGCCGGAGTCAGCGTGGTCGATCCGGACATGCGCCTGACCGCGTGGAACCGCCGCTACCAGGACATGTTCGGTTACCCCGACGGCATGCTCTACGTGGGTCGCCCGGTGGCCGACCTGATCCGCTACAACGCCGAGCGCGGCGAGCTGGGCGAGGGCGATATCGAAGTGCAGATCAACCGCCGCATCGGCTACATGCGCGCCGGTTCGCCGCACGTGTTCGAGCGCACCCGCAGCGACGGCAAGGTGATCGAGATGCGCGGCCAGGCGCTGCCCGGCGGCGGCTACGTGACCAGCTACAACGACATCACCGATTACAAGCACGCGGAAAAAGCACTGCTGGAAGCCAACGAGACGCTGGAACAGCGCGTCGCCGAGCGCTCGCATGAGGCCGAGGTCGCGCAGCAGTCGAAGACCCGCTTCCTGGCGGCGATCAGCCATGACGTGCTGCAGCCGTTGAATGCTGCGCGCCTGTTCGCTTCCGCGCTGCGCGACAGCGATCACGTGAGCGACGAACAAAAGCATCTGGCCGAACGCGTGGACGCGTCGCTGCGCGCAGCCGAAGAACTGCTTGATGGCCTGCTGGACGTGTCGCGGCTGGATGCCGGTGGCCTGCACCCGGTGATCGGCGAGTTCGACGTGAGCGCGCTGATGCGCGAGCTGGCCGCGCAGTACACCCCGGTCGCCGCCGGTCGTGGCCTGCGCCTGGACCTGTTCGCACGCGCGGCCTGGGTACGCAGCGATCGCCGCCTGCTGCGCCGCGTACTGCAGAACTTCCTGGCCAATGCGCTGCGCTACACGCGCCAGGGGCGCATCGTGCTGGCCGTGCGCCAGCGCGGCGACGAGGTGGAACTGCAGGTGTGGGACACCGGCCCGGGCATTCCCGAACACCACATGCGGCAGATCTTCGACGAGTTCCACCGCTACCAGCAGCCGTTCGACTGGGGCGAGCAGGGGTTGGGCCTGGGCCTGTCGATCTGCCAGCGCATCTCGCGCCTGCTCGACCATCGTCTCAATGCACGCAGCCGCGTTGGCAGTGGCTCGATGTTCTCGATCATCCTGCCGCGGGTTGCGCCCTTGCCCGGCTACACCGAGCCTGCCAAGGCGACCCAGGCCGTGGCCACACCGGTGCGCAGCGATTCGCTGGCGGGCCTGCGGGTGCTGTGCGTGGACAACGACGAGGAAATCCTCGACGGCATGCGCGCACTGCTCGGCCGCTGGCAGGTGCAGGTGATCACCGCCGCCACCGTCGACCAGGCGCTGGAGAAGATTGCCGAGCGTCCGCAGGTGATGCTGGTGGACTACCACCTGCACGATCGCATGGATGGCCTGGATGCGCTGGTGGCGCTGCGCGAGGCGGCCGGCTACCCGCTGCCGGGTGCGCTGCTGACCGCCGATGGCCGCGACGAGTTGAAGCGGATGGCACGCGAGCGCGGCTACCGCGTGCTGACCAAGCCGATCAAGCCGGCCTCGCTGCGCGCCTTCCTGGGCGCGCTGCGCGACGCGCAGTAGTGCCGGCCGCTGGCCGGCAACCACGACGTGAAACCATGCCAGGCAAGCCTGGCATCGACCAGAGCTTCATCAGCCTGGCAGTAGATCCACGCCATGCGTGGATGTGACGTCAGGTAGTGCCGGCCGCTGGCCGGCAACCACGTAATCGCGGAAGCGTTACCCCACGCCGTGCAGGTGCTCGTACAGGATCGTCGCGCCGATGATCACCAGGATCACGCCACCGATGATCTCGGCACGCTTGCCGACCATGCTGCCCAGCACACGGCCGAGCATGATGCCGACGGTGACCATGGTGAGCGTGCACAGGCCGATGACCGCGGCCATCACGCCGATATGGACGTCCATGAAGGCCAAGCCGATACCCACCGCCATCGCGTCGATGCTGGTGGCGAACCCGGTCAACGCCAGCTTCCAGAAGCCATGGTGCTGGGAGGGGTCTTCGTCTTCGTCGGCACTATGCGGGCGCAGGCCGTTGTAGATCATGTGGATGCCCAGCGCGCCAAGCAGGCCAAAGGCAATCCAATGGTCAAAGGCCTCTACGTACTGCAGGGCGGCACGACCGAGCAGCCAGCCGATGATGGGCGTGATCGCCTCGATGGCGCCGAAGATGATGCCGGCACGCAGTGCATCGCGGAACACCGGCTTGCGCATGGCCGCACCCTTGCCGATCGCGGCGGCAAAGGCATCGGTGGACATGGCAAAGCCGATCAGGAGGATCGAAATGGGGGACATGGACAGCGACTGAGGTCGGGCAAGGACGGACGCACGGCTCGCGCTCGCGCCCAACCTGACGTTGCGCGCGCGGGCCGCTGGTCTCGCCAACCATCATGGTTGTCCACGCCACGGCGCACTGGCCGAGTATGTTGACGTGGACGATTCCTGCGAAGGAATCCGGCTACTCCCCAAGGGGACGCGAAGCTTAGCATCGCGATTCGCGCGTGGCGCATTTCCAGCGAAACGCGCAGGCAGGGCTGGTTTGTATAGCGATGGCTATATCGCGAGCGCAGCGGTGCCGGGTAGTGCCGGCCGCTGGCCGGCATGCGCAGCGGCGAGAGCGTGCCAAGCAAGCTTGGCACCTACCGAAGCGGTTTCGGGTGATTTCAGGAGCTGAAGGCGATTGCCGGCCAGCGGCCGGCACTACCTCAATCTTCTTCCGGCGGCAGCACGATGGCGTCGTCGTCGATCGCCAGCTTGCCGGCCATCAGCACGGCCTGGGTGCGGTTGGTCACGCCCAGCTTGCGCAGGATGGCGGTGACATGGGCCTTGATCGTCGCTTCGGAGACGTTGAGGTCGTAGGCGATCTGCTTGTTCAAGCGCCCGGCGCCCAGCATCTGCAGCACGCGGAACTGCTGCGGGGTCAGCTCGCGCAGGCGCTGGCCGACTTCGCGTTCTTCGCTGCCGGTGGGCGGCACGTTGTGCGCTTCCGGCGGCGCCCAGGTCTCGCCATCGAGGATGGTGCCCAGTGCATGGCCGATGGTGTCCGAATCCGCAGACTTCGGAATGAAACCCAGCGCGCCGTGGTCGAGCGCGCGGCGCATCACCGTGGCTTCTTCGCGTGCGGACACCACCACCACCGGCAGGTGCGGGTGCAGCGAGCGCATGTGCACCAGCGCGTTGAAACCCTGTGCGCCAGGCATGTTGAGGTCCATCAGGACCAGGTCGGCGTCGTTGTGCTGGTCGGCCAGCGCATACAGCGCTTCCACGCTGTCGGCCTCGAACAGCTGCACGCCGGGGATGACCCGCTGCACGGCGCCGCGCAGGGCTTCGCGGAACAGCGGGTGGTCATCGGCAATCAGGAGGGTGGTCATGGTCGGGGGGAACCGTGGGGGAAAGCAGATGGGGTCAGAGCCCTTTCCTTGCGGAAAGGGATCCGACCCCGGTCGTACATCAGCGCACCTTGCGCTCGTCCACCAGTGACGCCACCACCGACGGATCAGCCAGGGTCGAGGTGTCGCCGAGCTGGTCCGGCGCGTTCTCGGCGATCTTGCGCAGGATGCGGCGCATGATCTTGCCCGAGCGGGTCTTCGGCAGGCCCGGCGCCCACTGCAGGTGGTCCGGCGTGGCGATCGGGCCGATCTCCTTGCGCACCCAGGCAACCAGTTCCTTCTGCAGCTCATCGCTCGGTGCCTCTTCGGCCACCAGGGTGACGTAGGCGTAGATGCCCTGGCCCTTCACGTCGTGCGGGAAGCCGACCACGGCCGCCTCGGCCACCTTCGGGTGCGAAACCAGCGCGCTTTCCACTTCGGCGGTGCCGATGCGGTGGCCGGACACGTTGATCACATCGTCGACGCGGCCGGTGATCCAGTAGTAGCCGTCCTCGTCGCGGCGGCAACCGTCGCCGGTGAAGTAGCTGCCCGGGTAGGTGCGGAAATACGTATCGATGAAACGCTGGTGGTCGCCGTACACCGTGCGCATCTGGCCCGGCCAGGAATCACGGATGATCAGGTTGCCCTCGGTCGGGCCGTCCTGGATCTCGCCATCGGCATTGACCAGCGCCGGCTGCACGCCGAAGAAGGGCAGGGTGGCCGATCCCGGCTTGAGGTCCATCGCGCCGGCCAGCGGCGAGATCAGGATGCCGCCGGTTTCGGTCTGCCACCAGGTATCGACGATCGGGCAGCGGCTGTCGCCGACCACTTCGTAGTACCAGCGCCAGGCTTCCGGATTGATCGGCTCGCCGACGCTGCCGAGCAGGCGCAGCGACGCGCGCGAGGTCTTCTTCACCGGCTCCTCGCCTTCGCGCATCAGCGCACGGATCGCGGTCGGGGCGGTGTAGAAAATGCTCACCTTGTGCTTGTCGATCACGTTCCAGAAGCGCGAGGTGTCCGGATAGTTCGGCACGCCTTCGAACATCAGCGAGGTCGCACCGTTGGCCAGCGGTCCGTACACGATGTAGCTGTGGCCGGTGACCCAGCCGACGTCGGCGGTGCACCAGTAGATGTCGTCCTCGCGCAGGTCGAACACCGCTTCATGGGTGTAGGCCGCATACAGCAGGTAGCCGCCGGTGGTGTGCAGCACACCCTTCGGCTTGCCGGTGGAACCGGAAGTGTAGAGGATGAACAACGGGTCTTCCGCGTTCATGCGTTCCGGTTCGCAGGTGGACGGCTGGCTGTCCACCACATCGTGGAACCAGCGGTCGCGCGGGGCCTGCATGTCCACCGCGCCGCCGGTGTGGCGCACCACCAGCACGGTTTCAACCGTGTTCGTGCCCGGTAGCTTCAGCGCGGCATCGACGTTGGCCTTCAGCGGAATCTTTCGACCACCACGCAGGCCCTCGTCGGCGGTGATGATCAGTTTGCTCTGGCAGTCGCTGACGCGGTCGGCGATCGAGTTCGGTGCGAAGCCACCGAACACCACCGAGTGGATCGCACCGATGCGCGCGCAGGCCAGCATGGCCACCGCGGCGTCGACGATCATCGGCAGGTAGATGGTGACCCGGTCGCCCTTCTTGACGCCGAGGTTGCGCAGCGCGTTGCCGAGGCGGCAGGTGCGCTCGTACAGCTCGCGATAGGTCACATGCTGGGCCGGTGCATCCGGGCCGTCCGGCTCGAACAGCAGGGCGGTCTTGTCGCCGCGCGTCTCGAGCTGGCGATCCAGGCAGTTCACGCTGGCATTGAGCTCGCCATCCTCGAACCACTTGATGCGGAAGTCGGACAGGTCATAGCTGACGTTCTTGATCTTCGTCGGCTTGCGCATCCATTGCAGGCGCTCGGCGGCCTTGCCCCAGAATCCATCCGGATCGGCCACCGACGCCTGGTACTGCTGTTCATAGGTCTTCTTGTCGATGCGTGCCTTGGCGGCGAACTGCGGATCGACGGGGTAGATATCAGCCATGGCACCCTCACTTGCACGTTGACTTTGTATGTGCGGTCGCAGCATCGCAACGACCGATCCCCCTCAGTTTGCCCCATCCACCCCCGGCCGCGTCACCACCCTGGTTAGACCATGGTCGAAAGTGAGCGCCTTGCAGGCCCGGGTTCGACCAATGGCGAATAGCCGCTATACATAATCGCCCCGCAGTCTCGGCTCGACCGTGCCCCACGCGCGGCATCACCTTGCCACTTGGGAGAGAGGGCAACATGAGCCACCGTACGTTGAAAGCCGTGCGCACACCTTTGGCGGCCTGCCTGCTGGTCGCCCTGGTCGCACCGGGCATGGCGTTCGCAGAGACCGCCAAAGAGAAGGCACTGGAAGCACGCGTTGCCGAACTGGAACGCCAGGTCCAGCTGCTGCTGTCTTCGCAGCAACAACAACAGACCCAGATCAGCCAGACCCAGCAGGCCGTGACCGAAGTGCGCACGGTGCAGGCCGAGCAGAAGCCGGTCGCACAGGTGCCGGCCGGCAAGCAGCCGATCCAGGTCACCACCCTCACCCCGGGCGCCGCGCCGGGCACCACGGTCAAGATCGGCGGCTTCATCAAGGCCGACTTCCTGGCCACCCAGACCAGCGATGGCCAGCTGGCCGACGACGCCACCGGCCGTTCGCTGTACCTGCCGGGCCAGACCCCGGTCGAAGGCGCTGGCGGCAGCGGCAAGCGCTCGGGCACCGATTTCAACGCCCATGCCAAGTTCTCGCGCTTCAACCTGGGCATCGACAACGTCAGCGAATCGGGCAACAAGGCCGGTGCGTTCTTCGAGATGGACTTCTTCGGCAACTCGCTGGGCAACCAGACCGCCACCAACACCTACGGCGTGACCCTGCGCCACGCTTACATGTACTGGAACAACTGGCTGGCCGGCCAGACCTGGTCCAACTTCATGGACGCGGCCGCACTGCCCGAAGCGGTCGACTTCGTCGGCCCCACCGACGGCGTGATCTTCGTGCGCCAGGCGCAGGTGCGCTACACCCAGGGCGGCTTCAGTGTCGCACTGGAGAACCCGGAAACCACCACCCTCACCGGCACCCGCAACCCGGTCACCGGTGCCTGGACCAACGCCAGCGCCAACTCCGACCGTGGCAGCCTGCCCGACCTGACCCTGCGCTATGGCTGGAAGGGCGACTGGGGCACCTTCGGCGTCGGCGGCATCGTCCGTCAGCTGAAGGTCGACAACCAGGCCACCGGCGCGAAGGCCGACAAGGTGGCCGGCGGCCTGACCCTGGGCGGCAAGTGGGTGATGGGTGACAGCGATTCGCTGCACTACCAGCTGACCGGCGGCGAAGGCATCGCCCGCTACATCGGCCTGGGCATCACCGCCGACAGCGCCTACGACGTGGCCCGCGATGAGCTCAACCCGACCGGCGTGCTGGCCGGCTACGTGGGCTGGCGGCATGCGTTCTCGCCGAAGCTGCGCACCAACCTGATCTACGCGCGCAGCGACTACGACAACGACAGCATCCTCGGCCCGCTGGTGACCAAGAGCGTGCAGAGCGTCCGTGGCAACATCTTCTATTCGCCGCTGCCCAAGGTCGATATCGGTGCGGAGCTGATGTACGGCCGCCGCGAAGTGGAGAACGGCAACAAGGGTGACATCACCCGGTTGCAGTTCACCACGAAGTACAGCTTCTAAGAGCGTGCCGGCCAGCGGCCGGCACCTACCCAAAGCGGGGCCGGTCCAGTGACCGGCACCTATCGAGATTGAGTGCCGACCGGCGGTCGGCACCTACAGAGGGAAAGCGTCCCATGTCCAGTACACCCAGCACCGCACACAAAGCGGGCACCCTGACCAAGGGCCACAAGAAAGTCATCTTCGCCTCGAGCCTCGGCACGGTCTTCGAGTGGTATGACTTCTTCCTGTACGGCTCGCTCGCGGCCATCATCGCCAAGCAGTTCTTCAGTGGCGTCAATGAAACCACGGGCATGATCTTCGCCCTGCTGGCGTTTGCCGCCGGCTTCTTCGTGCGTCCGTTCGGCGCGGCCTTCTTCGGCAGCCTCGGCGACCGCATCGGCCGCAAGTACACCTTCCTGGTCACCATCCTGATCATGGGCATCTCGACCTTCCTGGTCGGCGTGCTGCCCAACTACGCCTCGATCGGTTTCGCCGCACCGGTGATCCTGATCATCCTGCGCCTGGCCCAGGGCCTGGCGATGGGCGGCGAGTACGGCGGTGCCGCCACCTACGTGGCCGAGCACGCGCCGGACGACAAGCGCGGCCTGTACACCAGCTTCATCCAGTGCACCGCCACGCTGGGCCTGTTCCTGTCGCTGCTGATCATCCTGGCCTGCCGCATGACGCTGGGCAACGAGGCCTTCGAGGCCTGGGGCTGGCGCATCCCGTTCCTGGTGTCGATCCTGCTGCTGGGCATTTCGGTATGGATCCGCCTGCAGCTGAGCGAATCGCCGCTGTTCCAGCAGATGAAGGCTGAAGGCAAGGGCTCCAAGACCCCGTTCCGCGACAGCCTGAAGGGCGGCAACCTGAAGCTGATGTTGCTGGTCCTGCTCGGTGCAGCGGCTGGCCAGGCCGTGGTCTGGTACGGCGGACAGTTCTACGCGCTGTTCTTCCTCAGCAGCATGCTGAAGGTCGATGCCACCACCTCTTACCTGCTGATCGCCGCAGCGCTGGCACTGGGCACGCCGTTCTTCATCTTCTTCGGCTGGCTGTCCGACCGCATCGGCCGCAAGAAGATCATCCTGGCCGGCTGCCTGCTGGCGGCCATCACCTACATCCCGATCTTCAAGGGCCTGACCCACTTCGCCAACCCGGCCATCGAAGAAGCGCGCAGCAGCTCCCCGGCACTGGTCGTCGCCGACCCGGCCACCTGCTCGTTCCAGTTCGATCCGGTGGGCCTGCGCAAGTTCACCAGCTCCTGCGACGTGGCCACCGCTGCGCTGACCAAGGCCGGTGTGCCGTACGACGTGCAGCCCGCCGTCGCCGGCTCGCTGGCGATGGTGAATGTGGGCAGCGCCAGCGTCACCTCGTATGAGGCCGCCGGCCTGACCAAGGAAGAAGGCAAGGCCAAGGCCGATGCGTTCGGTGCGGAACTGAAGACCGCCCTGACCACCGCCGGCTACCCGGCCAAGGCCGATGGCGCCCGCATCAACATCGCCGGCACCATCTTCATGCTGTGGCTGCTGGTGCTGTACGTGACCATGGTCTATGGCCCGATCGCCGCCTACCTGGTGGAACTGTTCCCGACCCGTATCCGCTACACCTCGATGTCGCTGCCGTATCACATCGGCAACGGCTGGTTCGGTGGCTTCCTGCCGGCGATCTCGTTCGCGCTGGTGGCCGGTACCGGCAACCTGTACTACGGCCTGTGGTACCCGATTGCGATCGCACTGATGTCGGTGGTGATCGGCGGCCTGTTCCTGCGCGAAACCAAGAACGTGGATATCACCAAGTAACCGGCGTGCCGACCAACGGTCGGCACCCACCGCGTTTCAGGGGCCGCGGTGCAGACCGCGGCCTTTCTGTTTTCTGCGCCGTGTCATTTCGGCTCGCATTCCGGTAGTGCCGGCCGCTGGCCGGCAACCCCATGAATCTCCGCAGACATGAACCCATTGCCGGCCAGCGGCCGGCACTACCATGGCGTTGCGCGGCACCCCGTATAGTCGGCCCATGACCACCATCACCCCGGCCGAGCTCCCCGCCATCCTGCACACCCTGCGCAGCGCCTGGCAGGCCCAGCGGCCCACGCTCGACCAGCGCGAAGCCGACCTGCGCCGCCTGCGCGAGGCGCTGAAGGCGCGGCTGGACGAAATGGCCCAGGCCATCGCCGAGGACTTCGGCCACCGCGCCCACGTTGAATCGAAGCTGGCCGATGGCATGAGCGTGCTGTCGGCCATCGACCACCTGCGCCGCCACCTGCGGCGCTGGTCGAAACCGCAGCGGGCATCGGCGGGATGGAAACTGTGGCCGGCGCGCGCGCAGTTGCGGCCGACGCCGCTGGGCGTGGTCGGGGTGATCTCGCCCTGGAACTACCCGGTTACGTTGGCGCTGGTGCCGCTGGCTACCGCCATCGCCGCCGGCAACCACGTGTTGCTCAAGCCCTCCGAACACACGCCCCGCACCAGCGCGTTCCTGGCCGATCTGCTGGCCAGCGTGTTCCCGCCCGATCGCGTGACGGTGGTGCAGGGCGGGGCAGACGTGGCCTCCGCGGTGTCCTCGCTGCCGCTGGACCATCTGTTGTTCACCGGCTCGACGGCTGTTGGCCGCAAGGTGATGGCCGCCGCCGCCGAGCATCTGGTGCCGGTCACCTTGGAACTAGGCGGCAAGTCGCCGGCGATTGTCTGCCGCGATTTCCCGCTGGACAAAGCCGCCGCGCGGCTCGCCACCGGGAAATGGTTCAACGCCGGGCAGACCTGCATTGCGCCGGATTACGTGCTGATCGACACCGTGCGCCAGCGCGAGTTCGTACAGGCGCTGCAGCAGCAGGTGCGCGAGCGCTATGGCGGCTTCAGCGATGCCGACGACTACACCCGCATCATCAACGAGGGCCAGTACCGGCGCCTGCAGGGCTATCTGGCACAGGCGCGGCAACGCGGCGTGCCGGTGATTGCGCTGGCGCAGGTGGATGACGCGCGCGCCGACCGCGAGCGCCTGCTGGTGCCGACCGTGGTGCTGGACCCGCCGGACGACCTGGACCTGATGCGCGAGGAGATCTTCGGGCCGATCCTGCCGGTGCGGGCCTATCCGGATCTGGAGGCGGCGCTGGCCGACGTGCTGTCCCGTGACCGGCCGCTGGCGCTGTATCCCTTCAGCCACGACCGCGCGACGGTGGAGCGCATCCTCGGCCAGGTGGTGGCGGGCGGGGTGACGGTGAATGACACGCTGCTGCACTTCGCCGCCGATGGCCTGCCGTTTGGCGGGGTAGGGGCCAGCGGCATGGGCGCGTACCACGGCCGCGCCGGGTTCGATGCGATGAGCAAGCGGCTGCCGGTGCTGTGGCAGTCGCGCTGGGCGGCCAGCGACCGGCTGCGGCCGCCGTATTCGAAGATTGCGGGGTTGTTGAAGCTGCTGTTTGGGTAGTGCTGGCCGCTGGCCGGCAACTGCAGGGTCTCGCCGACGGTTCATCGGGTTGCCGGCCAGCGGCCGGCACTACCGGGGCATGGGCGGCCCACCCGGGTAGAATGCCCCCATGAAGATCGCCTCGTGGAACGTCAATTCGCTCAATGTCCGCCTGCCGCACCTGGAGCAGTGGCTCAAGGACTTCGGCCCGGACATCGTCGGTATCCAGGAAACCAAGCTGGAGGACCACAAGTTCCCCGATTCGGCGCTGATCGCCGCGGGTTACCGCAGCGTGTTCGCCGGCCAGAAGACCTACAACGGTGTGGCGCTGCTGTCGCGTGAGCCGGCGCAGGACGTGCAGATCGGCATTCCCGGCTTCGAGGACGAGCAGAAGCGCGTCATCGCCGGCACCTTCGGCGACCTGCGGGTGATCAACCTGTACGTGGTCAACGGCCAGGACATCGGTACCGACAAGTACGACTACAAGCTGCGCTGGCTGGAAGCGGTGCATGCCTGGATCGCCGAAGAGCTGCAGCGCCACCCGAAGCTGATCGTGATGGGCGACTTCAACATCGCCCCGGACGCGCGCGACGTGCACGACCCGGAGGTGTGGAACGACAACCACATCCTCACCTCCACCGCCGAGCGCGGCGCATTGAACAAGCTGCTGCAGCTGGGCCTGCACGATGGCTTCCGCCTGCACAATGACGAGGCGGGCACCTTCAGCTGGTGGGACTACCGTGCCGCCGGCTTCCGCCGCAACCTGGGCCTGCGCATCGACCTGACCCTGGTCTCCGATGCGCTGAAGGGCGGTGCAGTGGCTTCGGGCATCGACCGCGAGCCGCGCACCTGGGAACGCCCGAGCGACCATGCGCCGGCGTGGGTGCAGATCGGTTGAACGAACGGGGCCCGGCATCGCCGGGCCCGTTCTGGAGGGCCGCCGGCCAGCGGCCGGCGCTACCGCCGCGTCAGCGTATGCTCTTGCGGGTGAACAGGTTGACGATCGCCAGCAGGATCACCGCACCGATCAGCGAGAACAGGAAGGTGCGAATGGTGATCGCCTCGTTGATGCCGCCGCCGAACAGCCAGCCGGAAATCAGCGCGCCGACGATGCCTACCACGATGTTGAGGATGATGCCCTGCTGGGCATCGCGCTTCATGATGATGCTGGCCAGCCAGCCTACGATGCCGCCGACGATCAGCCAGATGATGATGCCCATGATCGAACCTCCGGTGGGGAACAGTGACCAGTTGACGCGCAGGGCCGTGAACCCGTCGTGCAATCGTGTGACGGGCGCGTGCGCATGAGCCTGCCAGCCACCCTCGACGGCCCGTGGCGCTTCGGTCCGGTGACGGTCTGGCGGCGCCCGCACGTGCCCGGCCACCGCGGCGAACCGCAGGCACGCCAGGTGCTGGCGCAGGCCCTCGGGGCCGATCCGGAGACGCTGCCACTGGTCCGCGATGACAAGGGCCGGCCGGAACTGAGCGGCCCGTTGGCCCACTACGGCACCGGCTGGAGCCACAGCGGTGAGGTGCTGCTGGTGGCGCTGGGCGAAGGCGTCCGGCTGGGCGTGGACCTGGAGCTGCTGCGGCCGCGACCGCGCCTGCTGGAAATCGTGCGGCGCTTCTTCCACCCGCAGGAGGTGGCCTGGCTGGAACGCCTGGATGAGGCCGGGCGCGAGCACTGGTTCTTCCGCGTGTGGTGCGTCAAGGAGGCTATCCTCAAGGCGCATGGGCAGGGCATCTCGTTCGGCCTGCACCGCCTGCAGCTGGCGCCCGGGCCCGATGGCGCCCTGCACCTGCGCTGGTGTGACCCGGAACTGGGCGAGGCCGCGCGCTGGCACCTGCACGAGTGGCAGGCCAGCGGCCAGTTCCGCGCCGCATTGGCCTGGTATCCACACTGAAGCGGGGAATCGGCGCGCAAAACCGGCGATAATGCCGGCATGAGCGAACACCCACTTCCCGCCAGCGTGTCTGCCACGCTGGAACAGGGCCTGGCCAGCATGGGCCTGGACGCCGCGCTGGCGCCGCCGTTGCTGCGCTACCTGGCCCTGCTGCACCGCTGGAACGGCACTTACAACCTCACCGCCATCCGCGACCCGCAGGAGATGGTCACCCGCCACCTGCTCGACTCGCTGGCGATGCAGCCGTTCGTGGCCGACGGCAGCCTGGCCGACCTTGGCACCGGCCCCGGGCTGCCCGGCATCCCGCTGGCGATCGCCTGCCCGGGCCTGCAGGTCACCCTGGTCGAGAGCAACGGCAAGAAGGCGCGCTTCATGCGCGAAGCCGTGCGCCAGCTCGGCCTGGGCAACGCCCGCGTGGCCGAGTCGCGCGCCGAGGCGCTGGACGAGGCCGGCCGCTACGACCAGCTGACCGCGCGCGCGATGGACACCCTGGCCGGCATCGTCCGCGTCGGTGGCCACCTGCTGCGCCCCGGCGGCGTACTGCTGGCCATGAAGGGCGTCTACCCGCATGAGGAGATCGCGGACCTGCCGGCGGGCTGGCAGGTGCGTGAGGTGACCCCGTTGAGCGTGCCCGGCCTGGCCGGCGAACGCCACCTGGTCACTGTTACAGGCCCCTGATTCCCGCCGCCAGCCCCTTGTGGAACAACGGGTTGGCGATCCACGATTTCCGCAAGGGGCCGGTTGTACGCATAATGACCGGTCCCAGCACACGTCGACGAGGCACACCCGCATGGCCCGCATCATCGCCATCGCCAACCAGAAGGGTGGCGTCGGCAAGACCACGACCGCCGTCAACCTGGCCGCTTCCCTGGCCAACGCACCCAAGCGCGTGCTGTTGGTCGACCTGGACTCGCAGGGCAACGCGACCATGGGCAGCGGCGTGGACAAGCGTGAGCTGGCGGCCTCCACCTGCGATCTGCTGCTGGGCGAGAACAGCGCCGCCGATGTGCGCGTGCAGACCGCCGAAGGCTACGACCTGCTGCCGGGCAACATCGACCTGACCGCCGCCGAGATCCAGCTGATGGGCCAGAGCGAGCGCGAGCAGCGGCTGAAGCGCGCGCTGGCGCCGATCCGCGACGAGTACGACTACATCCTGATCGATTGCCCGCCGGCGCTGTCGCTGCTGACGCTCAACGCGCTGGCCGCCGCCGATTCGGTGATCGTGCCGATGCAGTGCGAGTACTACGCACTGGAAGGCCTGAGCGCGCTGGTGGAAACCATCGAAGCGCTGCGCACCAGCCTGAACCCCGCGCTGGAGATCGAAGGCGTGCTGCGCACCATGTTCGACGTGCGCAACAACCTGGCCAACGCAGTGTCGGCCGAGCTCACCGAGCACTTCGGCGACCGCGTGTTCCGCACCATCGTGCCGCGCAACGTGCGCCTGGCCGAGGCACCCAGCCATGGCCAGAGCATCGTCGGCTACGACCGCGCCTCGCGCGGTGGCGTGGCCTACCTGGGCCTGGCCGGCGAGATCATCCGCCGCAACAACGAACGCAACAAGGCCGGCAAGGCCGTGGAGACCGTCTGATGACCAGCAGCAAGCCGGCAGCCAAGAAGCGAGGCCTCGGCCGTGGCCTGGACGCGCTGCTGGGCCCGAAGGGCGCGGTCAGCCAGGTGCAGGCCACCACCGCGGTGATCGAGCCGCTGCCGGGTGAAGTGCTGCGCAAGTTGCCGGTCGGCCAGCTGCAGCCGGGCAAGTACCAGCCGCGCCGCGAGATGGACGAGGGCAAGCTGTCCGAGCTGGCCGACTCGATCAAGTCGCAGGGCGTGATCCAGCCGATCCTGGTGCGCCAGCTGCCGGCGGGCAACTACGAAATCGTCGCCGGTGAACGCCGCTGGCGCGCATCGCAGCTGGCCGGCCTGGACGAAGTGCCGGTGGTGGTGCGCGAGCTGGAAGACCGCACCGTCATCGCGATGGCGCTGATCGAGAACATCCAGCGTGAAGACCTCAACCCGCTGGAAGAAGCCGAGGCGCTGCAGCGCCTGATCAGCGAGTTCACCCTGACCCATGCCGAGGCCGCCGAGGCCGTCGGCCGCTCGCGCGCGGCGGTGTCCAACCTGCTGCGCCTGCTGGAGCTGCCGGTCGCGATCCGGCTGCTGCTGGAAACCCGCCGCCTGGAAATGGGCCACGCCCGCGCGCTGCTGACCTTGGCTCCCGAGCTGGCTGGCAAGCTGGCGCAGGAAGCGGCCGATGAAGGCTGGTCGGTGCGCGAGGTCGAGCGCCGTGCGCAGGCCTTCGCCGCCGGCAAGGTGCCGAGCAACCGCCCGGTGGCGACGCCGAAGGTGCAGCAGGCCGACATCGCCTCGCTGGAAACCGAACTGTCCGAAGCGCTGGGTGCCAAGGTGGCGATCAACCACGGCCGTGGCGGCAAGGGCAAGCTGATCATCCACTACACCGATCTGGACACCCTGGACGGCGTGCTGGAAAAGCTGCGTACGCGCCAGGGCTGAACCCGGCGCCACATCACGCCGGCCGACGCATCCCCGCGACGTCGGCCACGCCGATGGCAGCGGGGTGCTTTGATCGAGACCCGCGATGACCATCCTGCTTACCGGCGCTGCCGGCTTCATCGGTGCCTACACCGCCCGCGCGCTGCTGGAGGCCGGCCAGGCCGTGGTCGGCCTGGACAACTTCAACGATTACTACGACCCGCAGATCAAGCGTGACCGCGTGGCCGCGCTGTGCCCGGCGCTGGACCTGCGCACGCTGGACCTGACCGATAACGAAGGCCTGGCCGCGCTGTTCGACGAAGTGAAGCCGACCGCCGTGATCCATCTGGCTGCACAGGCCGGCGTGCGCTATTCGCTGGAAAACCCGCAGGCCTACGTCGACAGCAACCTGGTCGGCTTCGTCAACATGCTCGAGCTGTGCCGCCACCGTGGCGTGCAGCACCTGGTGTATGCCTCCAGCAGTTCGGTGTATGGCGACTCGGCCACGCCGCCGTTCTCCGAGGACCAGCGCGTGGACCAGCCGCGCTCGCTGTACGCGGCGACCAAGGCGGCCAACGAGCTGATGGCCTACACCTACGCACAGCTGTACGGCCTGCATGCCACCGGGCTGCGATTCTTCACCGTGTATGGCCCGTGGGGCCGGCCGGACATGGCACCGCTGCTGTTCTCGCGCGCGGTGCTGGCCGGTCGGCCGATTGACGTGTTCAACGAAGGCCGCATGCAGCGCGATTTCACACATGTCTCCGACATCGTGTCCGGTATCCTCGGCGCCCTCGCGCATCCGGCCGACGGCCCGGTGCCGCACCGGGTGTTCAACCTCGGCAACCATACGCCGGTCGAGCTGGAGCGCTTCATCAGCGTGATCGAGCAGGCGGCCGGCCGCCCTGCGCAGAAGGTCTACAAGCCCATGCAGCCGGGCGACATGGTGCGCACGATGGCCGATACCCGGCGCGCACATGACGCTTTCGGCTTCGATGCGGTGACCCCGATCGAACAAGGCCTGCCGCCTGTGGTGCTGTGGTGCCGCGAGTATTTTGGCGATCGCGCCTGAGGACGGATCCTCACGCCGCCGGGTTCATCTTCGGATAACCTCGGTTTCGGAGAATGCGCGGTCTTTGTCCCCCCTTTGGCCGAGTGCCTTATGAGCCAACCCGAGCTTTCCGTTGTCGTCCCGGTATTCAACGAGCGCGACAATGTCGCCCCGCTGGTCGCCGAAATCACCGCTGCGCTGCGTGGCCGGCTGCCGTTCGAGATCGTCTACATCGACGATCACTCGCGCGATGACACCCTGGCCGTGCTGCAGGGACTGAAGGCGACCACGCCGGAACTGCGGGTGCTGCACCACGTGAACCAGAGCGGGCAGAGCACCGCCGTGCGGACCGGCGTCAAGCATGCGCGAGCGCCGTGGATCGCCACCCTGGATGGCGACGGCCAGAATGATCCGGCCGATATTCCCAAGCTGCTCGCCGCACGCGACGCAGCCGATGCGCAGGTGAAGCTGTTCGCCGGCTGGCGCGTCAACCGCCAGGACAGCGGCAGCAAGCGCTGGGCCAGCAAGTGGGCCAACGCCATCCGTGCGCGCATGCTGCGCGACGACACGCCCGATACCGGTTGCGGCATCAAGCTGTTCGAACGCAGCGCGTTCCTCGACCTGCCGTACTTCGACCACATGCACCGCTACCTGCCGGCGCTGATGCAGCGTGCCGGCTGGAAGACCACCAGCGTGCCGGTCAACCACCGCCACCGTACCGCCGGGGTGTCCAAGTACAACAACCTCGGCCGCGCGCTGGTCGGCATCCGCGACCTGCGTGGCGTGGCCTGGCTGATCACCCGAAGCAAGCGCACCGCCGTGGAGGAGCGCTGATGGATCTGGAGCTGCATTGGCTCGACCAGCCGCTGACCTGGCTGTACTGGACCGGCCTGCATGTAACCGGCTGGAAGCTGATCGGTTACACCGGCGCACTGATGTTCGGCGGCCGCTGGCTGGTCCAGTTCATCGCCTCCAAGCGCGCCGGCAAGCCCGTCATCCCGCGCCTGTTCTGGTACATGAGCGTGATCGGCAGCCTGATGACGCTGAGCTACTTCCTGTTCTCGGCCAAGCAGGACTCGGTGGGTGTGCTGCAGAACCTGTTCCCGGCGTTCACCGCGCTGTACAGCCTGCACCTGGACATCAAGCACCGCGGCTGGAAGCGCGACAAGGCCAGCCACTGAAGCTGCGCCGGGATGCGGTCTGCCGTGGGTAGAGTCGACTGTCAGTCGACTTTCGCGCGGAGCGCGGGCTTTGCCACGTCTGGCCGAAGAGCAGCCGACTGACAGTCGGCTCTACCACGCGCCTGCGGCGCTGGGGCCCCGGCCTGCGGGCGGTTCCCGGTCCTGCCTGCTGCGCAGGCAGGACCTTCGTCCCATGCCGTGGGCGGTGGGCGGTGCCATCATCGGGGTCTGCCTTTCCGGGAACCTGTGCTCGTGAAAACCCGTCTTGCCGTTGCCCTGCTGATCGCCCTGTCCGCCCCCACCGTGGCCCTGGCCGCGCCGCCCGCCACCGCCGCGCCGGCCAGCGTGGCCACCGAATCGCCCGCCGACGCCGCCTTCCGCGCGCTGTACGAGAAGGAATGGAAGTGGCGCCAGGATGGCGGCGGCGAGGCCAGCGAGGACGAGGACGCCCCGGCCAATGCCACCCGCATGCCCGACGTCGGCCTGGCCGCGCAGCAGGCGCGCCTGAAGGTGTGGGACGAGACCCTGGCCGCGCTGAAGAAGATCGACCCGAAGACCCTGTCGCCCGACAACCAGGTCAACTACGCGATCTACCGCGACCAGGTGTTCAACCTCGCCGAAGAGGTGCGCCTGCGCGGCTACGAGATGCCGTTCAACGCCGACTCCTCGTTCTGGTCCAACCTGTCCTTCATGGCCCGGCGCGAGATGAAGACCATGCAGGACTACCAGAACTACATCGCACGGCTGAACGATGTGCCGCGCTATTTCGGGCAGCAGACAGAGAACATGCGCGCTGGGCTGAAGCGTGGCTTCAGCGTGCCGCGCGCGGTGCTCGATGGCCGCGAGGTGTCCATCGCCACCGTCGCCGAGTTGAAGGACCCGACCGAGTCGCCGCTGTACGCGCCGTTCAAGAAGCTGCCCAACACCATGCCGGCCGCAGAACAGGCCAGGCTGCAGGCGCAGGCGCGTGAAGCGATCAGCGGCAAGGTGGTGCCGGCGTTCCAGCAGCTGCGCACCTTCTTCGTCAACGAGTACGTGCCGCAGGCGCGCACCACCCTGGCCGCCGAAGCGATGCCCGACGGCAAGGCGTACTACCGGCAGCAGATCCACGAATACACCACGCTGGACCTGTCACCGGAGGAGATCCACCGCATCGGCCTGGAGGAAGTCGCTCGCATCCAGAGCGAGATGAACGACATCATCAAGCAGGTGAAGTTCAAGGGCAGCTTCGCCGAGTTCCTGGCCTTCCTGCGCACCGATCCGCAGTTCTATGCCAAGACACCGGAAGAACTGCTGTCACGCGCCGCGTGGATCTCCAAGCGCGCCGATGGCCAGCTGGGTAAATACATGACGTTGCCGCGCGCGCGCTTCACCATCGTGCCGGTGCCGCCGGACATCGCGCCGTTCTGGACCGCCGGCCGCGGTGGCATGGGCACCTATTGGCTCAACACCTACAACCTGCCGTCGCGCCCGCTGTACAACCTGCCGGCGCTGACCCTGCACGAGTCCGATCCGGGCCACGCGCTGCAGGGTGCCATCGCCGCCGAACAGAAGAACCTGCCCGAGTTCCGCCGCAACGCCTACATCTCCGCCTATGGCGAAGGCTGGGCGCTGTATTGCGAGAAGCTGGGCGTGGAGATGGGCATCTACGAAACCCCGTACGAGGATTTCGGCCGCCTGACCTACGAGATGTGGCGCGCCGCGCGCCTGGTGATCGACACCGGCGTGCACAGCAAGGGCTGGACCCGCGAGCAGGCGCTGGCCTACCTGCGTGACCACACCGCGCTGAGCGAGCATGAAGTGACCACCGAAGTGGACCGCTACATTTCCTGGCCAGGCCAGGCGCTGAGCTACAAGCTGGGCGAGATCGCCATCGTGCGCCTGCGTGCGCAGGCGGAGAAGGAGCTTGGCGACAAGTTCGACATCAAGGGCTTCCACGACACCCTGCTCAAGCAGGGCTCGGTGCCGCTGCCGGTGCTGGAACAGCAGATCCAGGCCTACATCGCCGAACGCAAGAAGGCCTGACCGCACCAGGGTAGTGCCGGCCGCTGGCCGGCAACCTGCATGGACCGCACTCGTTCGGCATTGCCGGCCAGCGGCCGGCACTACCCCGGATCGGAAAACGGGGTCGGATCACAGGAACCGACCCCGTGGTCTTTCACCCCACCGCCCGCGGCTTGGCCACGCGCGCGGCAAACGTCGGCAGCACCAGCAGGGTCAGCACGGTGGCGGTGATCAGGCCACCGATCACCACCGTCGCCAGCGGCTTCTGCACCTCCGCACCCGAACCGCTGGCAATCGCCATCGGAATGAAACCGACGATCGCCACCAGCGCCGTGGTCAGCACTGCGCGGATGCGGCTGGAGGCACCGTTGATCGCCGCCTGCAGCGGCAAGTCACCGGCGTCCAGGCGCTCGCGGATCGCCTGCATCAGCACCAGGCCGTTCAACGTGGCCACGCCGGATACCGCGATGAAACCCACCGCTGCCGACACCGAGAACGGCATGCCACGCAGCAGCAGTGCGAGGATGCCGCCGACCAGCGCCAACGGCACGCAGCTGAACACCAGAATGCCTTCCTTGCCGCTGCGCAGCGCCATGAACAGCAGACTGCCGATCAGCAGGAACACCACCGGTACCACCGTCGCCAGCCGCTTCTCCGCGCGCTGCAGGTTCTCGAACTGGCCACCCCAGGTCAGGTAGGCGCCCGGCGGCAGTGCCACGTCGGCCACCGCGGCCTGTGCCTCGCCGACGAAACCGCCCAGGTCGCGACCGCGCACATTGGCCTGCACCACCACGCGGCGGCTGCCGTTGTTGCGGCTGATCTGGTTCGGCCCTTCGCTCACCGTAATGCGCGCCACCGACGACAACGGAATCACCAACCCCGACGGCGTGGCGATCGGCAGCGAGGCCAATTGGTCCGGATCGTTGCGTGACGCGTCGTCCAGGCGCACTACCACGTTGAAGCGGCGGTCGCCTTCGAAGATCTTGCCCGCCGCCGTGCCACCAATGCCGGTGGACAGTGCATCACTCACGTCCGCAGCGGTCAGGCCGTACTGAGCCGCCGCCACGTGGTCGATCGCCACGTTGAGCGTAGGCAGGCCGGAGATCTGTTCCACCCGCACGTCGGCCGCGCCGTTCACCGCACGCAGCTTCAGCGCCACCTGGTCGGCCACCTTCTGCAGCTGGCTGAAGTCATCGCCGAAGATCATCACCGCCAGGTCGGTACGCACGCCGGAGATCAGCTCGTTGAAGCGCAGTTCGATCGGCTGGCTGAACTCGAAGCTGTTGCCCAGCTGCTGCCCGGCCAGTTTCTCGAAGCGTGCCACCAGTGCTTCCTTGTCCAGCTTCGGATCGGGCCAGTCCTTGCGCGGCTTCAGCACGATCACGCTGTCGGAGATGTTGGTCGGCATCGGGTCGATGGCCGCCTCGGCGGTACCGGTACGCGAGAAGACGGTTTCCACTTCCGGCTGCTTGGCGATCGCTTTCTCCAGCGCGAGCTGCATCGCCAGCGACTGCTCCAGCGAGGTCGACGGCACGCGCAGGGCCTGCATCGCCACGTTGCCTTCGTCCAGCGTCGGCATGAACTCGCGGCCCAGCAGCGAGAACGCGCCGATGCCCACCACCACCATCATCACCGCACCGGCCAGCACCGTGCGCGGATGCGCCACGGCCTTGCGCACCACCGGTTCGATGCGTGCACGCAGCACGCGGATCAGCTTCGTCTCGTGCTCGCCATCTTCGGCATGCGTATCGCCGTCCTTTACCTTCGGCTCGCACACCAGCAGCGCGGCCATCGCCGGCACGAAGGTGAAGGAGAACAGGAAGGCACCGACCAGGGCCAGCATGAAGGTCGCCGCCATCGGGTGGAAGGTCTTGCCCTCCACACCCTCCAGCGTGAGGATCGGCGCGAACACCAGCAGGATGATCAGCTGGCCGAAGGCCGCAGGGCGCGCCATCTTCAGCGCAGAATCGGCGGCCACGCGCAGCCGCTCCATCGCGGTCAACGCACGGCCCAGTTCGGCGCGGCGCTGGCCCAGCATCAGCAGCGTCGACTCGACCACGATCACCGCACCGTCCACCAGGATGCCGAAGTCCAGCGCACCCAGGCTCATCAGGTTGCCGCTGATGCCGAAGCGGTTCATGCCGATCACTGCGAACAGGAACGACAGCGGAATCACCAGCGCGGTGATCGTCGCTGCACGCAGGTTGCCCAGCAGCAGGAACAGCACCACCACCACCAGCAGCGCGCCCTCGGTGAGGTTCCTGGCCACGGTCTTGATGGTGGAATTGACCAGCACGCTGCGGTCCAGCACCGGCGCGGCCACAATGTCGGCCGGCAGCGATTTGTTCACCTGTTCCAGGCGCGCCGCAGCTGCCTGCGCCACGGTGCGGCTGTTGCCGCCGGCAATCATCAGCGCGGTACCCAGCACGGCTTCATGGCCGTTGCGGCTGGCCGCACCCAGGCGCGGCGCGCGGCTCAGTTCGACTTCGGCCACATCGGCCACGCGCACCACCACGCCATTGCGGGTCGCCACCGGCGCCTGTGCCAGATCTTCGGTGGTCAGCGCCAGGCCATCGGCACGCACCACCAGTCCTTCGCCGGCACGCTGCACGAAACCGGCACCGGCCTGCACGTTGGAACGCTGCAGGGCGGCGACCAGATCGGCCAGGCCGAGGCCGTGCGCGGCCAGCCGTACGCTGTCCGGATGCACGCCGTATTCCTTGACGTAGCCACCGACCGTATCGACGCCGGCCAGCCCCGGGCTGGAACGCATCTGCGGCGCGATGATCCAGTCCTGCACGGTACGCAGGTAGGTGGCACGTTCTTCCGGCGTGCGCAGCAGATTGCCTTCCGGCGTGCGGTAGACCTCGCCGGCCTGCCAGCCGGCTTCACCCGGCTTGGCCAGTTTGGCCGGATCGAACGCGGTGAAGTCCACCGTCCACATCAGCACCTCGCCGAGGCCGGTGGTGACCGGCGACAGCATCGGCGACGCACCATCGGGCAGGTCCTCCGATGCCTCGCGCATGCGTTCGGCCACCTGCTGGCGGGCGAAGTAGATGTCGGTGGCATCGGTGAAGATCGCGGTGACCTGCGAGAAACCATTGCGCGACAGCGAACGCGTGGTGGTCAGGCCGGGAATGCCGGCCAGCGCGGTTTCCAGCGGATAGGTCACCTGCCGCTCGATCTGCTCCGGTGTCAGCGCCGGTGCCACCGTGTTGATCTGTACCTGACGGTTGGTGATGTCCGGCACCGCGTCGATCGGCAGCTTGCCCAGCTGGAACAGGCCCACCGCGGCGATCAGCGCGGCCATGAACACCACCAGCCAGCGGTGGCGCACCGCTGTTTCAATGATCAGCTTGAACATGGTCGCCTCCTCAGTGGCCGTGCTCGGCTTCGCCCTTGGCCAGTTCGGCCTTGAGCAGGAAGGCATTGGCACCGACGATGCGCTCGCTGCCGGTCAAGCCACCAAGGATCTCGATGCGGTCACCGGCGCGGCGCCCGGGCAGCACCGGCTGCGCCTTGAAGCCGCCTTCGACGGCGACGAACACCGCGCTGCTGCCATCAACGTTCTGCACCGCATCGGCCGGCACGCTGAGCGAGCCATCCTGGCCTTCGGTAACGACCACGGCCGATACCGGCGAACCGGCCGGCGGCAGCGACGCATCCACCGGCGTGGCGCGGATCACCGCGACGCCGCCCTGCTGGCGCACATCGGCGGCCGAACCGGTGACGGTGGCGGTGAAGCTGCCACCCGGCGCGCTCACTTCCAGCGTCATGCCCGGCGTGACCTGTGCCGCCAGCGCCGGCGGTGCAGTGAACACCAGCTCGTTCATCGTCGGGTCGGCGACATCGGCCACCGCGCTGCCGGCGGCGACCACGCCGCCCGGCGTGACCTGCACGTTGCCGACGATGCCGGCCACCGGGCTGGTGATGCGCACGCGGCCACTGGCATCGGGCGCACCGTTGGCGGCGGCCTGGGCCTGCGCGGCAGCGGCCTGGGCCTGTGCCGCCATCGAACGTGCGCGCGAGGCTTCCAGCTCCTGGCGGGCGACCACGCCCTGGTCGACCAGGGCCTTGTCGCGGCCATAGGCCAGGCGTGCGGCCTCGGCTTCGGCGGATGCGGCCAGCGCATTGGCGCGGAACACCGCTGCCTCGCCACTGACCACGATGGCCAGCGCCTGGTTCTGTTTCACCGCCGTGCCCGGCGCGACCAGTACGCGCTCGACGCGGCCGGTCACGGTGGAGGCTACCGATGCACGCGCACCGACAGAGGGCTCCACCCGACCGGCGAGGCGGGTTGAACCGCCACCGCCACGGCCGACGGCAACCACTTCGATACTGGACGCCTTGATCTGCTCAGGAGTCAGCTGCACGACACCCTCATCGCCATCGGCGGGCGCCTTTGCGGATTCGGCCTTGGCCTCCTTGCTGTCGGCGGCATGGCCGTGGCCATCGTCGGTGCCGGCCTTGGCCGCAGCCGGGTCTTCATTGGCAGGTGTCTGCGCGTTGCCAGCGCAGCCGGCCAGCAGCGCGGCCAGCAGCACGCCGCCGATCAGCGGGAAAGTACGGGAGAGCGTCATGGGACCTCCACAAAAGGTGCGCGCCCTTCCAGGCGGGCAAGATCGATTTCCGCGCCGACGCGCGACAGGCGCGCATCCACGGCGGCGGCGCGGGCGGCGATAAGGGCGCTGCGCGTGCTGCGCAGTTCCAGCTGCGAGATGCGTCCGGCGTCGAAGCCGATGCGGGCCAGGCGATACGCCTCTTCGGCGGCGACCACGCTTTCATCGGCGGCGCGGGTGCGGCTGCCGGCCGCCTTCAGTCCGGCCACGGCGGAGAGGCGTGCGGCCTCGCTGTCGCGGCGCTGCTGGTCCAGGCGTGCTTCGGCTGCGCGCTGGTCGGCATTGGCGGCGCGGATGCCACCGCGGTTGCGGTCGAACAGCGGGATGCTGAGGCTGACGCCGAGGTTGTAGGCACGCTCGCCCCCCTCGCGGAAGCGGGTCTGCGCGGCGGTGACACTGAGGTCGGGCAGGGCACGCTTGCGCTCCACCTCGACCAGTTTGCCCGCCGCATCGGCTTCGGCTTCAGCGATGCGCACCGCCAGTGCGGTATCGGTGGCGCCGCGCGGCAGCGGCGGCGCACGGTCGAGCAGGCTGTCATCGATCGACTGCACCGGTGCATCCAGCAGTGCAGCACCGGCCAGGCGGGCCAGCGCGGCATCGCGGAACGCCTGCGCTTCATCCAGCGCGGCGCTGGCGTTGGCCACCTCGCTCTGCGCCTGCACCGCGCGCAGCTGCGGCTCGCGGCCCTGCTTGACCATCGCGTTGACGGCGTTGGCGTCAGCGCGGGTGAGGGTCAGCGCTTCTTCGGCCAGGGTGTAGCGGCGCAGTGCACTTTCCGCCTGTGCGTAGACCACCGCCAGCTGGCTGGCCACGTCGCTACGGCTTTGGGCACCACGCAGGTTGGCGGCCTGTGCTTCGGCCCGGGCTGCACGGACGCGCGCACCACGCTGGCCCCAGACCTCCAGCGGCTGGGACAGGGTGAGCACGCTGTCGGCCTTGCCCATGCCGCCATAGGAGCCGGTACCCCAGGCGTTCTCGGCGGAGTAGGAGAGTGAAGGGTTGGGCAACGCACGGGCCTGGTCGGCGCGCGCATCGGCGGCCTCGGCCAGCGCCGCACCGACGCGGGTGCCGGGCAGCTGGTCCAGGCGTTCAAGCAGGGTGTTGTAGGAAGGGGCGGCTTGTGCCGACGCCTGCATTGCCGGGGCCAGGCCCAGCAACACGGCGACGACCTGCCCGGCCGCACGCAGCGACCGAGGTGTCAGGATCGACATAGGGGGATTCCGGTTGTGAGTGAAACGGGAGCCCGCAATCGCGGGACGCGCTCAACTCACGCCCGGGGGGGACGCGTCAATTCATCCTGGGCGACCGCATAGGTCGCCGCGTCGCCGGCATTCATCCAGCGCGCCGGCAGTGGCGCACCGAAGGCGGCGAGGGTACTGGCCGGCAGGCTCAGATTGGAGTGGTGGCAGTGGTTGTGGCTGCAGGCACCGGTGTGCTTGCCGTCACTGTCACCCTCGGCATCATTGGCGTTGCTTTCCACGTGCACCGCCGTGGTGTCGTGCGGCTCGACCGCGCAGGCCAGCACGTCGGCCACCGGCACGACCACGAAGGCCGCCATCAGCAGCATCATCAGGTACGTACGCAGTTGGCGGGTGATCCGGCGCATGGACGGGAGGCTAGCAAGCGGTTTTCGCCGGATACAATATCAATGGCCGCTTCGGGAACTCGTCGGAATCTCCCGTTCAGGTGGGCCGGGCGCGGGGTCGGATCCCTTTCCTCCGGAAAGAGCTCTGACCCCACCACATCGTTCGGGTGCGCCGCGCACATGTGCTCTGGTAGGTGTCGACCTTGGTCGACACGCTTTTCGACCCCCGACACATTGCCGGCCAGCGGCCGGCACTACCGGTCTGCAGGCAGCTTCGCGATCACCTTGATCTCGAACTGGAACCCGTACAGCCAAGTCACACCGATGCCGGTCAGGGTCGGGTGCGGCGCCTCGCCCCAGTACTCGGGCACGATCGCCCAGGCCTTCTCGAAGTTGGTTTCCGGATCGACCAGGAACACGGTCACGTCGATCACGTCATCGAACGTGCAGCCCGCAGCAGCCAACACCGCATTGAGATTTTCGAAGGCGCGGCGCACCTGCGCCTCGAAGTCCGGCTCGGGCGAACCGTCCTCGCGGCTGCCGACCTGGCCGGACACGAACAGGAAGCCGTTGGAACGGATCGCCGGCGAGTAGCGGTTGCGCGCGTACAGGGCCTGGCGGCCGGCGGGGAAAACGACATCACGCTGTGACATGGGGAAGATCCCGTGGGAGAGAACGCCATCCTCCGCGCCAGTGCTGTCTGGATAAACCGCCATGATCGGCCTAGATTGATTGCCAATTCCAAACAATCATGGCCCGCCATGGACCGTTTCGAGGCGATGCGGGCGTTTGCCCGCGTGGTGGAAACCGGCAGCTTCACCCGCGCCGCGCACACGCTGCAGATCAGCCGCACCACGGCCACCCAGCTGGTGCAGCAGCTGGAGGCGCACCTGCGGCTGCGCCTGCTCAACCGCACCACGCGCCGGGTCAGCGTCACCGCCGACGGCGCGGCCTACTACCCGCGCATCGCCCGCCTGCTGGCCGAGCTGGAAGAAGTGGAGGGCGGGCTGGGCGATGCGGCCGCCCAGCCACGCGGGCGGCTGCGCGTGGATGTGCCCGGGCCGTACGCGCGGTTGCGGCTGGTGCCGGCGTTGCCGGATTTCCAGGCGCGCTACCCGGAGATCCAGCTGGACATCGGCGTCAGCGACCGCGAGGTCGACGTCATCGCTGACAACGTCGATTGCGTGATCCGGGGTGGCACCCCGGCCGACCCGGCGCTGGTAGCGCGGCCGCTGGCGGCGCTGCCGATCGGCTTCCACGCAAGCCCCAGCTATGTGCAGCGTTTCGGCCTGCCGACCGATCCGCGGGCGCTGGAAGGGCCCGATCACCACATGGTCGGCTTCCTCAGCCCGCGCAGTGGCCGCGCACGCGTGTTCGTTGCACAGCGCGGCGATGAGCGCATCGAAGTGCAGGGCCGCTACACGGTCGGTTTTGACGACGGCAATGCCTATCTGGCCGCAGCGCTGGCGGGCCTGGGCGTGGTGGCGCTGCCCAGCTACATGGCCGAACCGCACGTGGCGCGCGGTGAGCTGCTGCCGGTGTTGCAGGACTGGCAGCTGCCGCCGATGCCGATGCACGTGATGTTCCCGCCGAACCGGCACATGAGCCAGCGGCTGCGGGTGTTCATCGATTGGGTGGTGGAAGCGCTGGGCTGACGCACACGCTCCCGTAGCGCCGAGCCCACGCTCGGCTGCTTCTGACTCCAACGCTCAAGGCCTGCGCCTAGCGCGTGAGCCGAGCACGGGCTCGACTCTACAGGAGCGGCTTCCCGCTGCAGGCATGCGAAAATCACCACCGCACGCAACAGGACACATCGCCACGCATGAGTCGCATCGTCGCACTGGATACCGAAACCACCGGCATCTCCCACCGCCTGGGGCACCGGGTGATCGAAATCGGTGCCGTCGAACTGATCGATGGCCAGCTCAGCGGCCGCCAGTTCCACACCTACCTGCAGCCGCAGCGCAGGGTCGATTGGGGCGCACAGCGCGTGCATGGCATCAGTGATGCGATGCTGGTGGGCAAGCCACTGTTTTCCAGCAAGGCCGCCGAACTGCTGGACTTCCTGCGCGGCAGCGAGATGGTCGCGCACAACGCCACCTTCGATGTGGGCTTCCTGGACAACGAGCTGCGTCTGTCCGGTATCCCCGGCACGCTGGCCCAGCACTGCCGCATCACCTGCAGCCTGAAGCTGGCGCGCGGGCGCTGGCCGGGCCAAGGCAACAAGCTGGATGATGTGCTGCAGCGCCTGCGCATTCCCAGCCAGCGCGGCCTGCACGGCGCGCTCAAGGATGCCCATCTGCTGGCGCAGGTGATTCCGCACCTGCGCTGAGGTCTGGCCGCTGTTACACCGGCCGCAACCAGCGCTCGATCATTGCCACGCCACGTGCCACTCCGTCCTCATGGCTCATCGCCGCGCCCAGGGCCGCCGCGCGTGCGCGTGTTGCGTCGGTTTCAGCGAAGGTGATGGCTGCCGCCAGCGTTGCTGCATCCAGTCGCTTCGGTGACAACGGTGCCGGTGCCACGCCCAACCGATGCAGGCGATCGGCCCAGAAGAACTGATCCGCGGCGAACGGCATCACCAGCGAGGGAATGCCGGCGCGGCAGGCCGAATGCGTGGTGCCACTGCCACCATGGTGGATGGCGAGTGCGCAATGCGGGAACAGTGCTTCGTGTGGCGTCGGGCCGAGCACGAACACATCTGCTGGCAGCGCGCCCGTCGGCAGCCCGGCCCACCCCGGAAACAGCAGCACCCGACGCGGCGCCAGCGCCTGCAGCAGGGCCGGCAGCACGCGCTCGCGATCAAACCCGGTCATGCTGCCAAAGCCCAGGTACACCGGCGGCGGCCCGGCATCGAGGAAGGCCTGCAGATCGACCGGGGGCGTCCACGGCGCATCAGGAAGCCGCCATTGGCCACAGACGATGTGGTCGGCCGGCCAATCCGCCGGTGGCGGCAGCAGCTGCGGCGAGATGCCATAGAGCATCGGCAGGCCGGGCCACAGCGAGCGGCGCGGCGATTGCCCTGACTGCTGGCGTGCCGCGTTGATCGGCCGACGGAACTGGCGCCAGATCAGGCCGTTGACCCACCCATAGCTGGCGCGGTTCAACCAGCCCGGCGAGCGTCCCGGTGGCAGGAACGGAGAGCGGAAGGCCCGCGTCGGGGTGAGCGGGATCATGCCGGTGCCGATGACCGGCATTCCGCGGCGTTCGCCCACGCTCATGCCGACAAAGGCCGCCAGGCCACCGGTCAGAATCGCATCGCAGCCTTCTGCGGCCGCATCGGCCTGGCGCATCCAGCCGCTGACATGCTGCAGCGCCATCCGTGCCAGACCGGAACTGGCGGCGGCAACACCGTTGCCACGCGACACCAGGGCGACCACTTCGTCATGGATGTCACCTTCAAGGGCCGCATGGGGCACATCCAGGGCCTGCGCGCTGCCCAGGGTGCCGCCATCGGCAAGCAGTGTCACCTCGTGGCCTGCGCCGATCAGCCCATGGCAGAGCATGGCCAGGGGCCGCGTATCGCCTTCGGTTCCGTAGGTCAGGGCCAGCAGCCGCATGGAAAGCTCCGCAGTGATCCGGGCCAGTATGCCGGTTGGCGGGCTCCCGGCCCTGCCGGTTCAGCCGCAGCCTGTGGGTAACTTGCGCAAGTGCTTGAACCCGTGCATAATGCGCGGCTCGCTGTGTCCGGTTTTCTACCGGGCGGCGCCCCCGGGAGCACGTCCCCGGCCGCCCAACGCCAGCGTAACCCTTTGATTCTCTTGACGTGTGGTGGGCAACCATCGAGGCCGCCGTCGCCCGGGCTACGGGCTGACAACTACTACTATCGAGGTGCGCAATGTCCCGCGTATGCCAGGTTTCCGGCAAGCGAGTGCAGACGGGTAACAACGTCTCGCACGCCAACAACAAGACCCGTCGTCGTTTCCTGCCGAATCTGCACGAGCGCCGTTTCTGGGTGGCCAGCGAGAACCGCTGGGTCAAGCTTCGTGTTTCCGC
Organism: Stenotrophomonas thermophila; assembly: GCF_001499715.1. NCBI lineage: Bacteria > Pseudomonadati > Pseudomonadota > Gammaproteobacteria > Lysobacterales > Lysobacteraceae > Stenotrophomonas > Stenotrophomonas thermophila. The sequence goes on along the minus strand of NZ_CVIW01000001.1, from coordinate 454,076 downwards.
GCATGCACTGCGCACCATCGACAAGAACGGCATTGATTCCGTTCTGGCTGAGCTGCGTGCGCGCGGCGAAAAGGTCTGAGGAGTAAAGCATCATGGCAGGCAAGCGCGATAAGGTCCGTATGATTTCCTCGGCCGGTACCGGCCACTTCTACACGACCGACAAGAACAAGAAGAACACCCCGGGGAAGATGGAATTCCTGAAGTACGATCCGGTCGTGCGCAAGCACGTCCTGTACAAGGAAGGCAAGATCAAGTAATCCGCAAGGATTGCTGGTCCCCGCGAAGAAACCCGCCATTGTGGCGGGTTTTTTCATGTCTGGCATCCAAGTGGTGGTGCCGATCGTTGGTCGGCACGCTGTTCCCACACCCGGTGGCTGCCAACCTTGGCCGACACGCTGTCCCCGTGCTCGGTAGGTGTCGACCTTGGTCGACACGCGGTCCCCACCCCCGGTAGGTGCCAACCTTGGTTGGCACGCTGCTTCAACGCAGTCGAGCGCGGCTCGACTCTATAAAGGCCGCTGGGCAGAATGGCCCATCACCTCCCGACGGGCGACACGATGCTGTTCGAGTGGTTGCTGGGTTCCTACCTGCTGCTGATCGACTGGCTGATCCGGCTGGTCGCGCTGTGCTGGATTCCCACCCGCACCACGCCTGGCGCGGCGCGCAGCTGGCTGCTGCTGGTCGGCTTCGTACCGCTGCTGGGCCTGCCGCTGTACCTGCTGTTCGGCCACCCGTGGCTATCGCGCGAGCGCATCCGCCGCCAGGCCGAGGCCTCGCAGGTCATCCGCGAGGAGCAGGCGCTGCAGCATCGCCTGCGCTGGACACCGCAGCCGGACACCGCCAGCGCCGAAATCGTGCCGCTGGTGCAGCGCCAGGGCGATTTCATGCCGGTGCACGGCAACGCCGTCGACCTGCTGACCGACTACGACGAATCGCTGCACACGCTGATTGCCGATATCGACCAGGCCGAAGACCGCGTGCACCTGCTGTACTACCTGATGTTCGACGACGCGGTCGGCGAGGCCATTGTCGAGGCCCTGCAGCGAGCGGCTGCACGTGGCGTGCAGTGTCGCGTGCTGCTCGACGCGGTGGGCGCCAAGCGTGGCCTGCGCGCCTATCGCAAGCGCCTGCAGGCGCGCGACATCGAAGTGCGTGCGATGCTGCCCGGTGGCCTGCGCTGGCGCCGTAGCGGGCGCATGGACCTGCGCAACCACCGCAAGATCGCGGTGATCGACAACGAAGTGGCCTATGTCGGTTCGCAGAACCTGGCGGGCCCGCAGTTCGTGCCGGGCCACCCGAACCGCGAGCTGGTGGCGCGCGTGCGCGGCCCGGCGGTGGCGCATCTGGAAGCCGTATTCGCCAGCGACTGGTACATGGAGACCGGCCAGCGCCTGGATGTGATCACCGATGTGCCCGAATGCGGCGACGACATCGCCACCCAGCTGCTGCCCAGCGGCCCGGCCTACCCGTACAGCAACGCGCGCGACGCGGTTGCGGCGCTGATCCACCTCGCACGGCGCCGGCTGGTGATGGTCACCCCGTACTTCGTGCCTGACGAAGCCACGCTGAGTGCGCTGCGTATCGCCGCATTGTCCGGCGTGCAGGTGCAGCTGATCCTCTCGGCCAGCAACAACCAGCGGCTGACCTCGTGGGCGCAGGAGGCGTACTACGACGAACTGCTGCGCTGTGGCGTGCGCATCGCGCTGTACGAGCCGCAGTTCCTGCATGCCAAGCACATGAGCGTGGACGAGGACATCGCCGTGCTCGGCTCGATCAACATGGACATCCGCTCGTTCGCGCTGAATGCCGAGATCGGCCTGGTCTGCTACGACCGCGCGCTGGTGCAGCAGCTGTGTGCGATCGAGGATGGCTACCTGCGCGAGTCGCGGCAGCTGGACCTGCAGCAGTGGCGCAGTCGCCCCACGTGGCGGCGCAGCCGCGAAGGCATCGCACGGCTGGCCGATGCGTTGATGTGAGCGGAGCGCGCAACCGGCGGGGTAGATGCAAGCGGCAGGGGGGATGCAACCGATGGGGTGGATGCAACCGGCGGGGTAGAGTCGACTGTTAGTCGACTGCTCTTGCGACAAAATCCCGCGCTGCGCGCGATAGTCGACTAACAGTCGACTCTACCCTGTCACTTCCGACGTTTCAGTCATTCCCGTCATTACAGCGGTCGTTCCCGCCCGCTTCGGCAACCCGGCCCGTCATCGCCGATGGCCTACAATCGGCGCATGACTGATTCACCGCGTAATGGCGAACTGGACCTGGCGATCATCGGTGGTGGTGCGGCCGGGGTGCTGGTGGCGATCCAGGTACTGCGCCAGGCCCAGGCGCCGCTGGTGCTGGCCATCTTCGAACCGGCTTCGCAGCTGGCGCAGGGCATCGCCTATGCCACGCCGTGGCCGGAGCACCTGCTGAACGTGCCGGCGGCGAAGATGAGTGCGTTTGCCGACCAGCCTGGCGATTTCCTCGACTACCTGATGGCCGCCAACGCCTACCCGGGCGAGGCGCGCGAGGTGCTGGGCGAGCGTTACGTGTGCCGCCACTACTTTGCTGCCTACCTGCAGCAGCGCCTGCAGGAGGCCGCCGCGGCGAGCCCGGCGCAGCTGCAGGTGATCGCGCAGCCGGTACTGGGCCTGCAGCCGGATGACCACGGCTACCAGCTGACACTCGGCGATGGCAGCACGCTGCATGCCGCGCAGGCGGTGCTCGCCACCGGCAACAGCATGCGACCGCTGCCGGTGGCTGGTGCCGACGCACTGCCCGCCGATGACGTGATCGAGGCCTGGGACTACGACGGTGTGCGTACCCTGGCCGGCGACCAGGCCGTGGCCATTGTCGGCTCCGGCCTGAGCATGGCCGACACCGTGCTGGCGCTGGTCGCCGCCGGTCATACCGGCCCGCTGCATGTGATCTCGCGCCACGGGCTGCTGCCGCTGCCGCATGCGCATGGTGGCCTGCCCACGTTCGACCCGGCTGCGCTGCTGCCGATGAGCCTGCGCCAGCGCCTGCGCGCGTTGCGCGGGTTCGCGCGCCAGGCGCAGGCCGACGGCCTGCCGTGGCAGGGCGTGATGGACCGCATCCGTCCGCACGGGCAGGCGCTGTGGTGCAGCCTCGACGCGGCCGACCAGCGCCGCTTCCTGCGCCATGTGGTGCGCTACTGGGACGTGCATCGCCACCGCATCGCCGAAGAGGTCGACGCACAGCTGCAGGCGCTGACCGAAAGCGGCCAACTGCGCATTCACCGGTCCCGCCTGCAATCCGTCGGCCGCGAAGGCGATGCCCTGCGGCTGTCGGGTCGCGATGCCAACGGCAATGAACAGCACTGGACGATCGGCGGTGTGGTCAACGCCACCGGCGTGGAAATCCGCGCCAGTGCGTTGCGCAATCCGTTGCTGCAGCAGCTGCAGGCCGATGGCCTCGCTCGCCCCGGCCCGCATGGGCTGGGCCTGGACAGCACGGTGCCGGGCGACCGCCTGCGCAGCGCCAGTGGCCAGCCGCAGGCACGGCTGGGCGTGCTCGGCAGCCTGCGCATCGGCAGCCTGTGGGAAAGCCTGGCGGTGCCTGAACTGCGTCAGCAGGCACAGGCACTGGCCACCCAGGTGGTCGCAGGAGCCGCGACGGCGATGCCGTAAAATGGGGGCATGGATGTCTCCCACCTGCTTGATGGCCTGAACCCGGCCCAGCGCGAAGCCGTCTCCGCTCCTCCCGGCCACCACCTGGTGCTGGCCGGTGCCGGTTCCGGCAAGACCCGCGTACTCACCCACCGCATCGCCTGGCTGCATGAAGTCGATGGCGTGCCGACCCACGGCATTTTCGCGGTGACTTTCACCAACAAGGCGGCCGGCGAGATGCGCCACCGCATCGACGCCCAGCTGCCCCATGGCAGCCGCGGCATGTGGATCGGCACCTTCCACGGCCTGGCCAACCGTCTGCTGCGCCTGCACTGGCAGGACGCGAAGCTGCCTGAAGGCTTCCAGGTGATGGACTCGGACGACCAGCTGCGGCTGGTCAAGCGCGTGGTACAGGCACTGGAACTGGACGACGGCAAATACCCGGCCAAGCAGATCGCGTGGTGGATCAACGCGCAGAAGGACGAAGGCCGCCGCCCGCAGCACATCCAGCCCGAACCGCACGACGCGTGGCTGGAAACCATGCGCCAGGCCTACATCGAGTACCAGGCACGCTGCGACCGCGCCGGGCTGGTGGACTTCGCCGAGCTGCTGCTGCGCGCGCACGAACTGCTGCGCGACAACCCGGCGCTGCTGGCGCACTACCGCGCCCGCTTCCGCGAAATCCTGGTGGACGAGTTCCAGGACACCAATGCCATCCAGTACGCCTTCGTGCGCGTGCTGGCCGGTGATTCCGGCCACGTGTTCGTGGTCGGCGACGATGACCAGGCCATCTACGGCTGGCGTGGTGCCAAGGTCGAGAACGTGCAGGGCTTCCTGCGCGACTTCCCGGGTGCGCAGACCATCCGCCTGGAGCAGAACTACCGCTCCACCGCCAACATCCTCGGCGCCGCCAACGCGGTGATCGCGCACAACCCGGACCGCATCGGCAAGCAGCTGTGGACCGACAGCGGCGACGGTGAACCGATCGACCTGTACGCGGCGTATAACGAGATGGACGAGGCGCGCTACATCGTCGAGCGTGCCCGCCAGTGGGTGCGCGACGGTGGCAGCTACACCGAAGTGGCCGTGCTCTACCGCAGCAACGCACAGTCGCGCGCGCTTGAAGAGGCGCTGCTGAGCGAACAGGTGCCCTATCGCGTGTACGGCGGCATGCGCTTCTTCGAACGTGCCGAAATCAAGGACGCGCTGGCTTACCTGCGCCTGCTGTCCAACCGCAACGATGACGCCGCCTTCGAGCGCGCGGTCAACACGCCTACCCGGGGCATCGGCGACCGCACGCTGGACGAAGTGCGCCGCGAGGCGCGTGCGCAGGGCATTTCGTTGTGGGAAGCGACGATGCTGGTCACTCAGGGCAGCGCGCTGGCCGCACGTGCGCGCAATGCACTGGCCGGCTTCCTGGGGCTGGTCAACGAGCTGCAGGCCCAGACCGTGCACATGACCCTGGCCGAGCGCGTGGACCACGTGCTGGCCCGCTCGCAGCTGCGCGAGCACTGGAGCAAGGAAAGCCGCAATTCGCTGGATTCGGAATCGCGTACCGACAACCTCGACGAACTGGTCTCGGTCGCCTCGCGCTTCGTGCGCCGCGCCGACGACGTCGAGGAAGTGGGCGAGGACATGGACGAGCTGGTCGCGTTCCTGGCCTATGCCGCGCTGGAGGCCGGTGAAGGCCAGGCGCAGGCCGGCGAGGACGGTGTGCAGTTGATGACCCTGCACTCGGCCAAGGGCCTGGAATTCCCGCTGGTGTTCCTGGCAGGCATGGAAGACGGCCTGTTCCCCAGCGCACGTTCGCTGGAAGAAAGCGGGCGGCTGGAGGAAGAGCGTCGCCTGGCCTACGTCGGCATCACCCGCGCGCGCCAGAAGCTGGTGCTGAGCTACGCCGAATCGCGCCGCATCCACGGCCAGGACAACTACAGCCTGCCGTCACGCTTCCTGCGCGAGATTCCGCGCGAACTGCTGCACGAAGTGCGCCCGAAGGTGCAGGTCTCGCGGCCGGCATCGATGGGCGCCAGCCGGGTGATGGGCCATGCTTCGATCGAGGCGCCGCCAGTCAAGCTCGGCGCGCTGGTTACCCATCCCAAGTTTGGCGAAGGCATGGTGACCGACTACGAAGGCAGCGGCGCACACGCCCGCGTGCAGGTCGAATTCGCCGACGCCGGCAGCAAGTGGCTGGTGATGGCCTACGCCAACCTGACGGTGATCTGATCACCGTCGAGGGGGCGGGAATTCCTGTAGAGCCGAGCCATGCTCGGCTGCTTTTACCGCCAAAAGCAGCCGAGCATGGGCTCGGCTCTACAATAGGTGGCACTTCTACCAGGACCGCTCCCATGACCGAACCCACGCTGCACGTCACCGTGAAGTTGAATGCCCGGCTGCAGCCGGAGCATCGCCACGAACTGTTCGAGGATCCGCTCGACGCGCTGCTGCAGGCGGCCCAGGTGGGCGAGCTCACCGGCGGCGGCACTGCGATGTCCGATCTGGGTGAGGCCGAATACGGCGACATCGAAGTGGCGCTGGTCGATGCGGGTGGCGTGCCGAAGCTGATCGACCTGCTGGAGCAGCTGGGTGCACCGAAGGGTTCGCAGCTGCAGGGGGCTGGCGAGGCCGACCGCAGCTTCGGCGTGACCGAGGGGCTGGGCATCTATCTGGATGGCCTGAACCTGCCGGACGAAGTCTACGAACAGTGCGATTCCAACCACGTGTTCGAGCAGCTGTCCGAGCGCATTGATGGCCTTGGCGAGATCTGCAGCTGGTGGCAGGGCCCGACCGAGACCGCGCTGTACATGTACGGCCAATCGTTCGAGGCGATGCGCGATGCGATTGACGAGTTCGTGGCCAGCTACCCGCTGTGCCAGAATGCGCGCATCGTGCAGATCGCCTGAAGGTAGGGGCGCTGTAGAGTCGAGCAAGCTCGACTCTACGGCAGCAGGTTATCGGCCGGCTGACTGCCGGGCGTTGTCGCGCAGCGCCATGTCCTTGCCGATCTGGTAGCCGCCGAACAGCACCGCCAAGGCGATGATCGCGGCGACCATGATGGACTTCTGGGAACTCCAGACGGGCGGCTTGTCGTCCTGCATGTCGGTCGTCCTTGGGCGCGGCAGTGCGCCGCCCGCCGAGCATGCGCCGCCCGACCGGTGCGTGCAAGCGGGCGGTGCGCACGCCCCTGCGCGGCGCCGGATTGATCCTGCTCAAGGCGTGGCCTGCACATCCGGTGTGTAATGGTGTTGTTCCCATCTGGCAGACCGCCACGGAGCCCCACCATGTACAAGCGCATCCTGATTGCCACTGACGGGTCCGAGCTGGCCGACAAGGGCCTGGCCAAGGGCCTGGAGCTGGCCAAGGACCTCAATGCCGAGGTCGATATCGTCACTGTTTCCGAGCCGTGGGCCGTCGGCATGTATGACGCCATGGGCTGGAGCGTGGGCTACATGAACAGCCCGGAATACAAGGCCGACCGCGAGGAAGGCGCGCAGAAGGTGCTGCAGCCGGCGCTGGCCAAGGCCGCCGAGCAGGGCATCACCGCCAACCCGGTGCACGTGCTGGACCGCTACGCGGCCGACGGCATCATCGAGACGGCGGCCGAGCGCAACAGCGACCTGATCGTGATGACCTCGCATGGCCGCCGGGGCGTGACCCGCGTGCTGCTGGGCAGCCAGACCGCCGAGGTGCTGGCGCGCAGCACGCTGCCGGTGCTGGTCATCCGCTGATCCACACCCACTGATCCAAGCGTTCCCGGGGAGGGGACCCGACGCCGGCCGCAGGATGCGCGCCGGCGTTGCTTTTTTGTCGGGGATCGGGGGGCGGATCCACGCATGGCGTGGATCTACTGATAGGCGGTCACCCACGCATGGCGTGGATCCACGTTCGTTGTCCCGGTAGATCCACGCCATGCGTGGATGGGCCGTGCCGATGGCCTTGAGGGGTCAGAGCCCTTTCCTGTGGAGAGGGATCCGACCCCGGTCACCTCACCAGCTGTACAGCTTCCAGTACACCGGCGACACGCCATCCTTGTCGTTGTCGAATCGGCCATCGCCGTTCTTGTCATACATGTAGAACGGGGCACCGCGCGACGGGGTCACCTTGACCATGCGCAGCTGGCCGGACACACGGTATTCCTCGATGACATCGCCGTTGTCCATGGTGCGCTTGGAGACATCGGCGCCCTTGACGTCCACCGGGGGAGCACCTGCGCCACCCATGCTGGCGCAGCCAGCGAGCAGGAGCAGGGAAGCCAGCATCAGGGTCTTCATCGGCGGGGGCCTTTGCCTGGAGAGAGCCCTGATTATGCCCCATCGCCAGGTGCGGGCCGTGTCGTCGCGCTGCAGGCACGGGCGCGTAGAATCGGCGCATGAGCAGATTAGTCCTGATCGACGGGTCCAGTTACCTGTACCGCGCGTTCCACGCGCTGCCGCCCCTGTCCAATGCACAGGGTGAGCCCACCGGCGCGCTGTTCGGCGTGGTCAACATGCTGCGTTCGACGCTGAAAGAACGCCCGGCCTACGTCGCGTTCGTGGTCGATGCGCCCGGCAAGACCTTCCGTGACGACCTGTACGACCAGTACAAGGCCAACCGCCCGCCGATGCCCGATGAGCTGCGCAGCCAGGTCGAGCCGATGTGCCGCATCGTCGAGGCGCTGGGCATCAGCATCCTGCGCATCCCTGGCGTGGAAGCCGACGATGTGATCGGTACGCTGGCGCTGCAGGGCCTGGCGCAGGACCTGAAGGTGACCATCTCCACCGGCGACAAGGATTTCGCCCAGCTGGTGCGGCCGGGCATCGAGCTGGTCAACACCATGACCGGCAGCCGCATGGATTCGGATGCGGCAGTGATGGAGAAGTTCGGCGTGCGCGCCGACCAGATCATCGACCTGCTGGCGCTGATGGGCGACTCGGTCGACAACGTGCCGGGCGTGGAGAAGTGCGGGCCGAAGACCGCCGCCAAGTGGCTGGCCGAGTACCAGCACCTGGACGGCGTGATGGCAGCCGCGCCGACCATGAAGGGCAAGATCGGCGAGAACCTGCGCGCTGCACTGGGACGCCTGCCGCTGAACCGCGAGCTGGTGACCATCCGCACCGACCTGGCGCTCGAGGCCAGCCCGACCAGCCTGGCGCTGCGCGAGCAGGACGTGCCGGAGCTGACCGAACTTTATACGCGCTACGGCTTCACCCAGGCGCTGAAGGAACTGGGTGCGCCTGTGCCGGCGCCGGCAGTGGCCAGCGAGGCCACCCCGAGCCTGCGCGGTACCGCGGCCGGCTTCGCGCGGGGCAGCGCCGAGGCACCGGCAGCGGACACGCTGGATCCGGCGCTGGCCGCACCAGGTGAGTACGAGACCGTGCTGACCGCCGAGCAGCTGCAGGCCTGGGTCGAACGCCTGCAGCAGGCCGACCTGATCAGCTTCGACACCGAGACCGACGCACTGGATGCGATGCGCGCGCGCCTGGTCGGCATCAGCCTGGCGGTCGAGCCGGGCAGGGCGGCCTACATTCCGGTCGGCCACGATTACCCGGGTGCGCCGGCCCAGCTGCCGATGCAGCAGGTGCTGGACGCACTGCGCCCGGCGCTGCAGGACCCGGCGAAGAAGAAGCTGGGCCAGCATGGCAAGTACGACCTGCATGTGCTGCGCCGCCACGGCGTGGACGTGCAGGGCTACCACGACGACACCATGCTCGAGAGCTTCGTGCTCAACTCCACCGCCACCCGCCACGACATGGATTCGCTGGCCCTGCGTTACCTGGGCTACAGCACCATCAAGTTCGAGGACGTGGCCGGCAAGGGCGCCAAGCAGATCCCGTTCTCGCAGGTGGGCATCGACGAAGCCAGCCGCTATGCGGCCGAAGACGCCGACATCACCCTGCGCCTGCATCGCGCGCTGCAGCCGCAGCTGCTGGCCGAGCCGGCGCTGGACAGCGTGTACCGCGACATCGAGATGCCGCTGGTGCCGGTGCTGGCCAGCATCGAAGCCAATGGCGTGCGGATCGACACCGACGAACTGCGCCGGCAGAGCCAGGACCTGTCCTCGCGCATGCTGGCCGCGCAGCAGAAGGCCACCGAGCTGGCCGGCCGCAGCTTCAACCTGGATTCGCCCAAGCAGTTGCAGGCGGTGCTGTTCGACGAGTTGAAGCTGCCGGCGGTGGTGAAGACCCCGAAGGGCCAGCCCAGCACCAATGAAGAGGCGCTGGAGGCGATTGCCGACCAGCATGAACTGCCGCGGGTGATCCTCGACTACCGCGGATTGGCCAAGCTGCGCAGCACCTACACCGACAAGCTGCCGGAGATGGTCAATCCGGACACCGGCCGGGTGCACACCAGCTACCACCAGTCCGGCGCCGCTACCGGCCGCCTGTCCTCGTCGGACCCGAACCTGCAGAACATCCCGATCCGCACCGAGGACGGTCGTCGCATCCGCCGCGCGTTCATCGCCCCGGAAGGCTGCCAGCTGCTGGCCGCCGACTATTCGCAGATCGAGCTGCGGATCATGGCGCACCTGTCCGAGGACCCGGGCCTGGTGCGCGCCTTCGAGCAGGGTGCCGACGTGCACCGTGCCACCGCCGCCGAGGTGTTCGGGCGCACGCTGGAGGAGGTGACCCCGAACGAGCGCCGCGCCGCCAAGGCGATCAACTTCGGCCTGATGTACGGCATGAGCGCCTTCGGCCTGGCCCGCAACCTGGGCATCGACCGTGGCCAGGCGCAGGACTACGTGGCGCTGTACTTCAGCCGCTACCCGGGCGTGCGCGACTTCATGGAGCGGATGCGCCAGCAGGCCCGCGACCAGGGCTATGTGGAAACCCTGTTCGGCCGCCGCCTGTACCTGAACGACATCCACGCCCGCAACCAGGGCCTGCGTGCCGGGGCCGAGCGCGCCGCGATCAACGCGCCGATGCAGGGCACAGCCGCCGACATCATCAAGCGCGCGATGGTGGATGTGGACCAGTGGCTGCGCGACAGCGGGGCACCGGCACGGATGATCCTGCAGGTGCACGATGAACTGGTGTTCGAAACCGAAAGCAGTTTCGTCGAAGACTTGCGCTTGCAGGTGGTGGAACGCATGTCGCAAGCGGCCAAACTGCGGGTGCCGCTGGTGGTCGATACGGGCGTCGGCAGCAACTGGGATGAAGCGCACTGACCGCATTCCGGGCCGAAAACGACGTGAATGTGTTCATGAGTCGGGGGTTTCTGACTCGACCATGAATGTTGCCCCGATTGAATTTCATTAAATGGGGCCCCTTCACGAACCGTTAGTGTTCGGAGTGCTTCTATAACTCCCGACAGGCGCAATGCCTGTTGTGGATCTCTCCCATCCCCTGGAGCAGATCTCGGAACGGGGACTCCTCCCCAAGTGCCCGTTCCCCGGCCCCGTTGACCTCCCCCTGGTCAGCGGGGCTTTTTATTTGTGCCGATGGCATACCCCGGGCGCTGATGGGGCAGAGGGATCTGACCCCAGGTGCTAGGCTGGGCCACCGTTCCGCAGGGGAAGACCATGCCCGACCTGTTCGCCCTGGCCATGCCGTGGTGGGAATTCATCCTGCGCGCGGTGGTGGTCTACGTCGTGGTGCTGGGCATGGTCCGGCTGGGCGGCAAGCGGGCTCTGGGGCAGATCACGCCGTTCGACGTGCTGCTGATCGTGCTGCTGGGCAACGCGGTGCAGAACGCGCTGCTGGGCACGGATACCTCGCTGGGCGGCGGCCTGCTGCTGGCGGCGACCCTGATCCTGCTGAACTACGGGGTGGGCTGGCTCACCACTCGGAATCGGCGCATGGAGCGGTTGATCGAAGGAGAACCCACCGTAATCGCCCGCGATGGTCGCCTGTTCGAGGCGGTACTTCGCCGCGAGCTGATCAGCCGCGCCGACTTCGATGCCGCGCTGCGCCAGCAGGGCGGGCTGCAGATTGAAGATGTGCAGATTGCCCTGCTGGAGACGACAGGGCACATCACCATCATCGCGCGGAAGGGCAGCTGACCAGCGCCCAGCCCACGCCCCGCGCGACGACACCCCTCAGAGCCAGTCGCGCGGCACCAGGTAGTCGGCCAGGCGCGATTCGGGGCTGCCGGGTTCGGGCGAGAAGCCGTACTCCCAGCGCACCCGCGGCGGCAGGCTCATCAGGATGCTTTCGCTGCGGCCGCCGCTCTGCAGCCCGAACAGGGTGCCGCGGTCATAGACCAGGTTGAATTCCACGTAGCGGCCGCGGCGGTACAGCTGGAACTCGCGTTCGCGCTCGCCATAGATGGCGTCCTTGCGCTGCTGCACGATCGGCAGGTAGGCGTCGAGGAAGCCATCGCCGACCGCGCGCAGATAATCGAAATCGCGCTCGAAGTCGCCGTGCAGGTCGTCGAAGAACAGACCGCCGACGCCGCGCGTTTCGTTGCGGTGGCGCAGGAAGAAGTACTCGTCACACCAGCGCTTGTGCGCGGCGTAGCGTTCGTCGCCGAACGGTGCACACAGATCGCGTGCGACCCGGTGCCAGTGCTGCACGTCCTCGTCGAACGGGTAGAACGGGGTCAGGTCGAAGCCGCCGCCGAACCAGCTGGCCACCACTTCACCGTCGCGCTGCGCCTGGAAAAAGCGCACGTTGGCATGGGTGGTCGGCACGTACGGGTTGAGCGGGTGGAACACCAGCGACACGCCGGTGGCGCGCCAGGAGGCGCCCGCCAGTTCCGGGCGGTTGGCCGAGGCCGACGGCGGCAGGCGGCTGCCAGCAACGTCGGAGAAGCCGATGCCGGCCTGCTCGAACACCGCACCGTCGCGCAGCACGCGGGTACGCCCGCCACCGCCCTCGGCACGCTGCCACAGGTCTTCCTGGAAGCGGGCCCGGCCATCGACGGCCTCGATCGCCGCACAGATGCGGTCCTGCAGGTCGGTGAGGTAGGTGCGCACGCGCTCGAATTCATTCATGGCGCGTACTTTACCGCAGGGCCCGGGCAGGCAAGCCCCTTACTGCTTGTGGTTGGGGGTGCGTGGCGCCGGTCCGGTCTGATCCTCGTCCGCCGACTGCTCCTGGACAGCACGCTGCAAGGCCTGGCCGAAACCCAGCAAGCTCCAGTTGCGCGTCGCCAGCACGTCACATGCCACGTGGCGGCCACTGCCCTCGGCCTCGCAGACGGCCTCAAGCATGGGGCGGACGTCCACACTGCTGCTGTTCTCCATCACGCTGGCCAGGTTTTCACAGCCTTCGCGGATGCCGGCCTGGCACACCTTCTGGTAGTGCTGGCTGGCCTCGACCCACTTCCCGCCCAGCGCGGCGCGGCTGCCCAGCACATTGCAGCCCTGCATCCTGCCGGCCGCGCAGCAGGCTTCTGCTTCGCCGTCGACCGACGCGCGTGGGCAATCCTGCGGGAATGGGATTTCGTCGAACACCAGCGGTGCGCTGCACTGGGCACTTCCCGGCTGTCGCTGGAAGCGCTCAAAACGCATCGAATCGTCCAGCCCCAGCAGGTCACCGTTGGCCAACGGTTGCAGCACGTAGTCACCCCCCAGCTCGTGGCGCATGCGGATCTGGCCGTCCTGCACGCGTGCACGCACCCGCGAACCGTAGCCCACCTCCACCAGTCCACCATCGCCGAACGTCAGTTCGTCCAACAGCCCGCCGGAGGCCACGTAGTGGCCACAGGGCACGGCGCTGGCGGCCTGCGGCAACAGCTCCCCATCCAGCGCCCGCAGTGCAGCCGCCTGCCGGCAGGACGTCTCGTTGCCGCCTTCGCAGGCCATCTGCAACGCCGCCCTGCCGTCCTGCAGATTGCCGGCGGTCCACTGCAGGGTGGCAACCTCCATGCAGAAGTCACTTTCACCCACCTGCGTGCATAGGTCCTGCAGGCGCTGCAATCGCGCGTCGGACAGCGCAGGCTTGGCTGCAGGCGAGAACACTTCAACCATCTTGGCCGCCATCGAGGCCGTGCGGATGGCAGTGGCGACGGCCTCGACCAGCTCTGGCCGCTCTTCCAGGATGGCCATGCAGGCCTCGGTGTCGGCCGCAGGGTCATCCTTGCGACACTGGCGGGGGAAGTCCATCTCGACCATCTCCTTTTCCATCGTGGCCTGTATCACCGCGATCTGTGCTTCGGTCGGTGTATCGCTGCCGGGGGCCTGGTCAGCCTCGCGATAGCGATCGGGCAGGCGCTGGCACAGAAATGGAACCCCTTCGGCACAGGCCGATTCCAGCGCCGTCAGGCTCAGCTCATGATGATGCCTGTCAAGGCAGCGCTGGGCATCTGCCAGGCAGCTGCCTGGCGCGTGCTCGACCGGGGGCAGGCACGCCGCTGGCTGGATCAGGCGGTAGCGCGTGTTGCCCTGCTGCAGGACGCGACCGCCACGCTGGACGTTCAGTCCAGATGTAACTCCGAAGGTGAGGTTGACGAGGCTCAGCTCGCCATCGATCTCTTGGACAACGAAGGGCCGATCAGAGATGTGCGTGTTCTTCGCCACCCCGCGGTCAGGCCCATCCACGCGCAGCTGGTTGCCACCGCCTTCGGCCGCGAATAGTCCACAGCGTGGCAGACCGGTTGCGGCCGCCTGCTGCGCCCAGGTCAGCAGCAACAAGGCAATGAAGGCCGGAATCAGGTGACGTGGGGCGAAAGGAGGCATCTTGGAGCCAGGGCAGAAAGACGCGGGCCACGATAGCCAACCGCCACCGATCCGCAATCAAACCCGCTGGAACGCCTGTGCTGCGGTCACGGCGTCTGTGCCGGGCAGGTCGTTCGCGTCAAAAATGCCGGGGGCGAGAGCTCAGCGGAAGCGCGCGCGCACGTCGGGGCGCAGCAGGCGCCAGGCCAGCCAGCCCTGCAGGCCGAGAAGCACGAACGACATGCCGACCACGGTCAGCGTGATCAGCCAGCGTTTCAGCTGCAGCTCCTGCAGCAGGGCCGGGTCATCGGCCAGCAATGGGATGAGGTCGCGCATGAACACGTCCAGCCACCAGGCGACTGCGAAGTTGCTCAAGCCGCTCAACAGCAGCAGCACCACGAAGCTCCACAGGCCCCAGCGACGTTCACGCAGCAGGCCCCAGCTGGACACGGTCGAGGCCAGGCACAACAGCGCGACGACCATTGACGCGGCCACCGGGTGCGCCAGCAGCCAGACCAGGCTGTGCAGCTGCTGGTGCTGCACTTCGCTTTCCACCAGGTGCCACAGCGTGAGGTTCTGCAGCGGCCACAGCACCAGTCCCTGCAGCACGAAGTAGGCCGTCAGCAGCAGTGACAGCCAGAACGAAGCCTGTGCCACCGGGCGCACCCAGGCGTGATAGGCCGGGGACGGCGGCGAGGGGATCGACGGGATCGACATTGACATCCGATGTCCTTGCAGTCGGCGCCCGCCTGCTCAGCGGACCGTCACCCGGGTGGCGACCGCCGGCAGGATATGGTGTTCGCTCAAGGGTGCCAAGGGCAGGCCATGCGGCGCCTGCAGCGGCACCCAGGCCAGCTCGGCGATCTCGGCGCGGGCCTGTGGCGTGCCGTCCACCCGCACCCACCAGGCCTGTGCCTGCACGCGATGGCCGGGCTCGTTCACCGCCCAATCCTCAAAGGTGCCCAGCGCGATGGCGGTTTCGGCGCACAGCTGCACACCGAGTTCTTCGTCCAGTTCGCGGGCCAGCGCCTGCAGCGGCGCTTCGCCGGGTTCGGGCTTGCCACCTGGCTGGATGAAGCGGCGTGCACCGTGCTTGCGCACCACCAGCGCCTGGCCGCGGTCATCCAGGATGACCGCAGCCACGATCCGGATCGTGGCTGCGGCGTTGCTCACTTCAGGTTCTGCTCGAACAGCTTGAGGATGCGCTTGTACTGGTCCAGCCAGGAATCGGCACGCACGTAGCCGTGGCGCTCCAGCGGATATGGTGCGATCGACCAGTTGTCCTTGTGCAGTTCGATCAGGCGCTGGGTCAGGTTCACCGAATCCTGGAAGAACACGTTGTCATCCATCATGCCGTGGGCGATCAGCAGGTTGTCCTGCAGGTTCTGTGCATACTCGATCGGCGAGGAAACGCGGTACGCCTCCGGGTCGATGTCCGGGGTGTTGAGGATGTTGCTGGTGTAGCCGTGGTTGTAGTTGTGCCAGTCCACCACCGGGCGCAGCGCGGCGCCGGCCTTGAACGTGCCCGGTGCACGGAACAGCGCCATGAAGGTCATGAAACCGCCGTAGGAACCACCGTAGATGCCGGCGTGGTCGCGGTCACCCTGCTGGGTGTCGACCAGCCAGTCCAGGCCGTCCTTGTAATCTTCCAGTTCCGGGTGGCCCATGTTGCGGTAGATGGCCGTGCGCCAGTCGCGGCCGTAGCCCTCGCTGCCGCGGTAATCCATGTCCAGCACGATGTAGCCCTTCTGCACCAGCAGGTTGTGGAACATCTGCTCGCGGAAGTAGGCCGGGTAGCGCTGGTGCACGTTCTGCAGGTAGCCGGCGCCGTGCACGAACATCACGATCGGGTACTTCTTCCCCGGCTCCTTGTTTTCGGGCTCGTAGTACTTGGCCCAGACCACGCCGGCACCGTGCTTGGATGGCACTGCCACCAGCTTCGGCTGGATCCACTGGCGTGCCTTGTAGTCGGCGGTGCGGGTGTCGGTCAGCACGCGGGCCTGGCCTGCGCCAGTGCTCGGTACCACGGCCAGCTGTGCCGGCAGGTAGGCGCCGGAGTAGCGCACCAGCAGTTGCTGGCCGTCCGGCGACAGCGAGAAATCCTCCACGCCGTTGAGGCTGGTCAGCTCGCGCACCTGGCGGCTGCCGGTGTCGACCGCGCAGACTTCGTAGTCATGCGGCGCCTGCTGGTTGCACAGGAAGTAGAAACCCTTGCCATCGGCCGACGGCACCGGCGCCGACGTTTCCCACTTGCCGCTGGTCAGCGCCTGCGGCTTGGCGGTGCCGGCCTGGGTATACAGGTGCGAGAAGCCCGATTCCTCCGACAGCAGCCACAGCGTGCGGCCATCGGCCATCCAGCCGAAATCGTTGAAGCCCCAGTTGATCCAGGCGTTGTCGGTCAGGCGGTGGCGGTTCTGCACACGGCCGTCGGCAGCGCTGACGCTGATGATCCAGCGGTCCTTGTTGTCGTTGGCACGCAGCATCACCGCGGCCTGCTGGCCATCGGCGCTCCAGCGGATGCCGCCGCCCATGAAGTCGCTCATCACCTGCACGCTGCGCTCACCCTTCAGCGCGTCCTTGCCGGCCTTGCGGCGCAGTTCGGCCAGCGGGTCGGTGCTGATGCCCGGCAGGCTGGCCAGCGAGACCTTATCGGCCTTGCCGGTGCGCACGTCCACGTACCACAGCGTGTGCGGCTCGAAGCCATTGCGGCCGACGCGGGTGCGGGTGTCCTCGGTTTCCTCGTAACCCGATTCGGTCACGTACAGCGGCATCTTGCTGGTGCGGCCGTCGTCGAAGTCCTTCGGCTTGGTCACCACGATCAGGTGGGTGAGGTCCGGCGACAGCACGCTGTCGGCGATCTCCACGTCGGCGCCCAGGTACACCGGGCCCGGCGCACGCGTCGGGTCGGCCTGGCGCCAGCGCTGGTCCTGGTCCTTCAATGCCTCGCGCTGCTCGCGGTCGCGGCGCAGGGTTTCCAGCGTGCGCAGCTGCTGGTCGCGCAGCACGTCGGCCTTCGGCGGCGTACGCGGGTCCTTTTCGGCCTTCAGGCTGGCCACCTGCTGCACGCCGCTGGCGGCAGTCCAGTGGAACCAGTTCTGGCCGACGCGCCAGATCACGCCGCTGTCGGCAGCGAAGTTCACGTTGCCCGCGCGCTCGTTGCTGCGGGTCAGCTGCGTCAGCGCGCCGCTGCGCAGGTCGCGCACGAACACGTCGCCATTGCGCACGAAGGCGCTGCGGCTGCGGCTGCGGTCGTAGACCGGCTCGGCCACGTCCAGGGTGCCGCGCTGGTCATCGGCCACCTGCGCGGCCACGCCACCGGCTACCGGCTGGCGGAAGGTATCGCGTACCGGGCTGCCGTTGCGCTTGAGCTGGTATTCCACCTGCTGGCTGTTCCACGACCACCAGGCCTTTTCGACCGGCGGACCGATCCAGTCCGGGTCGGCCATCGCCTGTTCAATGGTGATCGGCGTCGGCGCGGCGTGCGCGGCCGGTGCGGCCAGCACGGCCGACAGCAGGAGGGACAGGGGCAGCACTCGGGACATGGGCGGACGGCACCAGTAGAGGAAACCGGGCAAGCGTAGCAGCCGCACGGGCCCGGGGCAGGGGCCACAGGTCATGGCAGCGGGATTGGCAAAGTAGTGCAACCGCTGGCCGGCCTCGCGCATCCATTCTCCTGAACCCGCATCATCCACCGAACAGGAGCCCGACCATGCAGGAACTGATCCCGATCACCCTCTTCATCTGCATCGCCTACGCGATCCATGCCATTGCCGATGCCCGCGCGCGCAGCAAGCTGGTGGCCCCGCACGTGCCGGAGGAAGTGATCCGCTCGCTGGCCTTGCTGGAAGAAGAGCGCCGCCGCCAGGGTGCGCTGCGCTGGGGCATCAGCCTGGTCAGCTTGGCCGTGGCGATGGGCCTGCTGGAGGCGATCGGTGCGCGTGACCTGACCTTTGGTGCCGCTGCCGCGCTGGTCGGCAGTGCCGGCCTGGGCCAGCTGCTGGCCTGGCACTTCACCCGCCCCGCCGCACGCAAGGGCTGAGCCGGCGCATGCCACGGGCACAGGGGGCGCCCCGTAGATGAGCCTGCTCGGCGAAGCATTGTCGGCACTGCGCGGCCTTCGCCGCGAGGATAGGGCGGCGACGGCGGCCCCCGCCAAAGCGCTGGACGCGGACCAGGCCCTGGTGCGAGCCATCATCGATGGCTCGCAACCGGCCTTCGCGCAACTGGTTGAAGCCCACCAGCGCACCTGCGCGCATGTGATCGGACGCATGGTGGGCGACCGCGACCAGGTGGCTGACCTGCTGCAGGAAACCTTCCTGGCCGTGTTCCGCCAGCTGCACCGGTTCCGCTTTGAATCTTCGTTGCGTACCTGGGTTTCGCGGGTGGCCTACACCACTGCACTAAAGCACCTGCGCCGACGGCGGCTGGAGGCGCAATGGATGGTGGCCGTGGAGGTGCCGGAGGAACTGGGGATCGGCGATGAAGGCCCCGGGCCCGCCGAGTTGAGCGAGGCGCTGCAGGCCGGGCGCCAGCTCGGCGTGGCACTGGAACGGCTGAGCGCGCCGCAGCGCCTGATCGTCGGCCTGCATTACCTGGAGGATTTCGATCTGGCCGAGATCGAGCAGGTGACCGGGCTGGCACGCGGTACCATCAAGAGCCACCTGTACCGCGCGCGCCAGGTCCTGAAGCAGGAACTGACGCGGCATGCCACCGCCGGAGAACTGCTGTGAACCCACCGACCGACCCTCGCGATGCGGAAAAGCGCGCGCTGGCGCAGGCGTTGCGTGAGCAGGCGCAGCAGGAACAGACACCGAATGTGAGCGAGGCGCTGCAGAAGCGCATTGCCGCTGAGTCGCGCGACAGCGGCGTGGGCTATGTGATGGTGCAGGTGGTGTTGCTGGGGGCGTTGGTGGCAGGGGCTGTTTGGTACTTCTGGCGCTGACAGGACGTGGTGATGCGTTAGACGCATTCTGCGTGGTCTGCAGGACCAACGACCTGGAATGAGGACTCGCAAAATTCGCGAGCTTCATCAAGATGTGGTGATTGGTGCCATGACGAGTCGTGATCGCATCGCTAATCGTAAGCTGATGCTGCCGACAGTGATTCTGAGCTCTCAACCATCTTGAGGATAGTTGCAGAGTTCCATTCTGCTATTGAGGTTCGTGTGCGTCCTGGGGAACGCTCGGTCGTCGGCAGTCGCTGACACAGGTCATAGCCGGGGAGGCTTGAACCTGTTCGCGTTCCATCAACTTCAACGGAGATGAGTCATGTCGAAGATCGACAAGTCTGTGCTGCTTCCTCCCACTCTCGTAGCACTGCTCGGCCTGTCCGGCATTGCAGCTGCAGCGCAGTCGGATGTGTCGCCACCGGTTCAGAGCCTCTCGGTCCCGGAAATCAGTATCGACAGCGGGATCGCTACGCACGAACTGTCTGACGATCACGGAATCGCAGGCACGCAGTGCACGAGCTACTCGAGTGGCGGGACCCATTGCGGGCACTACTCCACCGGAGATCAGCAAAAGGAGAATTTCAGGTTTGCGCATGTAATTCCTGAAGTCCGGAAGTTCATTATCTGATAGAACGGGCGATCGTCGTACAGGCGATCGCCCGCCATAAAGGAGCGATTGATGGATCTGTGCTTTGAAGATCTGAAGCGTGCGATCGATGAGCCCGGACGCACGGTCGACGTGTGCGTGGCGTTGATGGAATCGTGGCTCGAACTCACCGGGCAACGCTTGGGAAATGCGCTTTCAGTCAAGCTGAATGAAGGGCCCGGGATTCAGCGTCGGGTCGATGCGATAGATCGTGCAATTCATCATCTTGACGCTGCCGGAAGACGGAGGCTACTTGCCTCGCCTTGGGTATCAGCATTTCTGGACGAGCCGGCGGGCATCGCATATGAGAATCAGCATGGTGAGCCGGTTTCGACACTCGACGCTCTGTGGTTTGCGGCTATCGCCGAGTGCCCGATTCAACAGCACACCCATGAGAATGAGCTGAGGCTGCTTACTGACGCGAACCCGCTCGAAAGTTCTCTGGGCGACTGGTTTACAACGAGTGAGAGCGACATCGCTGCAAGGATAGACAGACCCAGGATTGGTGGAGTGATTG
This sequence comes from Stenotrophomonas thermophila, assembly GCF_001499715.1. Classification (NCBI taxonomy): domain Bacteria; kingdom Pseudomonadati; phylum Pseudomonadota; class Gammaproteobacteria; order Lysobacterales; family Lysobacteraceae; genus Stenotrophomonas; species Stenotrophomonas thermophila. The sequence continues at coordinate 433,778 of NZ_CVIW01000001.1, read as the reverse complement.
TTCTTGATGTGGACAGCCGGCTTTCGCAGAGGTACGAGCCCGAGAGCGGAACGTTCTGCCAACCATCATTGGGTATCCCGCTGCACGAGATCCAAGTGATAAGGAAGAAACTTGAAGCGGCTATTTCTATGGTGGACGAGTCAGCCCCGCATCTCGGTTTGTTGATTCGAACATTCACAAGACGTGTTCTTGTCAGAAAATCCATTGGCGCCGGTGACAGCGTAGCCGAGCTCAATCTTGGGTCGGAGTATCGGCCAACTCATGTGGGCTGCATTCGGGTGCTGAATGTCCATAGGGAAGAAATGACGGTGGATCTTTGCGCAGAAGCGATCCTGCATGAGTCTGTGCATTCGTTTCTTTCGGCATATGAAGATGTCTACGGGAAGTTCATGTCCAGCGCAATCCGCGTTCGGCCGGTTTCGCCCTGGTCGGGAAATTTCATTCCAAATCACTCGCTGGTCCATGCTGTGTTCGTCTACTACGCCATTCATCATTTGCTCGCTCGTGCTCTGGAATCTCGCGCGGGCTTTGACCACGCAGAAATCAAGAGACTGAAGCGAAGGCTGATGCACATCGATGGAGGGTTCTTCACCGAGAGGAGAATATCGACGCTTTTCGTTTTGGAAGAAGCGCCTTCAGAGAAGCTCATGGCACTGGTCGACGAAATGCAGGGTGCAATAAAGAAGGTTGACAGGGCTCAAGAATGCGCTGTGGCCACGAAGGCGGTGGCATGAAAAGTGCAATTGTCGTTCTTCACTCGGATGAGCAGGACGCAGTCGCGGTCGCTCTGCGCGACGTCAAGGACGTAACTGTGATTCATCTGGACCAGCTGACCAGACTGTGGACGATTCGGGAAGCGACGCCGATCGTTGCCCAGCGTCCCGATCGAAATCCGATGCTGCATGCAGGCTACGTAATCAACAGGGTGTTTGATATCTCTCGTTGCGATATTGGCATGAAGCTCCGCGAGTGTGGACTGCATGAGAACTGGGCACATGCTGCACTGGGCTCTCTCCTGGCGGGTACCGCAACACTGGCGCATGGAATCGGTACTCGCGGGGTGAGTAAATCACTTCTTCCGCTTAATGTTCAGTGGATGCTGATTTCTGGCCTTGTTTCGGACATCAGAGTTCCATCATTCGCGTTTGGCTTTGGCCACAGGATGCCAGACACTTCTCATCTCAAGGATCCTGTACAGAAATCCGTATGGTCCTACTTCAAGTGGGATGGTACGTCGGATGTAGAAGAGGGAGAGGAGCAGTGGCATCCCTTCTTCGTCGAACGGCCTGAGGGAGTGCCCGTAGTCTGCAGCTATCACGGCGATGCGGTTGACCTTGAGTTTCCACGAGGCGCGGTATCGACCGACGCGAGTTCTATCACATCGCTAGTAGCTGCATGTCGCGAAACCTTCGATAGCAGAATTGGCGAGATCTTATTCTACGTCCAAGGGACGAAAATCACGTTCTGTGCATTCAGCCCCTATCTGGCCACCCTTGGCGATCCGGTGAGAAGCAGGGATCTGCTCCTGCGTGGGATGCCGATCGCGTCGGTCTAGGCGAAGGGTCAACGCTATGGAGGGTGTGTGATTTTCTATTACGTTTCTCTGTCGCTTAAGCGCTTTCGGCAGCGCCTCGGGACGCACATTGCCGTGGCCCTCATGCTTGGCGCGGGCGTGGGAACCGCGATGGTGATGCTGTCCATTGTGCTGCAGGCATCCTCCGATCCGGCCCCGGGACGCAGCGGGTCGCTCTTCCGTCCACACCTGGATGTGCGCCCGCGGGCACAGCATGCGGCAGCGCCTGATCCTGGGCAGGGGTTGACCTGGCCTGATGCCAAAGCCCTGCTGGAGCAAGGGCATGCCTGGAACCAGGCAGCCATGGCCGGTGGCGCCGTGACCCTGCTGAAAGCCGGGCAATCAAGTGCCCGGCTGCGTGCGAGATACGCGACGTCAGAGGTGTTCAGCGTGCTCGGGATCACGCTGGTGCAAGGGCGATCGTGGACGGCGGAGGAAGGGCAGGCCGGAAGTCGGATCGCTGTGCTGTCGCAGGCAGCCGCAGCGGTCGAGTGCCCGGCAGGATGCATCGGCCATCCGCTGGAGCTGAGCGGGCGCACGTACACGGTTGTCGGCGTGGCGGAGGACTGGCATCCGGTGCCGATGTTCCAGGGAGACGTGACCCGCCGTCCTTTCGTGGAACCCGATCAGATCTATCTGCCGGTTGAAACCGCCATTGCGGACGGGTTGACCGTGGTCGACGGCGTGGCGGTCTGGGGCGGCGGCGAGGGGGTGGAACTTGGCGGCGCCCAGGCGTCCTGGCTGCAACTGTGGGCATGGCTACCGACAGTGGATGACGTGTCTGGATACCGCGCGATGCTGAATGCGTATGCACAGGCCCGGGATGTGCAGGTCGACCCGGATGGCGATCAGGTCGGGCTCTGGCCGCTGATGGCGTGGCTGGATCGACAGGGGCTGGTCCCTGAGCGCACGCGGACCCAGCTTCATCTGGCACTGCTTCTGCTGGTGGTCTGCATCGTCAATGCGGCCGCGCTGCTGGGATTCAGCTTGGGCGCACGCCGTCGCGAGCTTGCGATACGTCGCGCGCTGGGTGCCCGGCGGGGGGATGTCTTTGCCCAGCTCATGTGGGAGTCGGCATCGTCGGGATTGGCCAGTGCCACATTGGCGGCCATTACGTATGCGGTGGGCATGCGGCTGGTGGCGACAGGGAAGGTGCTTCCGTCGGCAATCACTACGCTGGATCCGGCATCCGTACTGATGGCGGCCGGGGTTGGGTTCGCGACAGCACTGTTGTGCGCGCTCATCCCGGCGCTGGAAGTCTGCCGGAGCGGGTCGCTGTCGCGGTTGTTTGCAAAGGGAGCGGCGTGAAATGCTGGATTCAATGCAGGAAGTCCGCAACCACCTGGGGCGCGCGTCGCTGCTGTTTGTACAGGCCGCACTGGCCAGCCTGGCCTGCGCCTTTGCCCTGCAGTCTGCCGCAGATGGTTTCTCACGATTGAACACGCGGGGCATCGAGGGAGCACAGGCGATCGGTGTCATCCGGGTCTCCGATATCGAAGAGAGGGTGGCGCCTTCGGTGGTGCGATCGGACCTCTCCGCCATCCAGCTCCCTGGCGTCCGGCAGGTGGTCGCCAGCGATTCGGTTCCGTTCGGAGGCAGGGCACATCACTACGGCGCATGCACCAGCGATGCAGCCATGGCACGCGCCATGGCGGCTGGCAGCAGCGACGTGGCTGGCTGTGATCGCATTCCCGTGGTAACCGCCAGCCCAGGCCTGTTGACGATGCTGGGGGCACAGGTGGTGACGGGGCGTTTGCCGGCAGACCATGAGGCGACCGACGGCGCGCCTGTCGTGCTGATCAGCGAGGCATTGGCCGTGCATCTGTTTGGCTCGGAGAGCGCCGTGGGTCGTCAGCTGTACTTCGGGCCGGGAAGCAGCAGGGTGATCGTGGGTGTGTTCTCGTCCATCGTCGGGCCTGCGCCAGGGGGAAACGATCGGGACTCGCAGTGGGCGCTGTTTCCCGGTTTTCCAAGCGGTGCGAGCCGCCATTACCTGATCGGATCCCACGCGGAGGTGGACCGCGTGCTGCTTGACCGCACCGTTGTGGCGCTGCGGCAGCCCTATCGCGTCGTGAATCCGACAGGCGTTGACACGTTGGCGGGATATCGTGATGCCTACCTTCGGGCAGACCGCTTCACGACGGCCATGCTTGCTTTCATGGCGGCGGTGGTCCTGGGTGTGCTGATGGCCGGCGTGTCTGGCGTGGTAGGCGCATGGCTGGAGCGCAGGCGGCGCTCCATCGGTATTCGTCGAACATTGGGTGCCCGCGGATCGGTGATTTTCGCGGAGATCATCTTCGAAGTCAGCATCTTCACTGTTCCCGGCGCTCTGCTGGGTGCGTGGTTGCTGCACCTGCTCTGGTCGCCGCAGCACGAGGTCGCGATATCGCCTTGGCTGACAGGGTCGCTGGCGTTCATGCTGGTGATGCTGGCGAGCCTTGCCGCCCTGCTGCCCCGTGCATGGCGGACGGTCCGGGAGGAACCGCTGGCATTGTTGAAACCGTTCTGACGCGCTCACCGATGAAAACGCTCGCCCCCTGCGACAAAGTGAAGCAGCGCGTCACCCGGTCGCATCCCGCCTTAACGAAATCCTCCTAAAGTGGTCCGGTATCCCACCGGTCACAGGCAGGAGGCGTCCCTTGGACGCGTTGTTGTTGTCCCGGATCCAGTTCGGATTCGTCATCAGTTTCCATGTGCTGTTCCCCGCCTTCACCATTGGCACGGCCAGCTGGCTGGCCTTCATCGAATGGCGCTGGCTGCGCACGAAGTTGCCCGTGTGGCGCGAGCTGTATTTCTTCTGGCAGAAGATCTTCGCGGTGTCGTTCGGCATGGGCGTGGTCAGCGGCATCGTCATGGCCTTCCAGTTCGGAACCAACTGGCCACGGCTGAGCGAGGTGGCCGGCACGGTCATCGGCCCGCTGCTGACCTACGAAGTGCTGACCGCGTTCTTCCTGGAAGCCAGCTTCCTCGGCGTGATGATGTTCGGCTGGGGCCGGGTTTCGCCGCGCCTGCATTTCCTGTCCACCTGCATGGTGGCGCTGGGCACGCTGTTCTCCACGTTCTGGATCCTGTCGTCCAACAGCTGGCTGCATACGCCGGCCGGCTACGAGATGGTCAACGGCGTGGTGCATCCGGTGGACTGGTGGCAGGTGGTGTTCAACCCCTCGTTCCCCTATCGCCTGGCGCACATGGCGCTGGGTTCGTTCATCACAACCTGTTTCGTGATCGGTGGTGTCGGTGCGTGGTACCTGCGCAAGGGCACGCATGTGGAAGCGGGCCGGCGCATGCTGGTGGCAGCGGTGGCGTTCGCGGCACTGACCGTGCCGGTGCAGATTTTCGTCGGCGACATGCATGGCCTGAACACGCTCAAGCACCAGCCGATGAAGATCGCGGCGATGGAAGCGCACTGGCATGAAACCAAGGAGGGCGAGGGCGTACCGCTGGTGGTGTTCGCGCTGCCGAACGAGAAGGAAGAGCGCAATGATTTCGAAGTTGCCATCCCGAAGCTGGGCAGCGTGATCCTCACCCACTCGCTGGATGGCACCTTCGACCCGCTGACCTCGGTACCGGCCAGCGAGCGGCCGCCGGTGACGCCGGTGTTCTTTGCCTTCCGCATCATGGTCGGGCTGGGCACGCTGATGCTGCTGTTGGCCTGGGTGTCAGCGTTCCAGCTGTGGCGCAGGAAGCTGCTGGATTCACCGTGGCTGCTGCGTGGATGGAACTGGATGCTGCCGAGTGGCTTCATCGCGCTGCTGTCCGGGTGGTTCGTCACCGAGATGGGCCGCCAGCCGTGGGTGGTGTATGGCGTGCTGCGCACCGCTGATGCGGTCGGCCCGCAGAGCGCGTGGATGACCGCGCTGTCGCTGGCGGTCTACGTCGTTGGCTACGCCTTCGTGTTCGGTTGGGGCATCTGGTACCTGGTGAAGATCCTGCGCCACGGACCGCGTCCGCACGATGATGGGCCGTCGCTGGACCACGGCAGCCACACCCCGGCACGCCCGCTGTCTGCGGCCGACGAACCGCTGGAGGAGCGCTGACATGGACCTGATGACCTGGCTGCCGGTGGCGTGGTTTGCGGTGATCGGCTTCGGCGTGCTGATGTACGTGGTGCTGGACGGCTTCGTGCTCGGCATCGGCATCCTCGCCCCGTTTGCCGAGGACGAGCAGCAGCTGGACCTGATGATGAACACCGCCGCGCCGATCTGGGACGGCAACGAGACCTGGCTGGTACTGGGCGGCGCCGGGCTGCTGGCGGCGTTCCCGAAGGCCTATGCGGTGCTGTTGTCGGCGCTGTACCTGCCGGTGCTGTTGCTGGTGGTGGCGCTGGTGTTCCGCGGCGTGGCCTTCGAGTTCCGCTTCAAGGCACATCGATCGCGCCGGGTGTGGAGCGTGGCGTTCGGCCTCGGTTCGCTGCTGGCGACCTTTGCCCAGGGCGTGATCCTCGGCACCCTGGTGCAGGGCATCCCGCTGGTGGACGGCGTCTACCAGGGCGGCGCATTCACCTGGTTCAGCCCGTTCGCGATGCTGACCGGTGCTGCGTTGGTGGCTGGCTATGCGTTGTTGGGCAGCACCTGGCTGATCCTGAAGACCGAAGGGCGCGTGCAGGCGCTGGCCCGGCAGATGACCCGGCCGCTGGTGGTGGCGGTGATCGCGGCGATGGGCCTGGTCAGCAGCTGGCTGCCGTTCCTCGATTCGCGGTTGATGGCGCGCTGGTTCAGCGACGGCAACTTCTGGTGGCTGTCGCCGGTGCCGCTGTTGACGCTGGCGGTGGCCGCCGCGCTGTGGCGCAGCGCGACCCATCCGCGCCACGACCTGCCGGCGTTCCTGCTCAGCCTGGCCTTGTTCGTGCTTGGCTTCCTCGGCCTGGTGCTGGGCATGTGGCCCTATCTGCTGCCGCCGTCGATGACCCTGTGGCAGGCCGCCGCGCCGGCCTCCTCGCTGGGCTTCAGCCTGGTCGGCCTGGTCATGCTGCTGCCGGTCATCCTCGGCTATACGGCGTGGTCGTACCGGGTGTTCCGCGGCAAAGTGCGCGCCGATAGCGGTTACCACTGATCGATTGAAGCGGGGCCCGCTGGTGCCGGGCCCCTGTTGTGGAATGTGAAATCTGCACACCCCGGGCGGGACGTGCTAGCGTGCGCTCCTTTCCGGCAGCCAGGGGGGCAGCCGGCGACGTCCTGGACGGACGCACGGCTGCAGGAACGGGGGGCCGCCGCGCGTCGCCGTAATGGCTCGTGCCTATCGTTCTCCCGTTGAAGCACCTTCGCTAATGATCGAATTCTCCATCGTCGACTGGGCTGCCTGGGCGCCCGGCCTGAGCGAGCGTAGCCAGTGGTTGGGCTGGGCCGATGCGCCGTATCCGCCGGTTGGCGAAGACACGCCGCCGCTCGCCGAAATCCCGGCAATGCAGCGCCGCCGAATCGAGCGGCTGGGCCGGATGGCGATCCAGGCTGCCTGCTGGTGCGAGGACGGGCAGGGCGCTGACAGCCAGGTGCCGCTGGTGTTCGCCAGCCGCCACGGCGACGTGGCCCGTTCGATGGAGCTGCTGGGGGCGCTCGCCAGCGATCAGCCCCTGTCACCGACGGGGTTCGGCCTGTCGGTGCACAACGCGATCGCTGCGTTGTACTCGATCGCGCGCGGTCACCGCGGCAACTACCTGGCGCTGGCCGCCGGCCAGGCCACGGTCGAGACCGCCTGCCTGGAAGCGGCCGGTCTGCTCGCCGATGGCGCCCGCGAAGTGCGGGTGGTGGTCTATGAGTCGCCGCTTCCTGAAATTTACGCGACGTTTGCCGACGAACCTGACCCGTTCTTTGCCTGGTGCTGGCGTTTGACGGCGCCGATGCCGGGCCAGCCGATCCTCTCCCTGCAGTGGGAGGCGGCGCCGGAGGCCACTGCCACCGCCCCGGGCACGCTGCCGCACGCGCTGGACCTGCACCGCTTTCTGCTGTCCGGCGCGCCGGCGCTGGAGCACGTGGCTCAGGGCCAGCGTTGGCGCTGGGGGCGCCGTGGCTGAGGCGCTGCGCCGTCTCGATCATGCTTGGCGGGTGCTCGGCACCGGCCTGAGCTTTGCCGCATTCGGTTTGGGCGGGCTGCTGCTCGGCGTTCTGGTGATGCCGGTGCTGCTGCTGATGCGTGATCCGGTGGCGCGGCGCCGCCGTGCCCGGCGCGTGGTCCAGGTCGCGTTCGCCAGCCATCTGCGGCTGATGCGCGGGCTGGGGGTGATGACCTACGAGATCGAGGGCGGCGAACGCCTGCAGCGCGACGGCCTGCTGGTGCTGGCCAACCACCCGACCCTGATCGACGTGGTCTGCCTGATCTCGCTGCTTCCCAACGCCGACTGCGTGGTCAAGCGGGCGGTGGCCTGCAACCCGTTCATGCGCGGCCCGGTGCGGGCTGCCGGCTACATCTCCAATGACGATGGCGCCGGCCTGGTCGATGACTGTGTGGCCGCAGTGCGCGCCGGAGGCACCCTGGTCATCTTCCCGGAAGGCACCCGCAGCGTGCCGGGGCAGCCACCGCGGCTGCAGCGCGGGGCCGCCAACATCGCCGTACGGGGCCGCATCGACGTCACCCCGGTGCGGATCACCTGCAGCCCGCCAACGCTGACCAAGGGGCAGAAGTGGTATCGTGTCCCCTCACGTCGCTTTCACGTTCGGCTGCAGATCGGCGAAGATATCCCGATCGCGCCATTTCTGGCCGAAGACGACTCGCCAAGGGGGGATGCCTTGGCGGCCCGTCGCGTCACCGAGCACCTTTCTCGTTATTTCGACCTGTCTGGAGATCCGAACCGTGCAAGCACTTGAGCACGAGATCAAGGAATTGATCATTTCCTCCCTTTCGCTGGAGGACATCACGCCGGAGGACATCGATCCGACCGCGCCGCTGTTCGTCGAGGGCCTCGGCCTGGATTCGATCGACGCGCTGGAGCTGGGACTGGCGCTGCAGAAGAAGTACGGTGTCAGCCTCTCGGCCGATTCGGAAGAAACCCGTCGCCATTTCTCCAGCGTGCGCGCGCTCGGCGAGTTCGTCGCCGCCCGCCAGTCGTAACGGCGCCAGGAATTGCCATGACCAAGAATGAACTGTTCGAACGCATCGTCAGCATCCTGACCGACAGCTTCGAGATCGAAACGGCCCGGATCACCCCGGAAGCCCGCCTGTACGACGACCTGGACATCGACAGCATCGATGCGGTGGACCTGATCGTGCAGCTCAAGCCGCTGCTCGGCCGCAACCTGCAGCCGGAAGCGTTCAAGGCCGTGCGTACCGTGCAGGACATCGTCGATGTGGTGCACAGGCTGCTGCCGGACCAGGCAGCCGCCTGACCGCAGCGCCGACGGCTCCACCATGGCACGCGCACGCACGGTCGTGGTGGCTGCGATCTCGCTGGCCTACCCGGTACTGGTGTACCTGGCGATGGGTCGTTTCGAGCCACGCTGGCTGTCGCTGCTGCTGTTCACCCTGGCCCTGCTGCGCGCGCTGAGTTCGCGCCAGCCGCTGTGGTGGGCCGCAGCGGCGGGCACCGGCCTGCTGGCGGTACTGGCTACCGTGCTCAACCAGGCCCTGCCACTGAAGCTGTACCCGGCGCTGGTCAATGCGGTGATGCTGGCAGTGTTCGGCACCAGCCTGCGCTTCGGGCCACCGCTGGTGGAGCGCCTGGCGCGGATGCAGGAGCCGGACCTGCCCCCGTTCGCGGTGGCCTATACCCGACGCGTCACCCAGGTGTGGTGCGGGTTTTTCGTTCTCAACGGCAGCCTGGCCCTGCTGACCGCGCTGTACGCGTCGGACCGGGCCTGGATGCTCTACAACGGATTGTTGGCGTACGTCATGATGGGCGTGTTGTTCGCAGGTGAGTGGCTGGTGCGGCGGCGGGTGAAGGCGGCGCACGCGCATGGCTGAGTGGATTGCCCTTGACAGGCTGCTGCTGGCGGCGCTGCCGCATCGAAGCGTTGGCGTCTGCGATGGCGAGGTGATCGACCACGCCCACTTCCGCCAGCGCGTGCTGGCCTGGCGCGCCGCATTTGCGACGGCCGAAGGGCGTGACTGGGCCCTGTATTTCGATGATGCGGTGGCCTTTGCCGCGGCGTTGTTCGGTGCCTGGCATGCCGGCAAGCGGGTGTTCCTGGCCGCCGACAACCTGCCGGCCACGTTGCAGGCGCTGCAACCGCAGGTGAGCGGTTTCGCAGGCGACGTGTCGGCCGACTATCGCCCGCTGGCGGCGCTGGACGCCACGCTGGACGACGAACTGCAGGCGCTGGACGAACGCGCCTGCGAGCTGAGCGTGTTCACCTCCGGCAGTACCGGCCAGCCGAGCGCGATCGGCAAGCGCCTGGACCAGCTGGCGCGCGAGGTGGATGCGCTGCAGGCTGCGTTCGGCGCACAGATGGAGGGCGTGCAGGTGCATGGCACGGTATCCCACCAGCACATCTACGGCCTGCTGTTCCGCGTGCTGTGGCCGTTGGCCGCCGGCCGCCTGATCCATCCACGCCGGTTCTTCCATGAAGACCTGGTGGGTGCGCTGGCCGGTACCGACACGGTGCTGGTGGCGACGCCAGCCCACCTCAAGCGCCTGCCCGAGCAGCTGGACTGGGCCAGCCTGCATGGCCGCCTGCGCGCGGTGTTCTCCTCCGGCGGCCCGCTGCCGGAAGAAGCCGCACGCCAGGTGCGGCAGTGGCTGGGTGTGGCGCCGACCGAGGTTTACGGCAGCAGCGAAACCGGTGGCATCGCCTGGCGCCGCTGGGACACCGACCTGCCACCGTGGCAACCGTTGCCGGGCGTGCAGTGGCGCATCGAGGATGGCTGCCTGGCCGTCGCCTCGGCGCATCTGGAAACCCTCGACTGGTGGCGTACCCAGGACCGCGTGGAAGCGTTGGCCGATGGCCGGTTCCGCCTGCTGGGCCGGGCCGATCGCATCGTCAAGATCGAAGAACGCCGCGTCTCGCTGGATGCACTGGAGCGCGCGCTGCGCGAAGACGCCGAAGTGGACGACGCGCGCGTGCTGGTCCTGCCCGGCCAGCGCGAGCAGCTGGCGGCCGTGGTGGTACCGGCTGACCGGGCGCTGCTGGCGGGTGGTGACACCGCGCGCCGCGCCCTGGGCCAGCGCCTTGGCGCGCGCCTGGCGCACGCCCATGACGCAGTGACCCGGCCGCGCCGTTGGCGCCTGGTGCAGGCGCTGCCGATCAATGCGCAGGGCAAGGTAACCCAGGCGGCGCTGGCAGCGCTGTTCCAGCCACTGATGCCGGTGCCGGTCTGGGACCGCCGCGACGCCGCCAGCGCCACCCTGCGCATGACCCTGGACCCGACGCTGCGGCCGTTCCAGGGCCACTTCCCCCAGGCAGCGATCCTGCCCGGCGTGGCGCAGCTGGATTGGGCGGTGCGTTTCGGCCGCCAGGTGTTCGCAATGCCGGCAGCGTTTCTGCGCATGGATGCGGTGAAGTTCCAGCATGTGGCCCGCCCCGGCGATGAGCTGACCCTGCAGCTGGACTGGGATGCCGCACGCAGCGCGCTGGCCTTCCGTTACACCTCCAGCCATGGTGTGCATGCCAGCGGCAAAGTGGTCTTCGCCGATGCGGACTGATCCGGCCGTTGCCGGTGCCGCATTCGCGCCACTGGTGGTGATTCCCGTCTACGACCACGAGCACGCCATCGCGGCGGTGCTCGACGGCGTGCAGGCCGCGGGACTGCCCTGCCTGCTGGTCGACGATGGTTCGCACGATGGGTGCGCGGCGGTGCTGCGCGCGCTGGCACAGCGCCAGGGCGTCGACCTGCTGCGCCTGGACATCAACCAGGGCAAGGGCGGGGCGATGCTGGCCGGTTTTGCCGAGGCCGGCGCGCGTGGCTACAGCCACGTGCTGCAGATCGATGCCGACGGCCAGCACGATACCGCTGACCTGCCACGCTTCATCGAAGCCGCGCGCGCCCATCCCGAGGCGGTGATCTGCGGCATTCCGGCTTACGACGCCAGTGTTCCCAAGGCGCGCCTGTATGGCCGCTACGCCACCCACATCTGGGTCTGGATCAACACGCTGTCGCTGCACCTGCGCGACACCATGTGCGGCTTCCGCGTGTATCCGCTGCCGCCGGTGCTGCGCCTGATCGGTGAAGAGACCATCGGCCGGCGCATGGATTTCGATACCGAAATAATGGTGCGCCTGTACTGGCGCCGGCTGCCGGTCGAGCACCTGGCCACGCGGGTGACCTATCCGTCCGATGGCGTGTCGCACTTCGATGTGTGGCGCGACAACGTGCGCATCAGCCGCATGCATACCCGCCTGTTCTTCGGCATGCTCTGGCGTGCGCCGCGCCTGCTGTGGCGCCGCCTGCGGGGGCAGCGCTGAGATGACGGCCGCGCAGGGCGCCCCACACTGGGCCGACATCGGCGAATCCACCTCGGTGGCCGGCGTGCTGTTCCTGTGCTGGGTGCACCGCTGGTTCGGGCGCTGGCCGTTCCGCCTGTGCGTGTGGCCGGTGGTGGCCTGCCATTGGCTGGGCAACCGTGTGGGGCGACAGGCCTCGATGCAGTACCTGCAGCGGCTGCAGGCGCACAGCGGCGTGCTCGGCCGCGCGCCGAAACGGCGTGACAGCCTGCGCCACTTCTTTACCTTCGCCGACACGATGCTGGACAAGATCCTCGGCCTGGGCGGGCGCTACCCGGCCGAACGCATCCACCTGCACCGCGACCTGGTGCTGCAGAAGATCGCGCGCCGCGAGGGCGGGCTGATCCTCACCGCGCACATCGGCTGCCTGGAGCTGTGCCAGGTGCTGGCCGAGCAGGTGCCGGGATTCCGCATCACCGTGCTGGTGCATACCGCACACGCGCAGCGCTTCAACCGTCTGCTGCAGCGGCTGGACCCGCTGGCGGCGGTGGAACTGGTGCAGGTGACCGAAATGGGGCCGGCCACGGCGGTGATGCTGGCCGAGCGCGTTGCGGCGGGGGGCTTCGTTGCCATCGTCGGCGACCGCACGCCGGTACAGGGTGGCCGCAGCGTCACCGCCGATTTCCTGGGCCACCGCGCGCCGTTCCCGATCGGCGCCTATGTGCTCGCCGCCGCGCTGGGCTGCCCGGTCTACACCATGGCCTGCCTGCACCAGGGCGACGGCTATCGGGTGGCATTCGAACAGTTCGCCGAACGCATCGTGCTGCCGCGTGGCTCGCGCGACGCCGCGCTGGCCGAACAGGCACAGCGCTTCGCGCGCTGGCTGGAACTGCAGGTCATCCAGTCCCCGTTGGACTGGTTCAATTTCTTCCCCTTCTGGGATCAGGCTCCGCATGACGACTGACGCCGTACCCGTGTGCCGCTTTGGCGATGCACCGTTGACCATCGAAGACGTGGTTGCCCTGGCCCAGCGCCAGTGTGAGGCCGCACTGAGCGACGCGCCGGCATTCCGCGCGCACATCCAGCGCGGCGCCGACTTCCTCGACCGCCTGCTGCGCGAGGACGGCGTGATCTACGGTGTAACCACCGGCTATGGCGACTCGTGCACGGTGAACATCCCGCCGGCACTGGTGGCTGAACTGCCGCACCACCTGTACACCTACCATGGCTGCGGCCTGGGCCGTTACCTGGACCCGGTCGAGACCCGTGCGGTGCTGGCTGCGCGCCTGGCGTCGCTGGTGCGCGGCATGTCCGGTGTCAGCCTGCCGCTGCTGGAAGGCTTGGCCACGCTGCTGCAGCACGACGTGCTGCCGATGATTCCGGCCGAAGGCTCGGTCGGTGCCAGTGGCGACCTGACCCCGCTGTCGTACGTGGCGGCAGTGCTGTGCGGCGAACGCGAGGTGCTGCACGAGCGCCGCGTGCAGCCGGCGGCCGAGGTGCTGGCGAAGATCGGCATGACCCCGCTGAAGCTGCGGCCGAAGGAAGGCCTGGCGATCATGAACGGCACAGCGGTGATGACCGGCCTGGCCTGCCTGGCCTGGCAGCGCGCCGATTACCTGGCCCGCATGGCCACGCGCCTGACCGCGTTCAACGTGCTGGCCAGCGACGGCAACGCGCACCACTTCGACGAAACCCTGTTCGCGGCCAAGCCGCACCCGGGCCAGGGCCGCATCGCCGCGCGCCTGCGCAGCGACCTGCACAGCGAACGCCCGCCGCGCAATGAACAGCGCCTGCAGGACCGTTACTCATTGCGCTGCGCGCCGCACGTCATCGGCGTGCTGGAAGACAGCCTGCCGTTCCTGCGCCAGCTGATCGAAACCGAGCTGAACAGCGCCAACGACAACCCGCTGATCGATGCCGATGGCGAGCGGATCCTGCACGGCGGCCACTTCTACGGCGGCCACATCGCGCTGGCGATGGACACCCTGAAGAACACCGTGGCCAACGTTGCCGATCTGCTCGACCGGCAGCTGGCGCTGGTGGTCGATGCCCGCTACAACCATGGCCTTCCGGCCAACCTGTCGGCGGCCACCGGCCCGCGCGCGGCCATCAACCATGGCCTGAAGGCGCTGCAGATCAGCGTTTCGGCCTGGACCGCCGAAGCGCTGAAGCAGACCATGCCGGCCAGCGTGTTCTCGCGCTCCACCGAGTGCCACAACCAGGACAAGGTCAGCATGGGCACCATTGCCGCGCGCGACTGCCTGCGCGTGATCGAGCTGACCGAGCAGGTGGTGGCGGCAATGCTGATCGCCGCGCGCCAGGGCCTGGCGCTGCGTGAACGGGTTGGCCTGAATGCGCAGCTGCATGGCAGTCTGGCCGACATGTACGCCGACCTGGGGCAACGCATCGCCCTGGTCGAGGAAGACCGCGCGCTGGATCGCGAACTGCGGGAACTGCTGGTGGAGATCCGCGCGCAACGTTGGGAGCTGTATGCCGGTGAATGAGGCCATTGAACGGGTTGGCGAGATTGCGTTGACCCCCGCCTTCCATGACTGCGATCCGATGAACGTGGTCTGGCATGGCAACTACTTCAAGTACTTCGAGATCGCGCGCTGCGCGCTGCTCGGTCGCTACGACTACGACTACCCGCAGATGCTCGAATCGGGCTACCTGTGGCCGGTGGTCGATGCGCGGGTGAAGTACGTGCGGCCGCTGCTGTTCAACCAGGCCCTGCGCGTGGTCGCGCGCATCGTGGAATGGGAGAACCGGCTGAAGATCGAGTACGAAATCCTCGATGCGGAAAGCGGTCAGGTGCTGACCCGCGCGATGACCATCCAGGTCGCGGTGGACGCGGCCAGCAAGGAAATGCTGTACCAGTGCCCGCCGGTACTGTGGGAACGCCTGGGAGTGCCTGCACCGTGAACACCCTTGTCCGTCTTTCCAGCGCGCTGCTGTGCGCGCTGATCTTCGTTGCCGCACCGCAGGTGCAGGCGGCCGACCCCGCCATTGATGCGATCACCCAGGCGGTGGCGCGGCCGGACGTGCTGCGTGGCCAGTTCAGCCAGGAAAAGCAGGTCAGCGGCTTCAAGAACCCGCTGCGCTCGCAGGGCCAGTTCGTGGTCGCGCGCCAGCATGGCGTGATCTGGACCACGCTCAAGCCGTTCCCCTCCGAAGTGGTGGTCACCGCCGACCGCATCCTCAGCCGCCAGCGCGATGGCAGCACCCGTGTCGAGCTCGATGCACGGCAGCAGCCGGCGATGCGTTCGGTGAACGCGATCATGTTCGCGCTGATGAGTGGCGACGTGCAGGCGCTGTCCGGCCAGTTCAACGTGGCGGCCAGCCGTGAAGGGCAGGGCTGGCGGCTGCGGCTGACGCCGAAGTCGGCGATGCTGGCCAAGGCGTTCCAGTCGCTGACCCTGCAGGGCGACCGCTACGTGCGCCAGGTCGAGATCGTCGAGGCCAACAAGGACCGCACGCAGATCCAGTTCAGCGCGCTGAGCGAAGCGCCGGCCACGCTCACCGCCGACGAGGCACGCCGCTTTGAGTGAGGGGGCAGCATCGAACGGGCCGGACCGGTTGCGGCGCTGGTGGCACTGGCTGGGCATCGCCTGGCTGGTGCTCCTGCTGGTGTTGGGTGCGCAGCAATGGCGCCTGTGGAGCCAGCAGTCGCGGATCGACACCGACATCCTCGCCCTGCTGCCGCAGGATGCGCATGACCGCCTGTTGAGTGACGTCACCCGGCGCATCGCCGACGGCAGCTCGCGCCAGGTGGTGGTGCTGCTGGGCAGCAAGGATGGCGCCGCCGCCAAGCGCGCACAGGCGGCGTTCGCTGCGGCGATGGCGGCGGATGCCGACAGCGCGTTGCTGGTGCCCAGCGGTTCGATCGAAGGCTGGTTCGACGAGGCGCGCGCGTTCTACGCACCGTACCGCGACCGCCTGCTGACCCCGGCCCAGCGCGAGCAGCTGCAGGGCAGCGAACCGGGCGCGTTGGCCGAGCAGGCGTTGGCTGCGCTGTACGGCCCGATGGGCGCCCCGCGCCTGACCGACTGGCGCCAGGACCCGCTGTCGCTGTGGCCGCAATGGTGGCAGCAGCAGGCGCAGGGGTCGGGGTTGCGGCTGGGCGATGACGGCCTGCTCGAAGCCGAGGGCAGGCATTGGGCCGTGCTGCAGTTCGATACACCTGGTTCGGCATTCCAGCTTGACGGCGAACGCCATCTCGATGGCCTGCTGGAACGCGCCGGAAAGGCGGCCAAGGCCGTAGCACCGGAGCTGGAGATCCTGCACGCCGGCGTGCCGCTGCATGCGGAGGCAGCCGCAGTGCAGGCCAACCGTGAGATCAATACCATCGGCTGGGGCTCGCTGGCCGCGGTGCTGCTGCTGGTGTGGCTGGCGTTCCGTTCGCTGCGCCCGATCCTGCTGGTCGCCGCGTCATTGCTGATCGGCTGCGGCGTGGCACTGGCGGTGACCGTGCTGGTGTTTGGCAAGGTGCACGTGCTGACCCTGGTGTTCGGTGCATCGCTGGTGGGTGTGGCCGAGGATTACGGTATCCACTGGTTCGCCTCGCGCCAGGCCGAGCCGGCCGATCGTCGCTGGAAGCTGCTGCGGCACCTGCTGCCCGGCCTGTGGCTGGCCCTGCTGACCAGCGCGCTGGCCTACCTGGCACTGGGCCTGGCCCCGTTCCCGGGCCTGCGCCAGATGGCGCTGTTCTCGGTGGTCGGCCTGGCGGCTGCTTTCCTCACGGTGATCTTCTGGTTCCCGTGGCTCGATGGCGGCGAGATCCGCCAGACCCGGTTCTCGCAGTGGCTGGGCAATACGCTGGAACGTTTCCCGCGCCTGCATGGCCGTCGCGGGGTGACGATGTTCGTGGTGATCACGCTGGCACTGTCTGCAATCGGCATCGCACGCCTGCACAGCAACGACGACCTGCGCAGCCTGCAGTCATCACCGCCAGCGTTGATGGCGCAGCAGATCCGCCTGAGCCAGCTGCTGGGCATGCCCAGCCCGGCGCAGTTCTACCTGGTGCAGGGCGCGGATGCTGCGCAGCTGCTGCAGCGCGAGGAAGCACTGACCGAGCGCCTGCGTGTACTGGCCAACGACAAGCGCATTGGTGGCTATCGCGCGATCAGCGATTGGCTGCCGTCGCCGGCACGCCAGCAGGCCGATGCCGCGCTGACCGCGAAGGTGGAACCTGGCGTGCTGTCGGCCGTGTCCGAGGCGGTGGGAGAGCCGCTGCAGCGTCCGCAGTTCGCCGCAGCGCCGCTCACCGCCGAAGCCTTCCTGGCCTCGCCGGCCTCGCAGCCGTTCAGCCACCTGTGGGTGGGTGAAGTCGGTGGGCAGATGATCAGCGTGGTAATGGTCGACGACCTGTCGCGCGCCGATGCCCTGGCCACGCTGGAAGGTGCCGCCGAGGGCCTGCCCGGCGTTCGCTGGGTAGACCGCACCTCCGATTTCTCCAAGCTGCTGGGCCACTACCGCAAGCTGATGGGCGGGCTGCTGCTGGTCGGCATCGCACTGGTGTTCGGTGCGCTGTGGCTGCGCTACCGCCGCCAGGCCTGGCGCGTGTTCGCGCCGACCCTGATTGCCGGCGCATTGACCCTGGGCCTGCTTGGCCTGTTCGGCCAGCCGCTGCAGCTGTTCAACGTGCTGGCACTGATGCTGCTGCTGGGCATGGGCATCGACTACGGCATTTTCCTGATCGAGCACCGCGGCGACGCCAGTGCCTGGCTGGCCGTGTGCGTGGGCGCGGCCAGCACCTGGCTGTCGTTCGGCCTGCTGGGCCTGTCGCAGACCCCGGCGTTGCGCGCGTTCGGCCTGACCCTGCTGTTCGGCATCGGCCTGGTCTGGCTGATCTCGCCGCTGTTCCGTCCGCCGCCGCACGATCTGCCGCCGGCCTGAGCCTGTTTTCCGACTTCCTTCTTTCCACTTGATCGAGCAACAAGGACGCACCGATGAACACTGCTGTGGATGCTGTCGAACGTACTGAAATCCTGATCATCGGCGCGGGCCCGGCCGGTTCGGTGGCTGCGGCGATGCTGCGCCAGCAGGGCCGCCAGGTGCTGATGCTGGAACGCCAGCAGTTTCCACGCTTCTCCATCGGCGAAAGCCTGCTGCCGCAGAGCATGGAGTACATCGAGGCGGCCGGCCTGCTGCAGGATGTGGTCGAGGCGGGCTTCCAGTACAAGAACGGTGCCGCCTTCGTGCACGGCGAAGCGCGCACTGCATTCGACTTCAGGAAGAAGTTCTCGCCGGGTTGGGGCACCACCTACCAGGTGCAGCGCGCCGACTTCGACAACGTGCTGGCACGCGGTGCCGAGCGCATGGGCACCACGCTGCGCTTCGGCGACGAAGTGCTTGCTGTCGAGCCGGGCGAGCAACCGGCGGTGACGGTGCGCCGCCCGGACGGCAGTGAATACCGCATCGAGGCCGATTTCATCCTCGATGCCTCCGGCTTCGCGCGCCTGCTGCCGCGCCTGCTGCAGCTGGAATCGCCATCCAACTTCCCGGTGCGCGGCGCGATCTTCTGCCACGTGCGCGACAACATTCCGGCCGAAGCGGACTTCGATCGCAACAAGATCCTGATCACCACCCACCCCGAGCACATCGACGTCTGGTACTGGACGATCCCGTTCTCCAACGGCTGCTGCTCGCTGGGCGTGGTCGCCGAGCCGTCGTTCTTCGAGCGCTACGAGGGTGACGACCTGCAGAAGCTGCAGGCCATCGTCGGCGAGGACCCCAACCTGACCCGCCTACTGGCCAACGCCGAATGGGCGGTGCTGCCGGTGCGCCGCATCACCGGCTACTCGGCCAACGTCAGCTCGCTGTGGGGGCCCGGCTATGCCCTGCTGGGCAACGCCGGCGAGTTCCTCGACCCGGTGTTCTCGTCCGGTGTGACCATTGCCTTCAAGTCCGCGCAGCTGGCCAGCGAATGCCTGGCGCGCCGCTATGCCGGTGAAACCGTCGACTGGGAAGCTGAATTCTCGATCCCGCTGCGCGCCGGCGTGAAGACCTTCCGCCGCTTCGTCGAAAGCTGGTACGAAGGCGGCTTCCAGAAGATCATCTACCACCCGCAGCAGCAGCCCGAAGTGCGCGACATGATCAGCTCCATCCTGGCCGGCTACGCCTGGGACACCAACAACCCGTATGTGGCCGACGAAAGCGGCCGTCGCATGCGCGTGCTGGAGGAACTGTGCAGCGCCTGATCTTCCGTACTGCGGCCCTGCTGCTGTGCCTGCTGCTGGCCGCCTGTGCCGGGCGCATGCCCAAGCCACAGGTGGAACTGCCGCCGCTGCGCCTGTCGCCGGCCAGCCTGCCGGCGCCGCTGGCGCTGCAGCAGCAGCTGCATTTCCGCTTCGGCACGCATGAGCGCGATCTCGACGCGCTGCTGGAAGCCGACGCCCAGCAGGTGCAGCTGGCCGTGCAGGCGATGGGCCAGACCGGCGTGCGCCTGCAATGGGACGGCCAGCAGCTGACCCAGCAGCGTGCGCCATGGTTGCCGCCGCAGGTGCGTGCCGAGCGTGTGCTGGATGACCTGCAGTTCGCGCTGTGGCCGACCGCGGCCATCGCCGCAGCGCTGCCGGCGGGCTGGCAGGTCAGTGATGATGGTCATCAGCGCAGCCTGTCGCGTGATGGCACCGTGTGGCTGCGCCTGCAGCGCCTGTACGATGGCAGCATGCAGCTGGACAACCGCGCCGAAGGCTATGCGCTGCGCATCGAATCAATCGACATGGCCGGGCAGGACCGATGAGTGCACCGATCTACCTGAACGACCTGGGCATGGTCTGCGCGCTTGGCGAGGACCGTGCCACAGTGGCGTCGGCGCTGTTCGCCGATGTACCGGGCGGGCTCAGCACCAACGGCAGCCTGATGCCGGGGCGCACCCTGGCGCTGGGAGAAGTACGCACGCCGCTGCCGGCGCTGGAAGACCTGCCGGTGGCCCTGCGTGGGCGCAACAACGCCCTGCTGGACATGGCACTGGCGCAGATCGCTCCGGCGGTGAGCGCAGCCATTGCCCGCCATGGCGCCGAGCGCGTAGCGGTGGTGTTGGGCACCAGCACCTCGGGCATCGGTGAATCCGAGCAGGCCTTGCGCACCCATGCCGAGCAGGGCCAGTGGCCGCCAGGGTTCGATTACGCCCAGCAGGAAATGGGTACCGCCGCGCAGTTCGTGCGCCAGCGCAGTGGCGCGCTGGGACCGGCGTGGACCCTGTCCACGGCGTGTTCGTCCAGCGCCAAGGCATTGATGTCGGCCGCGCGCATGCTGCGCGCCGGCATCGTCGACGCCGTGATCGCAGGCGGCGCGGACTCCCTGTGCCGCTTCACCGTGGCTGGCTTCAGCGCGCTGGAATCGGTCTCGGCCCAACGCTGCAATCCGTTCTCGCAGCATCGTACCGGTATCAACATCGGCGAGGGTGCCGCGCTGTTCCTGCTCACCCGCGAACCCGGCCCGGTATGCCTGGCGGGGTGGGGCGAGTCGGCCGATGCCCACCACATGTCCGCGCCTGACCCGCAGGGCCTGGGCGCCATCGACGCCCTGCAGCAGGCGCTGCAGCGTGCTGGCTGGGCCGCCGGCGAAGTGGACTATGTGAACCTGCATGGGACAGCTACCGGCCACAACGATGCGATGGAAAGCCTGGCCGTGTCGCAGGTACTGGGCAGCCACGTGCCGGCCAGTTCGACCAAGCCGTTGACCGGCCACACGCTGGGTGCCTCGGGCGCCATCGAGGCGGCGCTGTGCTGGATCGTGCTGGCCGAGAACCCGCAGCAGCAGCTGCCGCCGCACTGGTGGGACGGCGTGGCCGACCCAGCGCTGCCGGTGTTGCCGCTGGTCGCACCGGCCACCCGCCTGGCGCAGCCGCCGCGACGGGTGCTGAGCAATTCGTTCGCTTTCGGCGGCAGCAACGCCGTGCTGGCACTGGAGCGTCGATGAACACGCTGTATGCAATCGAAGAGGTGGTGCCGCACCGCCAGGACATGTGCCTGCTGCAGCGCATCACGCATTGGGACCAGGACACCCTCGAGGCCGAACTGGTGGTGCCCGAGGCCGGCCTGTTCGTGGAGAACGGCGAAGTGCCGGCGTGGGTCGGCATCGAATACATGGCGCAGGCCATTGCGGCCTGGGCCGGCTGCCGCGCGCGTGCGGCCGGCAAGCCGCCGCAGCTGGGCTTCCTGCTCGGCAGCCGCCGCTACAGCAGCGCGCGCAGCAGCTTCCCCAGCGGTTCGCGACTGCGCGTACAGGCGCGCTGCGAGCTGTTGGGTGACAATGGATTGGGGATGTTCGCCTGCCGCATCCAGGCAGGTGAGGACGAATGGGCGACAGCCAACGTGTCGGTGTACGAACCGGCCGACGCGATGGCCTATCTGGAGAGTGGACAGGCATGACAGGGAATCGAAGCGTGCTGGTGACCGGCGCCAGCCGGGGCATCGGCCGGGCCATTGCGCTGCGCATCGCGCGCGATGGCTTCGACGTGGTGGTGCATTGCCGCAGCCGCCTGGAAGAGGCACAGGCCGTGGAGGCTGAGATCCAGGCACTGGGCCAGCAGGCCCGCGTGCTGGTGTTCGACGTGGCCGACCGCGAGGCCGCGAGGGCCGCGCTGGAAGCCGATGTCGAGGCACATGGCGCGTATTACGGCGTGGTCTGCAATGCCGGCATCGCCCGTGACGGCGCCTTCCCGGCGCTGTCGGAGGACGATTGGGACCAGGTCATCCACACCAACCTGGATGGCTTCTACAACGTGCTGCATCCGCTGATCATGCCGATGGTACGGCGGCGCAGGCCGGGCCGCATCGTCACCCTGTCGTCGGTATCCGGGTTGGCCGGCAACCGCGGCCAGGTCAACTACAGTGCTGCCAAGGCCGGCATCATCGGTGCCACCAAGGCGCTGGCGCTGGAACTGGCCAGCCGCCAGATCACCGTCAACTGCGTGGCTCCGGGCCTGATCGAAACCGAAATGCTCAACGATGAAGTGGTTGAACACGCGCTCAAGCTGATTCCCGCCGGCCGCGTCGGCCGTCCCGACGAAGTGGCGGCGACGGGGGCGTTCCTGCTGTCCGAGCCGGCCGGCTACATCACCCGCCAGGTGATCTCGGTGAACGGAGGCATGCTCTGATGGCCGCCAATCGTCGCGTGGTGGTCACCGGTGCCGCCGCCATCAGTCCGCTCGGCCACGATTGGCCGACCATCGAGGCACACCTGCGCAGCTGCCGCAATGCGGTGCGTGCGATGCCCGAGTGGGATGTGTATGCCGGGCTGAACACCAAGCTGGCGGCGCCGGCGCAGGATTTCGCGCTGCCGCCCAACTACAACCGCAAGACCACCCGCTCGATGGGCAAGGTCGCGATCATGTCGGTGCGCGCCACCGAGGTGGCGCTGCGCGAGGCAGGCCTGCACGAGCACCCGGTGCTGCGCAGCGGCCGTACCGGCGTGGCCTATGGTTCCTCGTCGGGCAGCCATGAGGCCACCGGTGAATTCGGACGCATGCTCAACGAGTTCACCACCGATGGCATCAGTGCCACCACCTACCTGAAGATGATGAGCCACACCGCGCCGGTCAACATCGGCGTGTTCTTCGGCCTGTCCGGGCGCGTGTACACCACGTCCAGCGCCTGCACCTCGGGCAGCCAGGGTGTGGGCGCGGCCTATGAAGCCATCCGCAGCGGCAAGCAGACGGTGATGGTGGCCGGCGGTGCCGAGCAGCTCGATGCCACCGCTGCGGCGGTGTTCGATACGCTGTTCGCCACCAGCGTGCGCAACGACGCGCCGCAGACCACGCCACGCCCATTCGATGCCGGCCGCGATGGCCTGGTGCTGGGCGAGGGCGCCTGCACGCTGATCCTGGAAGACCTGGAACACGCGCAGGCGCGTGGCGCCACCATCCTGGCCGAGGTGGTCGGCTACGGCACCAACAGCGATGGCCAGCACGTCACCCAGCCCAGCGCCGACACCATGGCCCAGGCGATGCGCCTGGCGCTGGAAGATGCCGGCCTGGACACGGCGCAGATCGACTACGTCAACGCCCATGGCACCGCCACCGACCACGGCGACATCGCCGAGACCCAGGCCACCGCACAGGTGTTCGGCAGCCGCGTGCCGATCAGCTCGCTGAAGAGCTACGTCGGCCACATGCTGGGTGCCTGTGGCGCGTTCGAGGCCTGGCTGAGCATCGAGATGATGCGCACCGGCTGGTTCGCGCCGACCCTGAACCTGGCCGAGGTCGATCCGCGCTGTGGCCAGCTCGACTTCATCACCGGGCAGGGCCGCGAACTGCAGGCCGAGTACGTGATGAGCAACAACTTCGCCTTCGGCGGCATCAACACCTCGCTGGTGTTCCGCCGCTGGCGCGAGTGAACCACCGTCCCACCGCACTGTTTCCGCTACCCACCCGCACCCCTGACAAGGAGAAGTTTCGATGCGCCGCACTCTCATGATCGCCACTGCCACTGCGCTGCTGGCCCTGACCTCCACCGCCTCTGCCCGCGACACGCGTGTCGAACAGTCCCTGCAGGAACTGGTCAATTCGCAGGCCGCCAAGGACGCTGGCATCGACGGCAGCGTGCGCTTCTATCTGGCCGGC
This sequence comes from Stenotrophomonas thermophila, assembly GCF_001499715.1. Taxonomy (NCBI): domain Bacteria; kingdom Pseudomonadati; phylum Pseudomonadota; class Gammaproteobacteria; order Lysobacterales; family Lysobacteraceae; genus Stenotrophomonas; species Stenotrophomonas thermophila. The sequence goes on along the minus strand of NZ_CVIW01000001.1, from coordinate 410,326 downwards.
CAGCCGGTCAGCGTGCAGCAGCGCCTGGGCGAAGACGTGACCAACAAGAAGACCAACGCCGCCAACAAGAGCGATGCCGAGGCCTGCCGCTGGGTTGCGTTGTCGGCACTGCGCGCGCTGCAGGACGGTGCCAAGTCGCGCGGCGCCAACGCCGTGGTCGACATCGTCAGCTATTACAAGAAGAACGAGTTCAAGAGCAGCACCAACTACGAGTGCTACGCCGGTGCCATCCTCGCGGGTGTCGCGCTGAAGGGCACCTACGCCAAGGTCAAGTAAGCGCCCGTGTGGTGGCAGCCGTGGCTGAACGACGCCGCCACATTGCTGAACCTCGCCGGGGAAACGCCGTCGATCACGCCGCCGACGTCGGCTGACGGCTTTCCCCGGTGTCGGCTTTCCGACACAATCATGGCTCTTCCCGGGTTATCGTCCCGCGGACATGCACGCCTACGTCTATAAAAGCCAACTCAAGCCGGACACCTACGTCTACGTTCCCCGTCGCGATGATTTCAGCGCGCTGCCCGCGCCGCTGCTCACCTCGCTGGGGACGCTCGCCTTCGTCCTGGAGGTGGCCCTGGATGCCCAGCGCCGCCTGGCGCAGGCTGACCCGGAAAAGGTCCGCAGCGAAATGAGCGAGCGCGGGTTCTACCTGCAGGTGCCGCCGTCGGTGGCCAGCCTGATGCCGCGCCACTATGACTGACGCCTCCCGTCCGCGCCTTGTGTCAATTGCCTTCGCCGCGGGCGCGGTGCTGGCGCTGGGCGCCGCCGTGGGTGGCTTCCCGGGTGCCGTCCTGGCCGCACTGGCGCAGCCAGCGTTCGCGCTGGCGATCTCATGGTGGCGTCGCAGCCGCGCGCTGCTGCCGCTGAAGGTGGTCTCTCGCCAGGACCTGCCGGCGCTGCTGGCGTTGTGGACGGCCGCGCCGCTGCTGCTGGCGCTGTTGCTGGCCTGGCCGCTGGCGGCGCTGCGCGACAGCGGCAGCCTTGCGGCGGTGCTGGGCCTGAGCGTGCTGGTCAGTGCCGGCCTGCTCGCCGCCTGGCGCACCTGGCCGTTGTGGAACGATGTCGAACGCCTCGACGGCAGCCTGGCCCAGCACTGGCAGGCGCTGGCTGGGCGTGACCTGGGCGCCTGGCGCGGCCTCGGTGTGGCCGCGCTGGTGATCGCGCTGGCCGCGCTGGTGGTGCTGCCGGCCTGGCCGGGGCTGCTGCCGGAAAGCGCACACTGGCCCGCCGCGCTGGCGGTGGTGCTGCTGTCTCCCGTGCTGCACCTGCTGCTGCAGCGGGTGGCGCCGGCACCGCTGGTGTCGCTGCGCGCAGGCCCGCTGGCTACGGCCAGCGACGAGCGCGAACCGATGTTCTCCGCTGCGGTCGAAACCACGCCGCTGGAGGCGATGGCGCCGCAGGAGCTGACCCCGGCGCTGTATGAAGCCGCCCGCCATGGCCGCATCGACCGGGGCCTGCAACTGCTGCAGGCCGGTGCCGATCCGTATGCGCTGCCGGACCCGAACTGGCGCGACCAGCGCAGCCTGGCGGTGCTGGCAGCGGTGCTGCCGGACCTGCGCCTGCTGCGCGAGCTGATCGCCCGCGGCGTCGATGTGAACGCACCGCACCGGGGCATGACCCCGCTACTGGCCGCCACCCGTGACAGCTGGCATGGCCGCCCCGAGGCGGTGATGACCCTGCTCGCCAACGGTGCCGACTCGCGTGCCACCGACAGCGATGGCAACACGCCGCTGCACCATGCCGCGCGCAGTTCCGACCCGGGTGTGGCGGCGCTGCTGCGCGATGCCGCCGCCGAAGTCGATGCGTTGAACAACGAGGGCTGGTCGCCGCTGGCCGTGGCCTGCCAGGTCGGCAACTGGCGCCTGGCCCGTTTCCTGCTCGAACGCGGTGCACGCTGCGAACCGGCCGATGGCACCCCGGTGCTGCTGGCCGCCGCCGCCACCGAGGACGACGATCCGGCGGGCGTGCAGCTGCTGCTCAAGCACAAGGCGCGGGCTGACGCGCGTGATCGCCAGCGTCGCAGCGCGCTGCATGAAGCGGCGCTGGCCGGTCACGTCGAGATCATCGGCGTGCTGCTGGCTGCCGGCGCCAATCTGGAAGCGCGCGATGCGCTGGGCCGTACGCCGTGGCTGGAAGCGGCCCGTGCCGGTCGCGCCGCCGTGATCGAGCATCTGCTGCCGCACAAGCCGGACCTGGTCGCGGTGGACGGCGAAGGCCGTAATGCGGTGCAGCTGGCGGCGATGGCCGAGGATGTCTCGCCGCTGCTGATCAAGCGCCTGGTCGAACTCGGCATCGCCGCCGATGCCACCGATCCGGTCGGCCGCCGTGCGGTGGACTATGCCGCCGAAGCCGGCCGCTGGGCGATCGTGGCTCTGCTGGACCCGTCCTATCCCTTGCCGGCTGCGGTCAGCGATGGACTGGCCGAGCGTGGCGAAGCCGCCGGCGCAAGTGGCCTGCTGCCGGACCGCCCGCCGCTGACCCTGCTGCGCGAAGCGCTGGGCTTCGGCAACACTGAAGGCATGGCCGCGCTGGCCAAGCTGTGCCAGCCGGAAGAGCTGGGTGGCCTGCTGCTCGATCCGGAGCTGGCGCTGGAGCCGCGTGCGGTCGATTGGCTGCTGGCCCACGGTGCCGATCCCTACGTGCGTGACGCCTGTTCCGACACGCCGATGTTCGCGCTGTTGTCGCGTGGCATCGACGCGGTGCCGGCGCTGCAGGTCATGCTGCAGCGTGGCCTGTCGCCGGCCGGACGCGGTGGCCTGGCACGCTTCCTCGCAGCGTGTGCACAACACGACCAGGCCGCCCGTGGCCTGGAACAGCTGGCACTGGAACTGCTGGAACGTGGCGCCGATCCGTTCGCCGCCTCGCCGGCCGGCGATCCGCCGCTGTCGCTCGCGGTGCGCCTGGGCTGGCTGCGCCTGCAGCAGGCCCTGCTCAAGGCCGGTGTCGATCGTGAAGCGCGCGACAGCCACGGCATGACCGCATTGCACCTGGCCACCGCGTTGGCCCGCGAAGGCGCACTGAAGCTGCTGGTGCAGCACGGTGCCTCGCCGGAAGCGCGCGCCGCCGACGGCCAGACGCCGTTGGGCGTGGCGCTGTCGATCGGTCGCCGTGATCTGGCCGACTGGCTCGACTGGCGGGTGTGGCCATTGCCGCGCCGCACGCTGCGCGAGGCCGATCTGCCGGCTGCTGCAATGGCAGGTGATGTGGATGCGGTGCGGCGCCTGATCGATCTGGGTTTCGCCGTCGATGCGGTCGACGCACAGGGCTGCACCGCACTGCTGCGTGCAGCCGGTGGCGGCCACCTGGCGGTGACCGACCTGCTGCTGGCGCGCGGCGCCGATCCGCAGCACGCCGCGGCCAGTGGCGCGACGCCGCTGTCGGCGGCGGTCAGCATGCGCCAGGTGGACATCGTTTCGGCCCTGCTCGATGCCGGCGCCAAGCTGGAACATCGCCTGCCGGGTGGGGTGACCGTGCTGATGCTGGCCTCGGCGCTGGGTCTGCCGGACATCGTCGCGCGCCTGCTCACTGCCGGTGCCGACGTGCATGCCGGTGACGCGCAGCAGCTGGGCCCGCTGCACTGTGCCGCGCTGTACGGTTTCAGTGCCCGCGACCGCTCGCGCCTGCTGGCCCTGCTCGACACCCTGCTGTTGGCGGGCGCCGAGCCGGACCAGGCCGCCGCCGGTTCGGTCACGCCCCTGCTGCTGCTGCTGGGCGCTCGCGCCGAGCCGGGTACCGCCTGCGACGAGCAGGTGGTGATGGCGGCGGTAGAGCGCCTGCTGGATGAGGACGTGAGCTTGGACGTGCGTGATCCGCGCGGCTTCGGCCCGTTGCATTTGGCCGCGCTGCATGGCCTGCCGCTGCTGGTGCAGCGCCTGCTGCGCGCGGGGGCGGATCCGGAAGCACGCGACAGCCTCAACCGCAGCCCGCGCGAGATCGCCGTGATGCGCGGCTTCATCGACGTGGCCGGTGAGTTCGAACCGCGCGTGCCGGGCGTTTCGTCGATGGCGCGGTTCCTGCGCGACAACGGCTGATCGCTGGAAAAGGGTAGTGCCGGCCGCTGGCCGGCTACCTCATGACATCTCCGGGATGACGGGATTGCCGGCCAGCGGCCGGCACTACCGGGTCCGCCATTGATCGGGTGGGGGCCGACCGTTGGTCGGCACGCCTACTTGCCTTCGCTTTCCGCGTCGGCCTCGAAAAGATGCATCAGGTCGTTGCGTGCATCGCGCGAGGTCTGGATCACCGCCGCCTCGTCGTCGTACACCAGGTACTGGTCGCGCAGCAGCTGCTCATCGTGCTCGCGGAAGCGCTGCACATGGCGTTCGGCCACGTCCGGTGCCACGCCCAATGCGGTCAGCACGCGGCCGCTCATCTCCAGGCTGGTGCCAAACACTTCGCGGAACGGCTCGGCCGACATGTCCATCAGGCGCCAGGCATGCTGGCGGTTGCGCGCACGCGCCAGCACCTTCGCGTCCGGGTACAGCCGGCGCACCATGCGCACCGCGCGCAGGTTGGTCTCCGGGTCGTCCACGGTGATCACGAACACATCGATGTGCTCGCCGCCCGCCGCACGCAGCATCTCCGGCCGGGTCGGGTCGCCGTAGTACAGCTGGTTGCCGAAACGGCGCAGGTCGGCCACGGTGTCCGGGTTCGCCTCCAGCGCCACGAACGGCACCTTCTGTGCCGTCAGCAGGCGTGCGATGACCTGGCCGAAGCGGCCCATCCCGGCGATCAGCACCTTGGGGCGGTTGTCCGGCGCCACCTTATCGGCCTCGGCTGCCTCGCGCGGTGCGGCCTTCTCCTGGCCGAGCAGCTTGAGCAGCGCGATCATCAGCAGCGGCGTGATCGCCATCGACAGGCCCACGATCGCCACCAGCCGGTCGTGGTTGGCATTGCCGAGCAGGTGCGCGCGCTGCGCTTCGTTGAACACCACGAAAGCGAACTCGCCGCCCAGCCACAACACGCTGCCCAGCAGCAGCGACTGCCGCGGACTGAGCCGGGCGATGCGGCCGATCGCGTACAGCAGGCTGAACTTGACCACCAGCAGGATGCCGACGCCAGCCGCGATCAGCCACGGTTCGGCGGCAATGCGGTCCAGGTCGATGCCCATGCCCACCGCGATGAAGAACAGGCCCAGCAGCAGGCCCTTGAACGGCTCGATCTGCGCTTCAAGTTCGTGCCGGAACTCCGAATCGGACAGCAGCACGCCGGCCAGGAACGCGCCGAGGCTGGGGCTGAGGCCGGCTTCCTGCATGAACCAGGCGGTGCCCAGCACCACCAGCAGTGCGGTGGCGGTGAACACTTCCGGGCTGCGGGTGCGGGCGATGATGCTGAACACCTTGCGCAGCACCGGTCGCCCGCACAGGATCACCACGGCCAGCGCACCGAGGGCCACGGCGGCGTCTTCCCAGCGCAGGGTCTCGTTCTTCACCCCGCCCAGCAGCGGGATGGCCGCCAGCAGCGGAATCGCGATCAGGTCCTGGAACAGCAGGATGGCGAACCCGAGCCGCCCATGGTCGCTGTTGATCGCCTTGTGCTCGGACAGCAGCTGCAGGCCCACCGCGGTGGACGACAGCGCCAGCGCCACGCCCACCACCAGCGCGCTCTTCCACTGGAAATGGTCGAGCAGCAGCAGGCCACCGAGCACCAGCCCGGACAGCGCCACCTGCGCCGCCCCGGCACCGAACACCGAGCGCCGCATCACCTTCAGGCGCGCTGGCGACAGCTCCAGGCCGATCACGAACAGCAGCATCACCACCCCGATCTCGGCGGCACCGAGGATGCGGTCGGCGTCCTGCACGAAGCCCAGCCCGTCCGGGCCCAGCACCACACCGGCGGCCAGGTAGCCCAGCACCGCGCCGAAGCCGAACTTCTTGAACACCGGCACGGCGATGACCGCCGCCAGCAGCAGCACCAGGGCCAGTTCCAGACCACCGCTATGCATGGGAATACCTGGTCATCGGGGGGAGCCGCTGTGCGTCCGTTCGGGTTGGGAAAAGCGTGGCGAACACCACCGCGCCATTATGCGCGCCGGCCTGTGCATGCACGAGAACAACCTGCGGGCAGGGTGCTGCCGCGGCGGGACCGGGTTGACCTGCATGGTCCACGGGTCCAGACTGCCCGCCGCTGGCGGCGCGTCCGTCGGCACACGCATCCCGGAGTCCCCAACCCATGTCCAGCGACAGTAGAAGTCGACCTCGTTCGACGCCAGCGATGGCCACCGCCTGACATCGGGACGGTTTGCCTGCGTTGGCGTTGCGCGAGGTCGCACCCCCACAAGGCAAACCCGATGAACCAAAAGCAATTGCTGCGCCCGGTGGCCGATGCCGCCGCACTGGCCGCGCCGCTGGCGAACTTCAACACCGCCGATGCGGTGGAATTCCTCAACACGCTGGAGCTGAACCGCGCCGCGGAAACGCTGGCTGCGCTTCCGTTGCCGCGTGCAGTGAAAATGCTGGAAGCGCCGGAACTGCACCGCAGTGGCGAGCTGGTGGCTGCGCTGCCCCCGGCGCGCGCTGCCGCCCTGCTCGGCTTGATGGCCGACGACCGCGCCACCGACATCGTCCATGAGCTGGATGAGGAAGAACGCGCGCGGTTGATCCCGCTGCTGGGCACCGACGCCCGCCAGGCCATCCAGAAGCTGCTGAGCTACCCGCCGAACACCGCCGGTGCGCTGATGACCACCGAGTACGTGGCGGTACCCGCCAGCTGGACCGTGGCGCAGACCCTGCAGCACATCCGCCAGGTCGAGCGCACCCGTGAAACGGTGTACGCGATCTACGTGCTGGAGCCGTCCAGCCAGCAGCTGCAGCAGGTGGTGACCATGCGCCGGCTGATCACCGGCCTGCCGGAGGAGTCGATCCTGGACGTGGCCCAGGTCAATCCACCGGTGACGGTGGACGCACTGATGGACCAGGAAGAAGTGGCACGGCTGATCCGTCGCCACGACTTGCTGGCGATCCCGGTGGTCGATGCGCAGCAGCAGATGCTCGGCATCGTCACCGTGGACGACGTGCTCGACGCGCTGATCGAGGAATCCACCGAGGACGCGCACAAGTTCGGCGGCATGGAGGCACTGGACAAGCCCTACATGCAGATCGGCTTCCTGGAGATGCTGCGCAAGCGCGCCGGCTGGCTGAGCGTGCTGTTCCTGGGCGAGATGCTGACCGCCAGCGCGATGCAGCACTATGAGGACGAACTGGCGCGCGCGGTGGTGCTGACCCTGTTCATTCCGCTGATCATGAGCTCAGGTGGCAATTCTGGTTCGCAGGCGACCTCGCTGCTGATCCGCAGCCTGGCGCTGCGCGAACTGCGCCTGCGCGACTGGTGGAAGGTGGCCATCCGCGAGATTCCGACCGGCATGGTGCTGGGTGCCATTCTTGGCTGCCTGGCCATCGTGCGCATCGTGATCTGGCAGCTGGGCGGCCTGCACGACTACGGCGAGCACTGGATACTGCTGGCGATCACCATCGGTGCCGCGCTGGTCGGCATCGTCACCTTCGGTTCGCTGTCCGGCTCGATGCTGCCCTTCATCCTCAAGCGGCTCGGTTTCGACCCGGCCAGCGCCTCGGCCCCGTTCGTGGCCACCCTGGTGGACGTGACCGGCCTGGTGATCTATTTCAGCATCGCCGCGATGATCCTGCACGGCACGCTGCTGTAACAAAAAAGGGGACGGAGGGGATTAAGTCGTTTGTGCCACAAGCGACTTAATCCCCTCCGTCCCCTTTTTTGGGTACCGTAGGCGCATGAGTACCTACCACCTGCAGTCCGTGTTCCGTCCGCAGTCGGTCGCGGTGATCGGCGGCAGCCCGCGCGAGCGTTCGGCCGGCCGCGCGGTGATGCGCAACCTGCGCGGCACCGGTTTCCCCGGCAAGGTGGCGTGGATCAACCCGCGGCATGCCGAGATCGATGGCATCCGCACGGTCAAACGGTTGAAGGACCTGGACTGGGTGCCGGATCTGGTGGTGATCACCGCGCCGGCGTCGATCGTGCCGCAGGTAGTGCGCACCGCTGCCGAACGCGGCGTGCAGGCGGCAATCATCCTCACCGCGCACCTGGGTGAAGGCCCGGGCTCGCTGTCGGCGCAGGTGGAGGCGGTGGCGCGCAAGCATGGCCTGCGCATCCTCGGCCCACACTGCCTGGGTGTGATTGCACCGCACGCACGGCTCAATGCCAGCATCGCCGCGCACTTCCCGCAGGCCGGTGATCTTGCGTTGATCTCCGAATCCTCGGCCATTGCCGCCGCGCTGGTGGAATGGGGCGTGGCGCGCTCGGTCGGGTTCTCCGCCGTGGTCTCGCTGGGCGACACGCTGGACGTCGACTTCGGTGACCTGCTCGACTACTTCGCCACCGACTACCGTACCCGCGCCATCCTGCTCTACGTTGAGCAGATCAAGGACGCGCGCAAGTTCATGTCGGCTGCGCGTGCCGCCGCCCGCGCCAAGCCGGTGGTGGTGGTGAAGTCGGGGCGCGCCGAGCGCGTGCAGCCCGGCAGCCGCGATACCCATGTGCAGGCCCTGGCCAGTGCCGATGATGTGTACGGTGCCGCCTTCAACCGCGCCGGCCTGCTGCGCGTCGGTGCGCTGGACGAGCTGTTCACCGCCGCCGAATCACTGGGGCGGCTGGGCACCTTCCCTGGCCGCCGCCTGGCCATTCTCAGCAATGGTGGCGGCGTCGGTCGCCTTGCCGTGGACCAACTCATCGCGCTGCGTGGCACGCTGGCCACCCTGTCCGACAGCACGGTGCAGAAGCTCGATGCAGTATTGCCACAGGGCTGGTCGCGCAGCAATCCGGTCGACATCGTGGTCGACGCCGATGGTGACCGCTATGCCGCGGCCATCGAAGCGTTGCTGGCCGACAACGAGAATGATGCGGTGATGGTGGTCAACGTGCCGACCGCATTCACTTCATCCGCAGACGCCGCACAGGCGCTTACCCGCACGCTCGGACTGCGCCCGCGCCATCACCGCGACAAGCCGGTATTCGCGGTGTGGCTGGGCAACGATGACCAGGCCACCGCCACGCTCAACGCGGCACGGGTGCCGACCTATCCGACCGAGGCCGAAGCGGTGCGCGGCTTCCAGCATCTGGTGCGTTACCGCGAAGCGCAGAACGCGCTGATGGAAACACCGCCCAGCCTGCCGCAGGACTTCAGTGTCGACGCGGCGGCCGCACGCGCGCTGGTCGATGCGGCATTGGCCAAAGGCCAGCAATGGCTGGACCCGTTGGCCACCCACGAACTGCTCAAGGCCTACGGCATTCCCTCCGCGCCGGTGATGCACGCGCGCGATGCGCACGAGGCAATGGACCTGGCGCAGCCGTTGCTGGAGCGTGGCGCCAGCGTGGCGCTGAAGATCCTGTCGCCGGACATTCCGCACAAGTCGGAAGTGGACGGCGTGCGCCTGAACCTGTCCACGCTGCCGGCGGTGCAGAGCGCGGCCAACGCGATCCTGTCGCGTGCACGCCAGCTGCGGCCGGATGCGCGCATCGATGGCCTGCTGGTGCAGCCGACCATCGTTCGCCCGAAGGCGCGCGAGTTGATCGTCGGTATTGCCGATGACGCGACGTTCGGCCCGGTGATCGTGGTCGGCCGTGGCGGTACCGCGGTTGAAGTCATCAATGACAAGGCGTTGGCGCTGCCGCCGCTGGACCTGCGCCTGGCCCACGAGCTGATCGGCCAGACCCGCGCCTCGCGCATCCTCAAGGCCTATGGCGATGTGCCTGCCGCCGACGAGCGCGCACTGGCATTGGCGCTGGTCAAGCTGGCACAGCTGGCCGCCGACATCCCCGAAGTGCGTACGCTGGACATCAATCCGTTGCTGGTCGACGGCAAGGGCATCCTCGCCCTCGACGCACGCGTGGCGGTGGCGCCGTCGCGCATCCTGCACAAGGGCCGTGGCCATCCGCGCTTCTCGGTGTTCCCGTACCCGAAGGAGTGGGAGCGCACCATCGAACTGTCCGATGGCGGCCGTGCCTTCGTGCGCCCGGTGCGGCCGGAGGACGACGCGCTGTTCCGTGCGTTCTTCGCCCGCGTCAGCGACGAGGACCTGCGCCTGCGCTTTTTCCAGTCGGTGAAGCACTTCAGCCACGAGTTCATCGCGCGCCTGACCCAGCTCGACTACGCACGCTCGATCGCACTGGTGGCGATCGAACCGCGCAGTGGCGAAATGCTTGGCGCGGTGCGCCTGCACGCCGATGCGGATTACCACCGCGGTGAGTACGGCATCCTGATCCGCTCGGACCTGAAGGGCCATGGCATCGGCTGGCGGCTGATGGCGATCATGATCGAGTACGCCAAGTGGCTGGGCCTGGACGTGGTCGAAGGCCAGGTGCTGCGCGAGAACAGCACCATGCTGGCGATGTGCCAGAGCCTGGGCTTCAAGACGAAGCTGGACCCGGATGACCCGACGGTGATGATGGTGACCCTGCCGGTGCAGCAGGTCGAGGTGCCCGAAACCCCATTGTAGAGCCGAGCCCACGCTCGGCTGCCTTGCATCTCACGGGCACGCCTGAGCCGAGCATGGGCTCGGCTCTACAAGATCACCGCTGCGGTTCCACCGCCACCGCCGTGCCATAGCACAGCCGCACGGTCAGCCCGGTCATCACATAGATGGCGTCGTAGCGCATGCCGATGATCGGGTTGGCAGCCAGCTGCCGTGCTTGCTTGTCTCTGCTGCGCCAGGTTTACTCGCGGCCTGTTCGCACAGCGCGGTGTAGATGGTGATGGTGTCGCCAAAGAGCGGCTCCGCCGCTGTCTTCTGTAGCGTCGAGCCATGCGCCACTGGCTATGCAGCCGTCGAACGTGGCTCGACGCTACAATCCGCCCCCTGTTGCGGCATGGTTCCGTCACCGTGCTGGCGCGACAATACCCCCATGACCGACCGTATTCCTCTGCTGCTGCTGCCCGGCCTGCTCAACGATGCCGAGCTGTGGCGCGCGCAGCTGGCCGACCTGGCCGACGTCGCCGACTGCACCGTGGGCGACCAGACCCGTGGCGAGACCCTGCAGGCGGTGGCCGAGGACGTGCTGGCACAGGCGCCGGAGCGCTTCGCCCTGGCCGGTTTCTCGCTGGGTGGCTTCGTCGCCCAGCAGATCGTGCGCATCGCGCCCGAGCGTGTGCTGCAGCTGGCGCTGGTCGATACCTCGATCCACGCCGATTCACCGGAACGTGCCGAACAGCGCCGCAGCCAACGCGCCAGCGTACGCCTGCCCGGCAAGTTCCATGGCTTCGGCGACGTGCTGATGCGCAGCTACATCGATGCCTCGCGGCTGGATGATTACGTGCTGGTGCAACGTGTGCGTGACATGACCGCCCGCCTGGGCGCGGACGTATTCCTGCGCCAGAGTGCGCTGGAACGCCGTGACGGCCATGACGTGCTGGCGGGTTACCGCGATCCGCTGTTGATCGTATGTGGCGCCAACGACCGCATTACGCCACTCGCGGTCAGCGAGGAAATGCACGCCCTGGTGCCGCACTCGCAGCTGGTGGTGGTGCCGGACTGCGGGCACCTGGCACCGATGGAAAAGCCGGATGAGGTCAGTGCGGCAATGCGCGGGTGGTTGTTGCAGGCCTGATGGATCCGCCGGGCATGGCCCGGCGCTACCCACGCGTATCCGGTAGCGCCGGGCCATGCCCGGCGGCCGCTCTTCAATCCCAGGCCGGCGCAATCCCTTCCGGATTCGCCAGGCGATGGCCACGATCCAGCTTGGCGATCTGCGCCATGTCTTCGTCGGTCAGGCGGATCGCTGCCGCTTCCAGGTTGCTGGCCAGGTTCTCGCGCTTGGTCGACGACGGGATCACCGAGAAGCCCTGCTGCAGCGCCCAGGCCAGCGCGATCTGCGCCGGAGTGGCCTGGTGGCGGCCGGCAATGGCCTGGATCACCGGGTCCTTGATCACCTCGCCATAGGCCAGGCTCATGTAGGCGGTGACGTGGATGCCGTTGTCCTGCAGGAACTTCACCAGCAGGCGGTTCTGCAGGTAGGGATGGATCTCGATCTGGTTGGTGGCGATGGCATCGGCGCCAAGGATCTCGATGGCCTTGCGGGTCTGGGCGATGGTGAAGTTGGAGATGCCGATCGCCTTCGTCAGGCCCTGTGCCTTGGCCTCGGCCAGCGCCGGCAGGTACTCCTCCATCGGCACGTCGACCTTGTCGTTCGGCGACGGCCAGTGGATCAGCGTCAGGTCCACATGATCGGTACGCAGCTTTTCCAGACTGGTACGCAGGCTGGCCAGCAGCGCTTCGCGCTTGAACGCGGTGATCCAGACCTTGGTGGTCAGGTAGATCTCTTCGCGCGGCACGCCGGAATCGGCGATGGCCTGGCCGACTTCGGCTTCATTGCCGTAGATCTGCGCGGTATCGATGGCGCGGTAGCCGACATCCAGCGCGTTGCGCACCGAGTCGATCACGGTCTGGTCTTTCAGGCGGAAGGTACCGAGACCGAAGGCGGGGACAGTCATGGGGGCTCCAGCAGAGGGGGAGGGAGGCGGGAATATCCACGAAAGGGTAGGCCAGCGGCCGTGTGCATGCCGGCAACGGTGCATTGCATCGACGTGTACGACGGCAGGTGGTGGTGGGTGCGGACCGTTGGTCCGCACTGTTCATGCCGCCACCCATGCAGCGTTGGGAGCTGCCGGCCAGCGGCCGGCGCTCCCCCTGTCTGCGCTCCACGGTAGTGCCGGCCGCCGGCCGGCAACCGGATCAATCAGGCCGCGCGCATCAGCGCGTCCTTCGCTGCGGCGGTGGTCGACAGGTCGAACACATCCACCGCGTCGATCAACCGGTTCGCCTGCTGTTCCAGGCTGCGTGCGGCGGCGCTGGCTTCCTCCACCAACGCGGCATTCTGCTGGGTGGTGCCGTCCATCTGGATCACGGTCTGGCTGACCTGTTCGATGCCCGCGCTCTGCTCCTGCGAGGCGGCGGAGATCTCGGCCATGATGTCAGTGACGCGCTGCACCGACGCCACGATCTCGGCCATGGTGTCACCGGCCTCGCGCACGCGCCGTGCACCGTGGCCGACCTGTTCCACCGACGCTTCGATCAACGCCTTGATCTCCTTCGCGGCTGCCGCCGAACGCTGTGCCAGGGTGCGCACTTCGCTGGCAACCACCGCGAAGCCGCGGCCCTGCTCGCCGGCGCGTGCCGCTTCCACCGCGGCGTTCAGCGCCAGGATGTTGGTCTGGAAGGCGATGCCGTCGATCACGCTGATGATCTCGGCGATCTGCCGCGACGAGGTTTCGATCGCGCCCATCGTCGTCACCACCTGGCCGACCACGCTGCCGCCGTGAGAGGCAACGGTGTGCGCGCCGATCGCCAGCTGGTTGGCCTGGCGCGCATGCTCGGCGTTCTGGCGCACGGTGGAGGTCAGTTCCTCCATCGATGCCGCCGTCTCTTCCAGGTTGGCGGCCTGCTGTTCGGTACGGCGCGACAGATCGTTGTTGCCGGCGGCGATCTCCGCCGCCGCCGTGTGGATGTTGCCGGAGGCGTGCTTGATGTCGGTGACGATGGTTGCCAGCTGCGTAGCGGTGGTGTTGGCGTCGCCGGCGATACGCGCGAACACGCCCTGGAAATCACCGTGCATGCGCGCGCCGAGGCGGCCATCGGCAATCGCGCGCAGCATGCTGGAGACCTCGCCTAGGTTCAGTTCAGTGGTCTGCATCAATCGGTTCAAGCCGTCGACCATTGCGCGGAAATCATGCTCGAAGCGTGCGCTGTCGCCGCGCTGGCTGAAGTCACCGGCGGCGGCGGCTTCGGCCAGGCGGCGGATCTCGCCGTTGATCATGCCGAGATTGGCCTTGGCCGTATCCAATGCGTTGGTGATCACGGCCTTTTCGCCGGGCAGGCGTTCCATGTCCTGGCTGAGGTCACCGACGGCATAGCGGCCCATGATCGAGATCGCGCGCATCTTCACCTGGATGTGCGCGTCAACCAGCGTGTTGCAGTCGGCCACCATGGTGCCGAACGCGCCCGGGAACGCACTGGCATCCATGCGATGGCTGATGGTGCCGGCGTCATGCGCCTGCGCCATCGTCGCCTGTGCGTCCAGTACGCCGCGCAGCGTGGACTGCACCGCCTGCATCGCCTGCGCGAGGCGACCGATCTCGTCGCGGCTGCGCACCTGCACCGCGTGCTGCAGATCACCGGCGGCCACGGCACGCGCAGCGGCTTCCACCGCCAGCACCGGCTGCACCACCGCGCGCCGCAGCCACCAGGCCAGGCCCATCAGCAGCAACACGGCGGCCAGCACGGTCAGCGCCGCGCACAGCAGCAGGGTCTGCCGGGCCTGCTGCGACCGCGCCGCTACGGTTGCTTCGGCCACCTGCGTGGCATGCGTGCTCAGCGCATCCAGTGCGGTCGCCACCGGGCGGTCCTTGCCACGCACCAGATTGTCGCCGGCGGCGGGATCGTAGCCGGCTTCCGCAAACGCCTGCAGGGCGGCGTGGTAGTCCTTCTGCAGCTGCGTGTGCAGGCCCATGAAGGACTGTGCCAGTTCGCGCGTGCGTATGTCCGGGCTGGCTACGAGGCCCCTGGCCAGCTGCTCGACCAGGCGGCCCTCGCTGTCAAAGGCGTCCAGATGGCGCTGGCGCAGCGCGTCGTCGTGGCCGCGCAACAGCACGTTCTTCCATTCCTGCACCTGGCCGCGGAACTCGCGCTGCAGGCGTTCGGCGTCGCGGCTGTGCGCGACTTCGGGTGGAACCTCGGTGGACAGCTTCAACCAGGCGGAGGCCAGGCCCGCCAATGCGCAGAGCAGGACCACGGCCAGACCAACGGAAACCGCGCCGAGCAGCTTGGACTGCAGGCGCGGAGCACGGACAGACGCTTTCATGGAAGGGACTCTCGGGAAGGGGCAATGCGGTATCGACCTGTCCCCACGCGTCTGAAGTGCGACGCTCATCACATTACCGTTTCGTTTAGTGATGTGAAGGGGATGTTTCATAGGACAAATGTGTCCATATGGAACGAAAGAAGACCCTCGACAGAGAATTTAAATGTAACTATCGTTGTTACATGAAATCCGCAAATCCACTGTCCGACGCCCTGCATGTGATGGCGCACCTGGTCGGCCATGCCGCCCCGCGTACGTCCGAGCAACTGGCGTCCTGCCTGCCGACCCATCCGGTGGTGATCCGTCGCCTGCTGGCACAGCTGCACAAGGCCGGCCTGGTGCGCAGCACCCGCGGCCACGGCGGCGGCAGCCTGCTGGCACGCGACGCCGCGGCGATCACCCTGCATGACATCTACCTGGCGGTGGGCGCACCACCGCTGGTCCAGGTCAGCGCACGCGACTCCGGCGGTGGCTGCCCGATCCAGCGGCTGGTCAACAGCGCCTTGCTCGATGGGGCGCGCGAAGCGCAGCGCCTGCTCGAAGCGCGGCTGCAGGCGACCACGCTGGACCAGCTTGGCGCCGACTTCGCCCGCCATCTCGCCCATCACCGTTCCCTGGAAGGTCACCATGAATCCTGATGTGCTCATCGTCGGCGGCAGCTATGCCGGCATTGCCGCCGGCCTGATCCTCGCCCGCGCCCGTCGCCCGGTCACCGTCATCGATGCCGGTTCACCGCGCAACCGTTTCGCCGGCCATTCGCACGGCGTGCTGGGGCTGGATGGCATCAGCGGCGCCGAGCTGCTGAAGACCGCGCGACAGCAGCTGCTGGACTACCCCACAGTGCGTTGGGTGCATGCCGAAGCCGTGCAGGCCACCGCCCGCGCCGAAGGCGTGGAAGTGCGTACCGCCGATGGCCAGGTCCTGGCCGCGCGCAAGCTGCTGCTGGCCAGCGGTATTGCCGACCAGTTGCCGGCGTTGCCGGGCCTGGCCGAGCGCTGGGGCAGCACCGTGCTGCATTGCCCGTACTGCCATGGCTATGAAGTGGGTGGTGGTGCCATTGGCCTGCTTGGCGGTCATCCGATGTCCGCCAGCAAGGCGCCGCTGTTCGCCGACTGGGGCAATGTCACGTTCTTCAGCATGGGACTGGACATCACGGATGAGGAACGCGCCGCCATGCAGCAGCGCGGCGTGCAGATCGAGACGTCACCCGTGCTGGGCGTGCAGGGCGACCAGCCGACCTGGCTGGAAGTGGAGCTGGCCGACGGCCGCCGAATCGCCCAGCGTGCGTTGTTCGTGCCGGCCACCCAGGCGATGGCCACGCCATTGGTGCAGCAGCTGGGCTGCACGTTGGTCGAGAGCCCGCTGGGCGTGCTGATCGAGGTCGATGCGATGAAGCAGACCTCGGTGCCGAACGTGTATGCCGCAGGCGATGCGACGACGGTCGGCAACATCACCCTGGCCATGGCCGAAGGCGTGCGCGCGGGCATCGGCGTGCACCACGCGCTGGTGGCCGAAGACAGCATCGCGCGCTGAACGTTGCACAGGTAGAGGCCGACCTTGGTCGGCGCTGTTCCATCCACGCATGGCGTGGATCTACTGCAATCGGGTGCGGTGGGTGCCGGCCTTGGCCGGCACCGCTCCGTTACCCCTTCACGCACAACACCTGGCGCAGGGTGTGCACCACGTCGACCAGGTCCAGCTGCGCGGCCATCACATCGTCGATCGACTTGTACGCGGCCGGTGACTCGTCCAGCACGCCGCTGTCCTTGCGGCATTCCACGTGCGCGGTGGCCTCGCGATGCTGGGCCAGCGTGATCTGCTGGCGCGCGGCGCCACGGCTCATCACCCGGCCGGCACCGTGGCTGCAGCTGTGGAAGCTGTCCGCGTTGCCTTTGCCACGCACGATGTAGCTGCGCGTGCCCATGCTGCCGGGAATGATGCCCAGCTCCCCCTCGCGAGCGCTGACGGCCCCCTTCCGGGTCACCAGCAGCTCCTGCCCGTGGTGCGTTTCCTTCTGTACATAGTTGTGGTGGCAGTTCACCGCCATTGCCGCCAGCTGGAACTTCGGCA
The DNA here is from genome assembly GCF_001499715.1 of Stenotrophomonas thermophila. Taxonomy (NCBI): domain Bacteria; kingdom Pseudomonadati; phylum Pseudomonadota; class Gammaproteobacteria; order Lysobacterales; family Lysobacteraceae; genus Stenotrophomonas; species Stenotrophomonas thermophila. Next base: position 393,436 of record NZ_CVIW01000001.1, on the reverse strand, counting down.
GCCGGTGGCGCATCTCGGCCAGCACGCGCGACATCATCGCCTCGCGGTTCTGCCGGGCGTAGTCCTGCGCCCACGACACGGCTTCGACGTAGTCATCGAACAGCGGCTCGCCTTCCATGAAGAACGCCAGGTCCTTGTCCGGCAGGTGGAAGCCCAGCACGCGCCGGGCCAGTTCCTCGCGCGCCTTCTCGATGAAGTAGGTACCGATCAGGTTGCCGGTGCCGCGCGAGCCGCTGTGCAGCATCACCCACACCGTATCCGTCTCGTCCAGGCACAGTTCGATGAAGTGGTTGCCGCCGCCCAGCGTACCCAGCTGGCGGTCCAGCTTATCGGTGCGGATCCTGCGGTGCTTGTCCTTGATCTTCTCCAGGCCGTCGGCCAGCCCGGACTGCACCAGCCGCGTGTGGATGCTGTCGGGCATGCGGTGATGCTCGCCGCCGCGCCCGTTGCCGACCGGAATGCTGCGCTCGATGCTGTTGCGCAGCTGCCGCAGGTCGTCGGGCAGGTCGTTGGCGCGCAGCGTGGTGCGCACCGCCGCCATGCCGCAGCCGATGTCAACGCCGACCGCGGCCGGGATGATCGCACCGCGGGTCGGGATCACCGAGCCGACGGTCGCGCCCTTGCCCAGGTGCACGTCCGGCATCACGGCCACCCACGGCCCGACGAACGGGATCGCGGCGATGTTGCGCAGCTGCTCATGCGCCTGCGCTTCCAGCGGCACACCGTTGACCCAGCCCTTGATCGGCGTGGTGCCCTCGACGTGCAGCCATTGATAGTTGTGTTGAGTGTCCATGTCTTCGTGTATGTCCTTGATGGGCCGGCGGCGCGTCCCTGCGCCGCCGCTACCCCCTACCTGATCGTCACCAGCTGCTTCAGCACGCCATCCAGGCCGCCGAACACGGTGAGCGTGTCGATCTTCTCGGTGACCTTCTCCAGTGCCTCCAGCTCCTTCAAGCGCATCAGCACCGGGTTGTCCTCGATCAGCTTTGCGGTGTTGAGCTGTGATCGCGTGGCGTTGGCCTCCTCGCGGCGACGGATCACGCTGGCCTGGGCCTGCTTCTCGGCCAGCACCACGCCGTTGAGGATCTCCTTCATCTCGCCCGGCAGGATCACGTCCTTGATGCCCACGCCAAGCAGCCGTACGCCGTGGCCCGCGATCGCGGCCTGCACATGGGCGGCAATCTCGCCGTCCAGCGCCGCCTTGTCACCCAGCAGCTCATCCAGGCTGCGCACGGCAATCGCCTGGCGCAGGCCGAACTGCAGCTGCCGATAGATGAACTCATCGGCATTGCTCAGCGTGCGGTGTGCACGCACCGGGTCGACCACCTGCACGGTCGCGGCCAGGTTCACCCGCAGGGTGACCTTGTCGCGGCTGAGCAGTTCCTGGCCGGACACGTCCAGCGAACGTGCACGCAGTTCCACGCGCTCCACCGACACGTTGCCGTTGAAGTTCCAGAACGCGTGCAGGCCGGCGTCCAGCGTCTGCCGCAGCGTGCCATCGATGAACAGCAGGCCCACCGACTCGCTCGGCACGGTGCTGATCACCGCCACACGCGGCAGCACGCCCAATTGACCCAGCCGCTGCTGCACGTCGGCCGGAATGCGCGGCTCGTCACCCAACGCCATTACCTGCACCTGGGTATCGACCGAACCGCGCCAGTACAGACGGCGGCTGCCCGGCGGCAGGACTTCATCGATGCGGCCGTTGCGCAGCAACAGGCCGACCTCGCTGGCGCCGACATTGGCCAGCACGAAGTGCGTGCCCAGCTGCGCGCCCAGCGCGTCGATCAGGCTGTCCTGGTCGCTGCCGGTGTAGGCCGCACCCTTCGATGCGGTGTGGACGTCCACCTGCGGGCGGCCGCCGAACCGCGACAGGCGGTGCACGCCCGGCAGCAGGATCTGCTGGAAGCGACGGTTGCGATACACCAGGCCGCGCTCGCCGTCGCCGATCACGACCTTGATGGTCCAGAACATGGGAGTCTCTCCTTGTATGGCTCTGGTGATTCGACCCGTTGCGAATGAATCGCCATGACCCGGGTCGATCAGGTCGTGGCGAGCCGCCTGCACACCAGGTGCAGGCAGCGGAAGAGGGCGGCCATCGGTGGACGGTCCGCGCGCGGAGCCTTCGGTGCGCCGGCAGTGCTGCCGTCGTCGTCCCCGGCAGGCAGCGCCGGTGCGGAACGAGGCTGGCAGTGGCGGCGGGCCGGGGCCCGGCGTGTGGTCCGTTGCCTTCCACGTTCCCGCCCGAGGGCGAAGACGGTGGATGGCGACGATGGCCGCTGGGGCTTGCGCCCCGGGTGTTGCTTCAGGTCATGACGTGACAGGTCATGTGGTTGGAGTGGGAGTCGAACCCACGACAGACGGAATCAGGATCCGTTGCTCTAACCAAGCTGAGCTATCCAGTTGGGGACCGCGCGGAATCGAACCGCGTACCGGCGAACCGGCGCCTGCTTCCAGCAGGCGATCCAGGCGATGGCGTGTCCGCGACCTCCGGCATACGCCACGGCAACGCCGCGCGCACCAGCCCGTGGTTGAAACGGGACCGTTGGAGAATCGAGGGTGCAGGCCACCGACATTATCGGCGAGCGATAATGTTTGGGAGCGATGCAGATAATGTCCAGGCGCTGCCGGTTGCGCGAAGTAAATCCTTCGCGCGGGGTGGAAATGCCTGGATCAGTGAGCGGCGGGCCGCCGCGCGGGGTGCAGTTCTGGCATCGCGGGTCCTTGTGCCGACGCATACGAAAACGCCCCCGGGAATTGCGTTCCGAGGGCGTCGTCAGGCCTCGGAGATCGGGGTCGCCGATCTCCGCAGGGCGGGTATCAGGCCGTTGTCAGCTGGTCTTCCTTGCCGAACGCGCGCGCCAGCCGGTCCATGCGCAGGCATGGCAGCAATGTGGCGGTGGCGACGGAATGCGCGTTCAAGGGAAGTTTCCAGTGGTTGTTGAAACGAGGTGCGCACGATAAACCACGATTTAGTCGCGCGCAACCATTTTGTTCAATTATTTTCCAGGGCATCCGTGCAATCCCGGCCGGCGGCCGGCACTACCCGGTCTCAAGCTTCCGCGCTGGCGGCATCCAGCTGCGCGATGTCCTGCACGCTCAGCGACAGGTTGGCCGCCGCCAGCAGATCGTGCAGCTGCTCGACACTGGTGGCGCTGACGATCGGCGCGGTGATCGACGGTCGCGCGATCTGCCATGCCAGCGCGATCTGTGCAGCGCTGGCGCTGTGCTTGCTGGCCACGTCATCCAGTGCCTGCAGGATGCGCAGGCCGCGCGGGTTCAGATAGCGCTTCACCACGGTCTCGCCACGCGCCGGGCTCTTGGCTGCATCGGCCGGCGTGCGGTACTTGCCGCTGAGGAAGCCACTGGCCAGCGCGTAGTAGCCGATCACGCCGATCTGTTCGCGCTGCACCAGCGGTTCCAGTTCCTTCTCGTAGCCGGCACGGTCGTACAGGTTGTATTCCGGCTGCAGGGTTTCATAGCGCGGCAACCTGTAGTCGGTGGATACCTTCAGCGCATCGGCCAGGCGCGTGGCGCTGTAGTTGGACGCACCGATGGCGCGCACCTTGCCGGCTTCGATCAGCCGGCCGAACGCGGCCAGGGTCGCTTCCAGCGGCGTCGACTCGTCATCCTCGTGGGCCTGGTACAGATCGATCACGTCGGTCTGCAGGCGGCGCAGCGAGTCCTCGACGGCCGCATTGATGTTGTCCGGGGCCAGGCCGGGGCGTTCGGCCCACTTGGCTACCTTGGTCGCCAGCACCACCTTGTCGCGCTTGCCGCTGCGGGCAAACCACTTGCCGATCAGCGTCTCGGACTCGCCGCCCCGGTTGCCCGGTACCCACGCCGAGTAGACGTCGGCGGTGTCGACCAGGTTGAAGCCGGCGTCGACGAAGGCATCGAGCAGGGCGAAGCTGGCCTTCTCGTCGGTGCTCCAGCCGAACACGTTGCCACCGAAGGCGAGCGGACGTACATGCAGGCCGGAGCGGCCCAGTTGGCGGGTTGCCGTCATCAGCACGGTCTCCTTGGGGAAGTGGTCCAGCATAGAGCGCGTTGTGTTAGCGCGTCGCGGCGGTGGCCACAAAACAGTGTTCCGCGATGCGCACGCGGCTAACGTTTTGTGAACACCTGCGTCGCATGGGCTGCTAGTCTCGCCGCATCTTCCGCTGGAGTCGTCCCGATGATGCCCGCTTCGTCCCTGCGTGGTTGCCGACTGCTGCTTGCTTCGGCCCTGCTTGCTGCTGTTCCCGCGTTCGCCGCACCGGCCACGGTCGCGCCGGCGAAGATCGAGGTCTCGCCGGCCATCGACGCGGCGGTGAAGGCGCCCACCCGCGATGCCAACAACGTCAAGCGCGATGGCTTCCGTCATCCGGCGCAGACGCTGTCGTTCTTCAGGGTGGCTCCGGAAAAGACCGTCATCGAGATCACCCCCGGCAACGGCTGGTACTCGGAGATCCTGGCGCCGCTGCTGCATGACAAGGGCCACTACGTTGCCGCCGTGGTCGACCCGATGGCGGTGCCCGAAGGCCGCGGCCGTGACTACCAGCAGCGCAGCCGCGACAGCCTGGAGAAGAAGTACGCCGGTGCGCCGGCACAGTTCGGCAAGACTGCCGTGGTCGCCTACGATCCGGCCAAGCCGGTGTTCGGCCCGGCCAATTCAGCCGATGTGGTGCTGACCTTCCGCAACGTGCACAACTGGCGCAAGGCCGGCCAGGCGCAGGGCATGTTCCAGGGCTTCTTCAACGTGCTCAAGCCGGGCGGCGTGCTGGGCGTGGTCGAGCATCGCGCCAAGGCCGACGTGGCCGATGACGATGACACCGGCTATGTCGGCCAGCAGCAGGTGATCGCAATGGCCGAAGCCGCCGGCTTCAAACTGGACGCGCGCAGCGAGGTCAACGCCAACCCGCGTGACACCAAGGACCACCCGAACGGCGTGTGGACGCTGCCGCCGACCAACCAGCACGACAAGGCCGATGATGCGAAGTACCAGGCGATTGGCGAAAGCGACCGCATGACCCTGCGCTTCATCAAGCCGTAGCGGGTGGCGCCGGGCCGCGCCCGGTGAGCGCTGCGGCGTCACAATGGACGTAACGTGTATCCGCCGGGCATGGCCCGGCGCTACCATCCATGGAGTGGACTGTTGAAGAAAGTGTTCTACATCGCCGTGGCCGTGCTGGTGCTGGCGCGGCTGATTGATTTCGTGTTCTACGGTGGCCATGCCTACGACCTGGTGGCGACGGTGGGGTTTGCCGTGCTGTTCGCCGGTGCGCTGCTGGAGGAACGTGCGCGTGCCATGAATCCGCCACCGGTCCGCCTGCGGCGCCGGGCCAATGTCATCGCGGCGTGCGGCATCGCACTGGTGCTGGGTTCGTTCCTGCTGGAGTGGAAGGTCTTCGGCTGATCCCGCCGCAGCCTCGGCCAAAGCGGTGCCCGGCGAGCGAGCAGCGCGGCGTGGGACAATGCGCCATCTGCCGCCCGCCGTGCCCGCAATGCTGATCGCCTTCAACAAGCCCTTCAACGTGCTCTGCCAGTTCACCGACCGCAGCGTACCGCCGCGGCCGACGCTGGCCGGGTTCGGCCTGCCGCCGCGTGTGTATGCCGCCGGTCGCCTGGACCATGACAGCGAAGGCCTGCTGCTGCTGACGGATAACGGTACGCTGGCGCACAAGCTGACCGACCCCAGGCACAAGGCCGACAAGACCTACTGGGTGCAGGTCGAAGGCACGCCCAGCGATGAGCAGCTGCAACGGCTGCGCGATGGGGTGGAGCTGAATGACGGACCGACCTTGCCGGCGAAGATCGAGCGCCTCGATCCGGCGCCGTCGCTGTGGACACGCGATCCGCCGGTGCGCTTCCGCAAGACCGTGCCCGACAGTTGGCTGGCGATCACGATCCGCGAGGGTCGCAACCGCCAGGTGCGGCGGATGACCGCGGCGGTGAACCTGCCGACGCTGCGGCTGGTCCGCGTGTCGATGGGACCCTACCGCCTGGACGACCTGCAGCCGGGGCAGTGGCGGCAGATCGGCTGAAACAGGAAGGGCTGATGGGCTCAGTTCCTGCGGAAGGAAGCCGACCCCGGCAGACTCAGGCGTCGCTGCCGATATCGCTGTGCTCGTCCACCACGGTGTCGTTGCGGCGGTCACGCGCATTGATGCGCTGCGCCTGGCCATTCACCACGTGGCCGTTGGCGGCCTTCTTCTTCTGCTGCTTGCGGTACAGCGCATAGCCGAGCAGGCCGACACCCACCGCAGCGGCGGCAATGGTCACCGCCGGGTTGCGCCGGGCGAACTTGGTGGCCACCTTGCCACCGGTCTTGACGGCGCCCAGCGCCGCGCCGGTCTTGATCCAGTCACTGGCCTGCGGCCCAAGGTGGCGCAGGCTGCCACCGGCACTCTTCAGGCCGTCGCCGGCGCTGTGGGCCAGGTCCAGGGCGCGCTCCAGAGCGCGGTCGGTGATTACGGTCAGCTTGCTCATGCGGGGGTCCTTTGCCTCGGGTCGAAGTCCAGTGTCGCGTGTTGCCCGTAAACGGTATGTCAGTCGAGGTGGCACGCGGTGTGACTTTACCGCAGCCATTCAGGATCAGGCAGGGTCCGGCTACGTCCCGCGCGGCTTGGCCCGATGCGTGGCCGTGGCCGTCCACGGGTCATCCGGCCACGGATGACGCGGGTAACGGCCCTTCATTTCCTTTTTCACCTCGGAGTAGGTGCTTTCCCAGAAGTTGCGCAGGTCCTGGGTGACCTGCAGCGGGCGGCCGCCGGGGGAGAGCAGGTGCAGGGTCAGCGGCACGCGGCCATCGGCGATGCGCGGCGTGTCGGCCAGGCCGAACAGTTCCTGCAGCTTCACCGCCAGCACCGGCGGCAGCGGTTCGCCGCTCTCGCTGTCCAGTGCGTAGGTGATCGGCCGCTCCAACCCGGAGGGCACGGTGATGCGGGTCGGTGCATGACGCTCGACCAGCTGCCGTTGTAACCACTCCAGGGGCGACTTCAACGCTTCGCCGAAGCTGGCTTCATCCAGCGCATCCAGACGGCTCTTGCCGGCGAACGCTGGCTGCAACCACTGCGCGCGGTTGGCCAGCAGGGCGTCGTCGCTGCAGTCGGGCAGGCCGAGCTCCGGCATCCAGCGTCGAAGCGATTCCACCCGCGCCTGCCACTGGTGCAGGCTCTCGGTCCACGGCAGGGCCTGCAACCCGAGTTCGGTCACCGCGTCGGTCAGTGCCTGCGCGGCGTGCTGCGGATCGACCCGGCCGGCCGAGCGGCTGTCCAGCACTATGCGGTCGAAACGGGTCTCGCGCAGCGCAACCAGGGCGCGGCGTTCGCTGTCCCAGCGGACCACGTCTTCGGTGACGAAGCGCTCCGGCCACGCATGGCGCAGAGCACTTTCATCTACCGGTGCGGCACGCAGCAACAACGCATCGCGCGCTTCGAAGCGCAGTTCGCTGGCCACCAGCCACGGCTCGCCGCGCAGGTCGCTCAGCTCGTGCAGGCGCGCGCTGCGGCCATTGGCCAGGAGGTAGCGCAGCGGATCGCCGGGATGCTGGAAACCGATCCGGTCGGGAAAGGCGTGTGCAAGCAGATCGCCCAGTTCGTGCGCCTCGATGCTGGCCGGCGGCGTAGCCTCGCAGCGCAGGCGGCGACGCCACTGCCTGGCGGCGGCATCAATGGCGGCCAGCCCGCTGCGGTTGGCATCGCCCGGGGCGCGGCCAGTGCGGAACGCGGCCAGTGCGCGCCAGCGGCTCGCCAGCGCGTCACCGCCCTGGCGCAGCGGGTCGCGCGCTTCCAGCAGGGCGGCCAGATCGGTGGCCAGCGCCTGCGCGCGGGCATCGGGCGCTGCCAGCAGCATCGCCGCCATCCGCGGGTGCGTACCCAGCGCCAGTACACGGCGCCCGAGTGCGGTGATCGCGCCCGAGTCCGACAGTGCACCCAGGCGTTGCAGCAGTTCGCGCGCCGCACCCATCGGGCCGGCCGGTGGCGGGTCGAGGAAGCGCAGGTCGCTGCTGCCCCACGCGGCCAGTTCCAGCGCCAGTCCGGCCAGTTCCACCTGGTCGATCTCGGCACGGCGCTGCGGTTCCAGTCGCTGCGACTGCGGCCACAGCCGCCAGGCCACGCCTTCGGCCACGCGACCGGCACGGCCCGCGCGCTGGTCGGCCGACGCCTGGGCGATGGCCACCACGTCCAGCCGGGTAAAGCCGCTGTTGGGGTCATAACGCGGTTCGCGCGCCTGGCCGCTGTCGATCACCACGCGCACGCCAGGCAGGGTCACCGACGACTCGGCCACGTTGGTCGCCAGCACCACGCGACGGCGGCCATCGCTGGCCATCTGCAGCACGCGCGCCTGTTGTTCCACCGGCAGCTCGCCATGCAGCGCCAGCACCTCGACGTTGCCATCGAGTGACTCCTGCAGGCCGGCCTGGACGCGCGCGATCTCGCGCTGGCCGGGCAGGAACACCAGCAGGTCACCGGGGTGATCGGCCAAGGCCTGCTGCACCGCGCGGCGCACCTGCAGTTCCAGCGTCTCATCGCGGCGCGCCGGGAAATGGCTGATCGCCACCGGGTAGCTGCGGCCCTCGCTGCTCAGCCGCGGCGCATCGAGGAAGCGTGCCAGGCGCTCGCCATCCAGCGTGGCCGACATCACTACCAGACGCAGGTCATCGCGCAGCTGCGCCTGCACGTCCAGCGCCAGCGCCAGGCCGAGGTCACCGCTGAGATGGCGCTCGTGGAATTCGTCGAACAGGATCGCACCGACCTCTTCCAGCATCGGGTCGTCCTGCAGCATGCGGGTCAGGATGCCTTCGGTGACGACTTCGATGCGCGTGCGTGCCGAGATCCTGTTCTCGAAGCGGATGCGGTAGCCGACCGTGCCGCCGACGTCCTCGCCGAGCTGTCGCGCCATGAACAGCGCGGCGCTGCGTGCAGCGACCCGGCGCGGCTCCAGCAGGATGATCTTCCGGCCCTGCAGCCACGGTGCGTCGAGCAGGGCCAGCGGCACCTGGGTGGTCTTGCCGGCGCCAGGTGGGGCCTCCAGCACCAGCCGGGGCTGTGCGGCCAGCTGCTGCTGGATCTGCGGCAGCAGCGGGGAAATCGGGAAGAGCGGGGTGTTCATGTGCAAAGGATAAGGGGCCATGGCGGGCGCAGGTACAATGCGCGGGCACTTTTCCCCCGCGATGACCATGCACCTGATCGATATCGGCGCCAACCTGACCCACGACTCCTTCGACCGCGACCGCGATGCCGTGCTGGACCGCGCACGGCAGGCCGGCGTGGTGCAGATGGTCATCACCGGTGCCAGCCGCGAGCACTCGCCGCTGGCCGTGCAGCTGGCGCAGCAGCACCCGGGCTTTCTGTATGCCACCGCCGGCGTGCACCCGCATCATGCGGTGGAATACACCGAGGAATGTGATGCCGAGATGCGCGCGCTGCATGCCCACCCCGAAGTGGTGGCGGTAGGCGAGTGCGGACTGGACTACTTCCGTGATTTCTCGCCGCGCCCGGCCCAGCACCGTGCGTTCGAGCGCCAGCTGCAGCTGGCGGCAGACAACGGCAAGCCCCTGTTCCTGCACCAGCGCGACGCGCACGCCGATTTCATGGCGCAGATGAAGAACTTCGAAGGCCGCATCGGCCCGGCGGTGGTGCATTGCTTCACCGGCGAACGCGATGAGCTGTTCGACTACCTGGACCAGGACTGGTACATCGGCATCACTGGCTGGCTGTGTGACGAGCGCCGTGGTGCGCACCTGCGCGCGCTGGTGAAGAACATCCCGGCCAACCGCCTGATGATCGAGACCGACGCGCCGTACCTGCTGCCGCGCACGCTGAAGCCGATGCCGAAAGACCGCCGCAATGAACCGATGTTCCTCTCGCACATCGTGGAAGAACTGGCACGTGACCGTGGCGAGGACGTTGCAGTGACGGCGGCCAATGCCACTGCCGCCACGCGTGCGTTCTTCCGCCTGCCCGACGCGGGTTGATGGTAGTGCCGGCCGCTGGCCGGCAGCACATCTTGATTGCCGGCCAACGGCCGGCACTACCGGAGCAGGTCGCGCAGGCCCTCACGGTAGCTGGGGAATCGCGGCTGCCACCCCAGCGCGGCACGCGTGCCGCGACTGTTGATGCGCTTGCTGCTTTCGTAGAAGCGCCGCAGGGCCGGGCTCAGCGCCGGGTCATCCCAAGCCACGGCGGGTGGCATCGCGAATCCCCCCAGCTGCGCGGCGAAGGCCAGCACGTCCTGCGGCGGTGCCGGCTCGTCATCGCTGGGCAGGTACATGCCCTGCGCTACCGGTCGCTGCATCGCCGCGATGATCACCGCGGCCAGATCCTGCACGTGCAGGCGGTTGAACACCAGGCCAGGGCGCACCACGTGGCGTGCACGCCCCTGCGCCAGCTGCAGCAGCGCATTGCGACCCGGGCCGTAAAGGCCGGGCAGGCGCAGTACCGCAGAGGCAATGCCCCGTTGTTCGGCCAGCGCACGCCACTGGGCTTCCGCGAGCCGGCGCTGCACGCCGACGGCTTCAGTGGCGTCCGCCAGGCTGGATTCGTCGATCCAGCCGCCGGCACGGTCGGCATACACCGAGGTCGATGACAGATAGCCGACCCAGCGCAAGGCCGGGCTGGCGTGAAGCGCCGGCAGCAGCATGCGCAGCGCCGGGTCACCCTCGGCATCGGGCGGTACGCTGCACAGTACGGCCTCGGCGTGCGCGATCTCCTCGAGCAGGCCGGGCGCAGGCGGGGTACCGGTCTGCAACGGGTACCGACGCAGGCCATCGTCGGGCGACGCTGCCGGATCACGTACTGTCCCGGCAACCTGCACGCCGCGCGCCTGCAGCTGCGCGGCCAGCACGCGTCCGCTCCAGCCCAGGCCGAGGATCAGCACCCGTCCCGGCAGCGCGCTCGCCTGCGGGCTGAGGCTCACGCGCCGCGCAATGCCTGGTAGGCCTGCAGGCTGCTGTAGGCCACCTGCAGCAGCAGCGCTTCCTGGTCGGCCTTGCGCGCACGCGCCAGCATGTCGCCGACGATCTGCTCGGCCTCCACCTGCTGGCCCGCTTCCAGGTCACGCAGCATCGATGCCTTCAGTGCCGAGCCGGCCTGGGTCAGGGTGCCGCGCGCGGTGTCCTGCGCGGCCTCGGGAATCGGTTCACCGGCGGCTTCGGCCACGGCCAAGCATTCGTCGTACAGGCCGCGCACGATCGCCTCGCCATCATCGGTGGCAACGATGGTGCCGATATCCGCGCGCAGCAGGCAGGTGGCCGCGGCCAAGGCGGTCAGGAAGGTGTACTTGATCCACTGCTCCTGGCCGATGCGTTCGCTGGCCAGGTGGTCGAGGTTGGCCTGTGCGCAGACAGCGGCGAAGGCACGCACGCGTGCGGACGCCGCGCCGCCATCGCGTTCGCCGAAGGTGAGCTTGGCCGGCTTGCCCAGATGCAGCACGGCGCCATCAGGTGCCTTGGTGGCGCTGATGAAGCACAGGCCGCCGAGCACCGCCTCGCGGCCGAAGCGCAGGTCCAGCGCATTGTAGTGATGCAGGCCATTGAGGATGGGCAGTACGGCAGTGTTCGCGCCCACGGCTGGAGCAATGGCGTCGATCGAGCTGTCGAGGTCGTAGGCCTTGCAGCTGAGGATGACCAGATCGAACGGCTTCTGCGCGGCCAATGCGGGCAGCGCATCGGCGGTGACGTGCTGCACCGGGAAGCTGGCATCGCCGAGCGGGCTGCGGATGACCAGGCCATCGCGGTCCAGCTGTGCGGCGCGCGCGGGGCGTACGAGGAAGGTTACGTCCACGCCGGCCTGGGCCAGGCGACCACCGAAGTAACCGCCGGTACCGCCGGCGCCGAGGATCAGGATGCGCATTGCACGTTCACCGCTTTCTGGGGGAATCAGATCTGCGATTGTGCCGGAGATTGCGGCCAACGGCGGAGCCCCTCGTGGTGGTTCGCGCAGTTGGTTTCATGAGCTGGGTCGTGTGCGATGGGTTCGCGGGGGACGCCGTGAACCCATCCTTGGGGGCTTAGCCGCGCCATCCATGGCGCGGATACCCCCGCGAGCCCATCGCACACGACCCCTGACAGTTTCCGGGTGCGGCCACCACGGAAAACAGATCAGGAGCGGAGGCGGGTCGCTCGCTGCGCTCGCTCGTGTAGAGCGGTGCTCAGGGCAGTTGTTCGCTGAAGTCTTCGGTGTAGCCCAACAGCAGTGTGGTGCGGGTGGCCAGGGTTGCAGCCAGTTTTGACCACGTGTCATGCGTTCCGGCCGCGTAGACGCGCTGCAGGTCCGCGACCAACGCATTTGCCTGTGCAGGCGACGGCGCGCTGTCGCGCTGGAAGCCGAGCCACGATGCGCCGAGTCCGAACAGGCGGTAGTCATGGTGTTCCTGCAGGTGCCGGATCAGGGCATGGTTCTGGAATATGTCCCAGTCCGCGCTGAAGTAACCGTTGGGCAGGGCGGCAATCAGCAGGTCATTGCGGTCCACCGGTACCTGCTGCACGCAGACCACCTCGTCGACGATCAGGTCCGGCGTTGCATTGGCGGCGACCAGCGCCTCGACGTCCTCGTTGCTGCACATCAGCGTGCCCGCCAGCGCGCTCCATTCCAGCCGATGAGAGGAATGCTCGAGCTGCGCGACCACATGCGCCAGCAACCGCTCGCGTGCCGCCAATGCACCTTCGGGGGTTTCCGGATCTTCGTCCTCGTACAGCGCGATGCGCGCGTCGTCGGACGCATGCATGCTGGTGTAGCGGCATTGGCCGACATCATCGAGCGTGCACAGGTAGCGATACCGGGGATCAGCCGCGTGCCGCGAGGCCAGGTATTCCAGCACCTCATCCAGCGTGGGTGAATCGCCCAGCAACGCATGGCTGAAGGCATCGATGGGGCCGTCTGACACGGCCTTGTCCAATGGAATGGAAGTGATCTTCATCGCCACAGCCTAGCCGCAATCCCGAACGAAAAGAGCCGAGCATCGGCTTGGAACGCTTCATCCACGCATGGCGTGGATCCATCGTGTCGACCAAGGTCGACACCCACCAACAGCAGCGGCAATCTGTCGAAGGCGGGGTGGGTCCGGTTGCGGGGGTGTCCGCGGCATGGATGCCGCGGCCAAGCCCCCAGGATGGGTTTACGGCGTCCCCCGCAACCGGACCCACCCCGCCATCCCCCGGCTAGTCAGCTTTTGCCGTTGAAGTTGACGTTGACGTTGATTCAGCGGGTGCAGGGCCGCAGACCCTGCAGGCAAAACTCAGCTGCGCATGCCCACGCCGCGACGCAGCAGCCACAGCGCCAACGCCGTCAGCACCACCACGAAACCGATCATCAGGCCGTAGGCCACCGGCAGCGGTACATCGCTGCTGCCCAGCAGGCCATAGCGGAAGGCGTTGACCATGTAGAAGATCGGGTTGGCGTGCGTGGCCGCTTCGGCCCAGCCCGGCAGCAGCTTCACCGAATAGAACACGCCACCCAGGTAGGTCAGCGGGGTCAGGATGAAGGTCGGCACGATCGCCACGTCATCGAACTTCTTGGCGTACACCGCGTTGATGAAGCCGGCCAGCGAGAAGATCGTCGCGCCCAGGATCACCGTGGTCAGCATCACCAGCGGGTGCGGGATGCGCACCGGGGTGAAGAACATCGCGATGATCAGCACGATCACGCCCACCATCAGGCCGCGCAGCACCGCGCCAGCCACATAGCCCCACAGGATCACCCAGTTCGGCATCGGGCTGACCAGCAGCTCTTCGACGTGGCGGCCGAATTTGGCGCCGAAAAACGAGGAGCTGATGTTGCCGTAGCTGTTCTGGATCACGCTCATCATCACCAGGCCCGGCACGATGAACTGCATGTAGGTGTAGCCGCCCATGTCACCCACGCGCGACCCGATCAGGTTGCCGAAGATGAGGAAGTACAGGGTCATGGTGATCGCCGGCGGCACCAGGGTCTGGCCCCAGATGCGCATGATGCGGGCGACTTCGCGGCGCACGATGGTCATCAGCGCGATGCGGTTGCGCTGGCCGTCGGTCAGCTCGGTGGTGCTCATGCGGGCTTCTCCATGTTGCCGGTGAGGCGCACGAACAGTTCCTCCAGGCGGTTGCTCTTGGTACGCATCGAACGCACGCGGATACCGGACGCGTTGAGCGTCGCAAACACGCGGTTGAGGTCCATCGCGCGTGGCATGTCGATGTCCAGCGTGTGCGGGTCCGGGGCGGTCAGCGTCGCGCCCTCGATCACCGGCAGCTGCGCCGGCAGGTCACCGTCGATGTCCAGCAGGAAGCCTTCCACGTCCAGCTTGGCCAGCAGGGTGCGCATCGGCCCCTGTTCGACGATCTGGCCATGGTTGATGATCGCCAGGTGGCGGCACAGGTATTCGGCCTCTTCCAGGTAGTGCGTGGTGAGGATGATCGTGGTGCCGGCACCGTTGATCTCCTTCAGCACGCGCCACATGTCGCGGCGGATCTCGATGTCCACGCCGGCGGTCGGTTCGTCCAGGATCAGCAGGCGCGGGCGGGTCATCATCGCGCGGGCGATCATCAGCCGGCGCTTCATGCCGCCGGACAGCGTGCGGCTCATCACCTGTGCCTTTTCCCACAGGTGCGCGCGCTTCAGTTCCTCTTCGGCGCGCTGCTCGGCTTCCTCGCGCGGCACGCCATAGAAGCCGGCATAGTTCACCAGGATGTCGAAGGGCTTCTCGAACAGGTTGAAGTTGATTTCCTGAGGCACCAGCCCGATCAGGCGCATGGTCGCGCTGCGGTTGCGCACCAGGTCGCTGCCGAACACTTCCACCTGGCCCTCGCTGAGGTTGACCAGGGAGCTGATGATGCCGATCAGGGTCGACTTGCCGGCGCCATTGGGGCCGAGCAGGGCGAAGAAGTCGCCCGGGGCCACTTCCAGGGAAACCCCCTTCAGGGCCTGGGTGCCGTTGTCGTAGGTCTTGCGCAGGTCGCGCACGCGCAGGGCGGGCGCCGTATCGTTCTGGGATGCCAAGCTCGAAGCCTTCGCGCCCATGGGCTGGCGCTGGAGAGGGGCGGGGAGGGGCTATTATAGAAGACCCCGAGGGCTTGCCCCGGCTACACACTGTCCCGAAAAGTCGTGCCTGTTCAATTCCCCCTCAAGCTGGTCGGCTGCCGCATGCTGGCCCCGACCGTCGGCCACTACCAGTTCGTGCGTGACGATGGGCAGCCGCTGGATTTCCAGCCCGGCCAGTTCATCCAGGTCCATTTCAGCTACGCCGACGGCACCGAAACCAAGCGCAGCTACTCGCTGGCGACCATCCACGACCATGCGCTGGGCCCGGGCGAGGCGGTGGATATCGCGGTCAGTTTCGTGCCCGGTGGTGCTGCCACGGCCCTGTTCGAGGCACTGGAGCAGGGCAGCCAGATCAGTGCGTCCGGCCCCTATGGCCGGTTCTGCCTGAATCCCGGTGACCACAACGCCCGTTACCTGCTGATCGCCACCGGTACCGGCGTTACCCCGTACCGCTCGATGCTGCCGCTGCTGGAAAAGGCCATGGCCGAACGCGGTGTGCAGATCGTGCTGCTGCAGGGCGCGCGCAGCCCGGGCGAGCTGCTGTACAGCGAAGATTTCTACAGCTTCGCCGAAAAGCACGCGAACTTCCGCTATGTTCCGTGCCTGTCGCGCGAACTGCCGGCCGATCCGCACCCGGACGTACAGCACGGCTACGTGCAGCAGGCGCTGGCCGGTTTCACGCCGGACCCGGCCACCGACATCGCCTACCTGTGCGGCAACCCGGACATGGTCGATGCCTGCGCCGAGCTGCTGAAGGCCGCCGGCCTGGGCAACCCGCAGATCCGCCGCGAGAAGTACGTCAGCAGCAAATAGGTCCGGCTGGGGCCGGCCGCTGGCCGGCAACCCCACGAACCTGGTAGTGCCGGCCGCTGGCCGGCAACCCTGGAAACCGGAGGCGACCCCACGCCGCCCCCGGTGCCCTGCCTTCAGTACTCGATCCAGGCATCACGCCAGGCAGAGCCGGTACCCGGACGGTAGGCCTCTGCATTGATGTTGCACCAGGCACCCTCCGGGAACGGCCGGCAGGCATACAGCTTGCCGTCGGTGCCCTTGACCACGGTTTCGCCCGGCGTGTAGGTGCCGATACCGGCCGGATACACGAAGTCGTAGTCGTCACCCGGCGGCGGATCGACCGGCTCGACCGGGCCCGGCAGGCGGGTATCGATCTGGAACAGGTTGCCCGGCTTCAGGTAGACGCGGTTCTCGGTGGCCGAGGCGACCGGCGTGATCACGCCGTTCCTCATTACGCCCACACGCGCCTGCTGTGCACTGGCGTTGACCTTGCGGGCCAGCGCCAGCGGCCACTGGTTCGCAGCGGTCTGACCTGCGGCCAGGGTGATCTCCGGACGCTCCAGATCATTGCCCTGGGCGTTGAACACGCGCAGCGTCAGGGTGGTGCCTTCTTCCAACGCACCGCGGGCGGTGACCGGGCCGGCGTCCTGCCACTGCGGCGGCGGTTCAACGCCACCACCGCCTTCGAAGCGCACATCCGCGCAGGTATAGAACGCTTCACCGGAATCCGAGCGCTGCCAGGTGTTGTAGATGATGTGCTGGCCGCTGCGCTTGGGCAGCGGGCAATCCAGCTTGTAGACGTCGCCGGAGACCGGCACGTTGCCCAGCGTGCAGAATTCCTGCAGGTCGGCCCAGCGCAGCGGGCTGCCCGGCTGCCAGCCGTCGCGGGTGACGTAGAACTTCCACTCGCGGGTAGCATGCGGGGCCGGTGCCTTGAACTCGAAGGTGTAGCGCCCGCGCGAATCGGCGCGGATCGGCGAGGTCGGCCAGTCACTGCGGTTCAGATCGAGGCCGCGGTACTTGCTGTTGCCGCCGCTGCACAACTCGCCATCTGGAACCACCGCTTGATGGTTGCCGTTGGCGTTGGCCTGGTTGACACCGGCCCAGTCGTAGAACGGCTGGGCGCCGCCGATGGCCTTGGCGGCGGCGCAGGCCGGGTTGGTCGGGTTTTCAGGATTTCCCTGGTAGCAGGAATAGACGCGGCTGGAGGGCTTGGACAGGGTGCCGTGGGCGAACGCGCTGCCTGAAGCGGCTACGCCGGCGATCACGGACAGCGCGAGGACGGCCCGCTGGGAAAGATGCATTGAGATTTCCTTTGGGTGGTGGAACCCCGCGAAGTCTCGGCATCCCGGTTGCCGGTATCCATCGGATTACTTTGAAAAACGCGTTGCGTTGTGTGGCGTGGGAGTGACTTCACACTCGCCTGCCAGCGCATCTCACACTTTGCAGGGAACGGTGCTCTGCCACCGTTCCTTGCACCCGGTCTCAGTACGCGATCCAGGCATCCCGCCAGGCAGCGCCGGTGCCAGGACGGTACGCCTCGGCATTGACGTTGCACCATGCACCTTCCGGGAACGGGCGGCAGGCATATAGCTTGCCGTCGCTGCTCTTCACCACGGTCTGGCCCGGCACATAGCTGCCGATGCCCGCCGGGTACACGTGGTCGAAATCACCACCCGGCGATGGTGTACCCGGGTCCGGCACCTGGGTATCGAGCTGGAAGCGGTTGCCGTCCTTCAGGTACACGCGATTGTCGGTGGCCGACGCCGTCGGCGTGATCACGCCGTTGCTGAGCACACCCAGCCGCGCATGCTGTGCATCGGCATTGACCTTGCGTGCCAGCACCAGCGGCCACTGTGCCGGGGCTGTCTGGCCGCTGGCCAGAGTGGCCTCCACGCGCTCGACATCGTTGCCGTTGGCGTTGAACACGCGCAGCGCCAGCGTCGTGCCGACCGGCAGCTCACCGCGCGCAGTGACCGGGCCGGCATCCTGCCATTGCGGCGCTGGCGTGGTGCCGCCGCCCTGGAAGCGCACGTCCATGCAGGTGTAGAACGCTTCGGTCGAATCCGAGCGCTGCCAGATGTTGTAGATCACGTGCTGGCCGCTGCGCTGCGGCAACGTGCACTGCAGCTTGTAGGTGCCATCGGCCGACAGCGGCGTATTGCCCAGCGTGCAGAATTCCTGCAGGTCGGCCCAGCGCAAGGGGCTGCCCGGCTGCCAGCCTTCGCGGGTGACGAAGAAGCGCCAGTCGCGCGTGGCATGCGGCGCGGTGGCCTTGAACACGAAGGTGAATCTGCCATTGGCATCAGGCTGGATCGGCGTGGTCTGCCAGTCGCTGCGGTCCACGTCCAGGCCGCGGAAGGTCGGGTTGTTGCCGCTGCACAGCTTGCCATCGGGCACCACCGCCTGGTGGTTGCCATTGGCGTTGGCCTGGTTGATGCCATTCCAGTCGTAGAACGCCTGCGAGCCGCCGATCGCCTTGGCGGCGGCACAGGCCGGGTTGGTCGGGTTCTCGGGATTGCCCTGGAAGCAGGCATAGACACGGCTGACCGGCGTGGTCATGGTGCCGTGGGCGGCTGCAGTGCCGGGCAGGCCGAGGCCTGCGGCGGCGAACGCGGTGGCCAGCAGCAACGGTGTGGATCGGAATGACATGGCGCATCCTTGTGGTCGTCGAAAGGGAACGGTGACCGCAGGCGTTGCGCTGCGCGGCGGACTTGCGGCGGCACCACCGCGAGTATCGAGTCGTGGTGCGGGCGGCGGAACCCTGGAAATGCCGATCCGTGACTGTGCATGTGAAGCCTTTCCCGCAGGCTTCACGCGGTGCTGAACGGATGCGCCAGCGGTCACGCGATCGGCGTGCCATCGATCACGTCATGGAGGTGGCGCTACGTGGCGTTGATGCCGACCCGATCTGCCTGGCATGAGAAGCAGCCATGCGCTGCGTTGTGCAGCTGGACGAAGGCCACCGCTGGATCGGCGAAGATCGTGTCCAGCTGGGTGGCAACCTCGGAGCCGGCGCAGACCTGCGCACTGCGCATCAGCGCTGCGCGGTCGTAGGCACGCAACGAAATCATGCGGCGCTGCACATAAGGCGGCACTTCCCCGGCGGGCAGTACGCAACGGGTCACGCCGCGCTGCACGAAGATCGGGCCGGAGGCGCGATAGGGCGAGTGCAACGGCAGGTGCACATGGGACAGCAGGAGCAGTTCGCTGCCGCAGGGAGCATCGCTCAGGCTGATCCGGCAAGGGTGTCCTCCCGAATCGCCTGCCCAGCGGCGCTGGATTCCCAGTGCAGCCAGCGCGTTGTCACTCATCTCGAACAGGGGCAGGAAGGGGCGGTGGTCGATGCCACCGAGGTACCACGCGTGCATGGGCGTCTCCTGGGGCTGCGGCGGATTCTGCGCGTGCGCCGGCGGCCGTGCTCGCCGTTTTCAGACCCCGCATCGCCGTTGGGCCGGGGCACTGGCCCATGGGGGCTGCGGGCCGCCGCCGATGCCGCCCTGTGCCGGCCAAGGCCGAGGGGCAGGACCGTCTGGTCTGCGCGCCGTTGGCGGCGGATTCGTCATTGCCCATCGCCGTCGGCGCGCTGCCCGTGTAAGTTGGGTCACATCTTCCGCGGCAGCCCGTCGTGGTTGCCAGGAACGTCTTCCAGGGGAAACGAGCACGATGCAAAGACTCCACCTCGCGTTGGCCGCAGCGTTGGCCAGCCTGATGCTTGCCGGTTGCAGCCAGCCGCCGTCACCCGGCGCCGAGGGCGCCACTGACGCACCCGGCCGCCGCTTCGGCACGATCGATTTCCAGCCCTGCACGCTGTCCACGGTAGGTGCCAGCGCCAACGTGGAGGCGCAGTGCGCCACCCTGCAGGTGCCGGAGGACCGGGCCCAGCCTGACGGTCGCCGGATCGGCCTGCGTATCGCCTGGCTGGAATCGGGCAGCAGCGGCGCCAGCCAGCCGGATCCGGTGTTCTTCCTGGCCGGCGGCCCCGGCCAGGCGGCCAGCGAGGTGGCGGTCATCGTCGATACTGCACTGCGCCAGGTGCGCAAACAGCGCGACGTGTTCCTGATCGACCAGCGCGGCACCGGCGGTTCCAACCCGCTCAGCTGCCTGGGCGCGGACGGGAAGGAGCTGCCGATGGACGAGGATGCGGCGCCCTCCGAGGCCTTGCTGCGCGACTATGCCCAGCGATGCGCGGCTTCCCTGCAGGGACGTGCGGACGCACGTTTCTACACCACCACCGAAGCCATAGCAGACCTGGACGCAGTCCGCCAGGCCTTGGGCGTGGACCGGGTCAACCTGATCGGTGCGTCCTACGGCACCCGCGTGGCCCAGCGCTATGTGGGTACCTATCCACAGCACACCCGCAGCATCGTCATCGATGGCGTGGTGCCGAATGAGCTGGTGGTGGGCGGCGATTTCGCCAGGACATTCGAGGACGCGATCGCCCTGCAGTCGGCGCAGTGCCGCAAGGACGTTACCTGCAGCAAGCGCTTCCCGACCGATACCCGTGCGCAGCTGCGCAGCGTGGTCGAGACCCTGCGCCGTGCACCGGTTCCGGTCGAGTATCGCGACCCCGGCACCTACGGGACCCGGAAGGATGTGCTGACACCGGACAGCGTGGTGGGCCTGGCTTTTGCGTTTTCCTACGTACCCCAGTACGCCTCATTGCTGCCGCTGGTTCTTGATGAAGCCGCGCACGGCCGCTACGCGCCGCTCGCCTCGCTGGCCCGCGGTGCGAACCGCAGCATGGATTTCCAGATCAACCGCGGGATGCATTGGTCGGTGATCTGCAGCGAAGATGCGCCGCGCTACCACGCGCCGGCCGAGGATCCCGAGCGGCTGTTTGGCAACGAGGTGGCCAGTGCGTTCTTCGCGGCCTGCCCGGTGTGGCCGCACCGTCCGGCGCCGGCAACCGATGCCGTGCCGCTGCGCAGCGACGTGCCGGCACTGCTGCTGTCCGGCGAGCTGGACCCGGTGACCCCGCCGCGCTACGCCGAACAGGTCCTCAAGGGCCTGCCCAATGGCCGCGCGCTGGTCGCCCGTGGGCAGGGCCATGGCACGTTGACCGCTGGCTGCATGCCGCGGCTGCTCGGCCAGTTCATCGACAAGACCGACGCCAAGGCACTGGATGCCGGCTGCCTGGACACGCTGAGCTACGTGCCGGCGTTCACCTCATTCAACGGATGGGAACCATGATCGTCGCCGACAACCTGCACAAGGCCTTCGATACCCGCACCGGCCGCATCCAGGCGGTCGCCAACGTCGGCTTCCGCGCCGGGGATGGCCGCATTACCGGCCTGCTGGGGCCCAATGGTGCCGGCAAGACCACCACCATGCGCATGCTGTACACGCTGATGACGCCCGATCAGGGCAGCATCACTGTCGACGGCATCGATGCGGCGCGCAATCCGGTGGAGGTGCGTCGCCACCTCGGCGTGCTGCCTGATGCGCGTGGCGTCTACAAGCGCCTGACTGCGCGCGAGAACATCGCCTACTTCGGCGAACTGCATGGCCTGTCGGCCGAGCGCATCCGCGAACGCATCGAGGTGCTCTCGCATGCGCTGGACATGAGTGACATCCTCGACCGCCAGACCGATGGCTTCTCGCAGGGCCAGCGCACCAAGACCGCGATTGCCCGCGCGCTGGTGCACGACCCGCGCAACGTCATTCTCGATGAACCGACCAACGGCCTGGACGTGATGACCACACGCGCGCTGCGCCGCTTCCTGCTGGGCCTGCGCGAAGAGGGTCGCTGCGTGATCCTGTCCAGCCACATCATGCAGGAGGTGGCCGCGCTGTGCGATCACATCGTGATCATCGCCAAGGGCACGGTGATGGCCGCCGGCAGCGCCGACGAACTGCGTGCGCAGGCCGGCGAATCCAACCTGGAAGATGCGTTCGTGAAACTGATCGGCAGCGAAGAGGGCCTGCACGCATGAGCATGATGTCGACCCTGATGACGGTGATGCGCAAGGAGCTGCGTGACCTGTCGCGTGACCGCCGCACTCTGCTTCTGACCCTGCTGTTCGGGCCACTGCTGTACCCGGTGCTGCTGCTGGGCATGGGCAAGCTGGCCGAGAGCCGGGTGCGCACCCAGATCGAACAACCGCTGCAGATTCCGACCATCGGTGCGGACAACGCGCCGAACCTGGTGCGCTTCCTCGCCGCGCAGGGGCTGAACACCGCACCGGCACCGAAGGACCTGGCCGAGGCCATCCGCACCCAGGACATCGATGTGGCGCTGCGCATCAGCGATGAGTTCGGCAAGGACTGGGCCGAGGGCAAGCCGGCGCTGGTGGAGGTGATCAAGGACAGCACGCGTCGCGCGGCCGAAGTACCCAGTGCACGCCTGGAGGCGGCGCTGGCCACCTACAACGGCCAGGTCGGTGCCTTGCGCCTGATGGCACGCGGCATCGACGCACAGGTGGCACGCCCGCTGGACGTGGCGCGCCAGGACCTGGCCAGTGCCGAGGCCAAGCGTGGCATGATCCTGTCGATGCTGCTGCCGGTACTGCTGACGCTGACCTCGTTCATCGGTGGCGCCTACCTGGTGATGGACGCCACGGCCGGCGAGCGCGAGCGGCAGTCACTGGAACCCTTGCTGGCCACGCCGGGCTCGCGCAGTGCGATCGTCAGCGGCAAGATCGCCGCCGCCTGCGTGGTCGGTTTCGTGTCGCTGCTGCTGACCCTGGTCGCGTTCAAGGTGAGCGCGCAGATCGCGCCCGGCAACATCGGCCGCCAGTTCAACATGAATGTCGGCTCGATGCTGCAGATGCTGCTGGTGATGTTGCCGATGCTGCTGATCGGCACCTCGCTGCTGACCTTCCTGTCGGCTGCGGCCAAGAGCATGAAGGAAGCGCAGAGCCACATGACCTGGCTGATGCTGCTGCCGATGCTGCCTGGCTACGCCCTGGTGGCCTATCCGCTGAAGAGCGAGATGTGGCAGTACGCCGTGCCGTTCCTGTCGCAGAACCAGATGCTGCTGAAGGTGATCCGCCACGAGACCATCACCCCGACGGTCTGGGCGATCTACCTCGGTGCCAGCCTCGGCCTGGCCGCCGTACTGTGGTTCGCCGCCGTGCGCCGCTACCACAACGAGCGCCTGGCCATCTCTGGTTGACCCCAAAAAAGGGGACGGAGGGGATTAAGTCGTTTCTGCCCCTCCCGACCCCTCCTTGCGCGGGCGGCCTTGTCTTCGCATCGCCACCGGCCGCCCGAGCGTCTTCTCTAACATCCGCAGGAACGCAGCATCCCCCAACGGACGCTGTTTGGCGCTATGACTGCGGATTGCGGGCAGATCGCCGGACGCATTCACATCGCGCAGGAATCGCGCATACACCGCCGTCCTGTTGCGAGCGGTCGCGGCCAACGCTCTGAATGCGGGATGCGGGGTCAGCATGGGGTCATCGCGTCGTTGAAGGTTGCCGTGCACGCTGGACCACGGATGATCTTCAGCACTGACCGCAATGCCGGCACGAACGGGATTGCGTTCGATGTAGCGGTATACGCTGAGCAGGTAAGCGTCGCTGTCGATCATCGAGGAATGGAAGCGGCCCTGCCACAGGGGACCGGTGCGGCCGTGCCGCTGGTTGAAAGCCTGCACATAGTTGTTGCCCTGCATGCGCATTGCATCGGACAGCCCACGCTGCGTGGATGGCGTGGCCAGCAGGTGGATGTGGTTGTCCATCAGTACGTAGGCATGCAGTGCGACGCGGTGCTTGAGCAAAGCGCTGTGCAGCAGATGCAGGAACAGTTGCCGGTCGATGTCGTCGACAAAGATCGCACCCTTGTTCACACCGCGCTGGATCACGTGATAGGCCTGGCCGGCCAGCACCAGGCGCGCTTGTCGGGGCATGGGATTCCCAGGTCGAAGGGTGCCTCAGCCTGGCATCGGCACCGTGGCGTGGGGCATCAGGTAATGCCGCGCCGGCGTATCGGAGGAGTCAGAAGCGACTTAATCCCCTCCGTCCCCTTTTGCGTACCGCGCGGGCGTTACCCCCATCACGCGCTTGAACACGTTGATGAAGGAACTGGGCGTGTCGTAGCCCATCGACAGGGCGACGCTGATCACGGGTTCGCCTGCCAGCAGGCGTGGCAGTGACAGCAGCACGCGCAGGCGCTGCCGCCACTGGCTCAAGGTCATGCCAGTTTCGGCCTGCCAACGGCGGGCGAGACTGCGGCTGGACAGTCCGCTGGTGGCTGCCCACGCTTCGACGCTGCGAAGGTCGTCCGGCGACCGTGCCAGCGCCGCCGCGATCCGCCGCAACCGTCGATCCTGCGGTTGTGGCAGGGCAAGTGGCAAGGGAGTGCTGGCACGGATCTCATCGGCGATGACGCCGGCCAAGCGTGCCTGCGCAGCGTCCAGTGCCTGATGCGGCCAGCGCAGTGCCCGCGTCACCGCCGCCTGCAACAGCGCATCGGGTTGAAAAATACGGGGCAGCGGGGGCAGATCCAGGCCGGTATCGGCGCGGACGTACAGGCTCCAGCCATCGAATGCGTCTGCCCCTACCAGGGCGTGGGGCAGCAAGGGCGGTATCCAGGCAACATGCCCCGCCGGCAGCAGCCAGTGCAGGTCGCCGGCCTCGATCCGCAGCAGGCCGTGGTGGGCACCCAGCAACTGGCCGCGCACGTGCTGGTGGCGCGCGGTGCGCCGCCTTCCGGGCACGCGCAGCTGGCCGGCCAGCACGATGGGGCCGTCGTCGGCGTCCGCCAATGCCGGATCAATCAAGCCGGTCGGTGTCTGATCTGCCATATCCATTGGCAGTTATACGGCAGAAGCGCCGATCTGCGCGCGCCACACTGGCGCCCATTCCAACACGAGCCGCCCCGATGCAGCCCCAGGACATTCTTCCCGACCATCAGAACGAGGTACAGGTAAACGGGCTCACCGTGCGCAAGGGCAGCGTGGGCGCCTTCCTCGCCAGCGTCCGTGACTGGCAGGACCCCGCCAGCGATGACGCCACCCGCGCCACCGCCGAAGCAGATCTGCGTGCGCTGCTGCCGGGCCTGCATGCGCTGGGCCTGTTCCAGGTGCTGGCCGCGCGCGATTCGGCACTGCAACGCCTGATTGACAGCCTCTCCTGAAGCGGACACGGCCCGGAGATGCCGGGCCGTGTGGTCATTTTGGGGCGGAAACGACTTAATCCCCTCCGTCCCCTTTTCTGCGGTCAGCCGCCTGGCGCGAACACCAGGGTGCGGCGGGTGGTGACCGGCGCGCTGACCGGCTCGAAGCGCCAGCGCTTGACTGCGTTCAGGGCTTCGCGGTCGAAGGTGCGGCCGGAGGTTGCGCGCAGCACGCGGGCGTTGACCACCGAGCCGTCGGTACCGACCGTGATCTCCACCAGCACTTCGCCCGACGTTCCCGAACGCAGTGCCTCGGCCGGATAGCGCGGCGCCGGCGTACTGATCGGGCGCAGGGTGGGCGCGGCGGCAGCCGCGGCCTGGCGCGCCGCGCTGGCCTGCTGGGCCGCGGCCTGCTGCTGCTTCTGTTCGGCTTCGCGGCGTGCGGCGGCCTGGCGCTCGGCTTCCTGGCGTTCGTTGTCGCGGCGTGCGGCGTCCTGCTGGGCAGCGATCTGCTTGGCCGCGTCGGCTTCCTTGGCGCGTTGTTCGGCCAGGCGCTGCTGTTCGATCTGCTGCTTGCTGCGCTCCTCGGCGTCCTTCTTTGCCTTCTCCGCTTCGGTCTCGGTGCGCTTGGCCGCGTTTTCCACGCCCTTGGACAGACCGTCCTTCAGGCGCGGCAGGGCGGGCGCGGAGGCATCCACCTTCTCGATCAGTGCCACCAGGCGCTGTGCTTCGGTGTAGTCCTCGCGGCCCAGGTGCTGCTCGGCGGCGATCAGGGTGTAGGGCAGCAGGTCGGTCAGCGCGCTCTTCACCGAGGCGTCGTCCGGGGTCTTGTCGCGCAGGGCGAGGTAGTACTCGATGGCATTGTCGCCGGCCGGCGCGTACATGCGGTTCTCGCGCAGGGCCTGGCTGGCCGACTCACGCAACTGCTCGGTGCCCATCGACTGCACCTTGGCGGCGACCACCGGTGCGGCCGGTGCAGCGGCGGTGGGCGCGGCGGCCGGAGCCGGTGCTGCGGATTCTTCCTTGTCCGAGCAGGCGGCCAGCGCCAGTGCCAAAGCAACCGGCAGCCACCGGCGCGCGGCGGTGATCGTTGAGACGTGCGACATCCTGCTCCCCTCTAGAAGACGACGTGACGTAAATCATTGATATGCATGGCCGGGACCCGTGGTCCAGGCGCGGCAGGGGGGGGTTTCCCGACGCCACCGCCGGCAATGGCGAGGGTGCAATCTAGCATCCCGGCCGCCGCCGCGTACAAGAGCAGTGGCCGGGATGGGCAACGGCGGCCGTGCCGTTGCCGGCGCCGACCTCAGTGGTCGTGTGCCTTGTCGTGCGACTTGCTGTGGCCGTTGGACATCAGCTTGTCGGTCCAGGCGATGCCGATCGCCGACAGGATGAACACGCAGTGGATGATGGTCTGCCACAGCACACCTTCCTGGGTCATGGTCGTGCAGGTATCGACGCCAGCGTTGTAGAAACTGGTCGACGCCGAAGACACTGCCGCTGCCCATTGTTCCGGTTTGCACAGCGGCAGTCCCTTCAACGCGCTGGTGGCGATGAAGGTCTTCAGCAGGTGGATCGAGGAGATGCCGATGATCGCCATCGCCAGCTTCACCTTCAGCACGCTGGCGTTGACGTGGCTCAGCCATTCCGGCTGGTCCGGGTGGCCTTCCAGGCGCAGGCGCGAGACGAAGGTCTCATAGCCGCCGACGATCACCATCACCAGCAGGTTGGAGATCATCACCACGTCGATCAGGCCCAGCACGATCAGCATGATCTGCTGTTCGCCCATCGACACCGAGTGGGACAGCAGGTGCCACAGTTCCTTGCCGAACAGGAACACGTAGACGCACTGGGCAAGGATCAGGCCCAGGTACAGCGGCAGCTGCAGCCAGCGCGAGGCGAAGATCAGCGAGGACAACGGGGACAAGGGACGAGGACTGTGGCTCATGCAGGACAGTGCGTTTCGGGGGAGCCGCGAGGTTACCGGCCCGCCATGACGGTGCCAACCCAACTCACGCACTAGACTTCAGGTTCCTTTCCGCACCCCGAGCCGCCGCCATGATCGACCTGTATTACTGGCCCACCCCGAACGGCCACAAAGTGACCCTGCTGCTGGAGGAAGCCGGCCTGGAGTACCGCATCCATCCGGTCAACATCGGCTCGGGCGACCAGTTCAAGCCGGAATTCCTGGCCATCTCGCCGAACAACAAGATGCCGGCCATCGTCGACCATGCCCCGGCCGATGGCGGTGCTCCCCAGAGTGTGTTCGAGTCCGGCGCGATCCTGCTGTACCTGGCCGAGAAGACCGGCCGCTTCCTGCCCAGCGACGCGCGTGGCCGCGTGACCACCCTGGAATGGCTGTTCTGGCAGATGGCGGGCCTGGGCCCGATGAGTGGCCAGATGGGCCACTTCAACGTGTACGCGCCGGAGAAGATTCCCTATGCCATCGAGCGCTACGACAACGAGGTGCGCCGCCTGCACGGGGTGATGGACAAGCGCCTGGCCCAGCACGCCTTCCTGGCCGGCGATGAGTACACCATCGCCGACATGGCCAGCTACCCGTGGGTCGGCGCCTACGACACACTGCCGGTGGACTTCGCCGCGTTCCCGAACCTCAAGCGCTGGCATGAAGCGATTGCCGCACGCCCGGCCACCCAGCGCGCCTATGCCCTGCGCCAGCAGGTGAACCCCAACGCCGGCAAGCCGCTCAGCGACGAAGAGCGCAAGCACCTGTTCGGCCAGCGTTGAACCAGGACGGCGTCATCCACGCGTGACGTGGACCTACGGGTGGTGGGTGCCGACCGTTGGTCGGCACTCGTCCGCACTGCTATGGGCAGAAGGTCATGCTGCCTTCCCGCACGGGCTTGGTTAGGATGGGGGGACGACCGTCCCGCGCCCCGCGTGGAGGCGGACCTGCCGTTTGCCGGGATCCTCCATGCGCCACCTGTTCGCTTCGCTCGCCCTCATGCTTGCCACCACAACCGCTGCCCACGCTGAAAAGCTGACCCTGGAAGCCATCACCGGTCCGCTGCCGCTGTCCGGCCCGACCTTGATGAAGCCGAAGGTGGCACCGGACGGATCGCAGGTCAGCTTCCTGCGCGGCAAGGACAGCGACCGAAACCAGCTGGACCTGTGGACCTACGACATCGGTAGCGGCCAGACCCGGCTGCTGGTTGATTCCAAGGTGGTGCTGCCCGGCACCGAGACCCTCAGCGACGAGGAAAAGGCACGCCGCGAGCGCCAGCGCATCGCCGCGATGACCGGCATCGTTGATTACCAGTGGTCGCCGGACGCGCAGCGCCTGCTGTTCCCGCTGGGCGGCGAACTCTACCTGTACGACCTCAAGCAGCAGGGCCAGGCGGCCGTGCGCCAGCTGACCCACGGTGAAGGTTTCGCCACCGACGCCAAGCTGTCGCCCAAGGGCGGTTTCGTCAGCTTCATCCGCGGCCGCAACCTGTGGGTGATCGACCTGGCCAATGGCAAGCAGCTGCAGCTGACCCACGACGGCAGCACCACCATCGGCAACGGCGTGGCCGAGTTCGTCGCCGATGAGGAGATGGATCGCCACACCGGCTACTGGTGGGCGCCGGATGATTCGGCCATTGCCTTTGCCCGCATCGATGAATCGCCGGTGCCGGTACAGAAGCGCTACGAGGTCTATGCCGACCGCACCGACGTGATCGAGCAGCGTTACCCGGCCGCCGGCGACGCCAACGTGCGCGTGCAGCTGGGCGTGATCGCACCGGCCGCCGATGCGCAGCCGCGCTGGGTCGACCTCGGCAGGGAACAGGATATCTACCTGGCCCGCGTCGATTGGCGCGATCCGCAGCACCTGAGTTTCCAGCGCCAGTCGCGTGACCAGAAGCAGCTGGACCTGGTGGAAGTGGCGCTCGACTCCAACCGCCAGCGCGTGCTCGCCCACGAGACCAGCCCGACCTGGGTGCCGCTGCATAACAGCCTGCGCTTCCTGGAAGACGGCAGCGTGCTGTGGTCGTCCGAGCGTACCGGCTTCCAGCACCTGTACCGCATCGACAGCAAGGGCAAGACCACCGCGCTGACCCACGGCAACTGGCCGGTGGACGAACTGCTGGCGGTTGATGAGAAGGCCGGCAAGGCCTACTTCCGCGCCGGCATCGAAACCTCGCGCGAAAGCCAGATCTACGCGGTATCGCTGCAGGGCGGCGAGCCGCAGCGCCTGTCCAAGGCACCGGGCATGCACAGCGCCACGTTCGCCCGCAATGCCAGCGTCTATGTCGACAGCTGGTCCAACAGCACCACGCCGCCGCAGATCGAGCTGTTCCGCGCCAATGGCGAGAAGATCGCTACGCTGGTGGAGAACGACCTGGCCGATCCCAGGCACCCGTATGCGCGCTACCGCGACGCGCAGCGCCCGGTCGAGTTCGGCACGCTGACCGCCGCCGATGGCAAGACCCCACTGAACTACAGTCTGATCAAGCCGGCCGAGTTTGATCCGTCCAAGCGCTACCCGGTGGCGGTGTATGTCTATGGCGGCCCGGCCAGCCAGACCGTCACCGACAGCTGGCCCGGCCGCGGTGATCACCTGTTCAACCAGTACTTGGCCCAGCAGGGCTACGTGGTGTTCTCGCTGGACAACCGTGGCACCCCGCGCCGTGGCCGCGACTTCGGTGGTGCGCTGTATGGCAAGCAGGGCACGGTGGAAGTGACCGACCAGCTGCGCGGCGTGGCCTGGCTCAAGCAGCAGCCGTGGGTGGACCCGGCGCGCATTGGCGTGCAGGGCTGGTCCAACGGCGGTTACATGACCCTGATGCTGCTGGCCAAGGCCTCGAACCAGTACGCCTGCGGCGTGGCCGGTGCGCCGGTGACCGACTGGGGCCTGTACGACAGCCACTACACCGAACGCTACATGGATCTGCCGGCACGCAATGAAGCCGGTTATCGCGAAGCGCGCGTGCTGACCCATATCGACGGCCTGCGCTCGCCGCTGCTGCTGATCCACGGCATGGCCGACGACAACGTGCTGTTCACCAACTCGACCAGCCTGATGAGCGCGCTGCAGAAGCGTGCACAGCCGTTCGAGCTGATGACCTACCCGGGTGCCAAGCATGGCCTGTCGGGCGCCGATGCGCTGCATCGCTACCGCGTGGCCGAAGCCTTCCTGGGACGCTGCCTGAAACCCTGATCCGCAACCGGGAAGGAGCCCGCCGATGACCCTGCCACCGCCGATTCCCGCCCATCGCCAGACGTCCACCGGATGGTGGCGCCGCCACTGGCGCTGGGCGATGCCGCTGACGGTGGTGCTGGTGCTGGGCGGCGCCGGTGGCGTGGTGACCTGGAGCCTGTTGCGCTGGAGCGAGGCGGCACGCGAAAGTCCACCGATGCGCGAAGCGTTGCGCCGCGCGGGCTGCAGCATCGAACTGGTGGAAGCCTTCGGCGAGCCGCTGCATATCGAATCGATGCCGCTGGGCAGCATGCAGACCGCCATCAACGGCCAGCGCGACGTTGGCCTGACCGTTGCACTGGAAGGGCCGCAGGCACGCGGGCGGTTGTTCGTGCAGGGCATCCGTCGTGACGATGTCTGGGACTACCCGGTGATGTACGTGCTGGCCGAAGACAAGCAGACCTTCGACCTGACGGCGCTGGATGATGATGAGGCGGCGCAGGAGTGCGAGCTGCAGGCCTGCCGCGAACGCGGCGAATGCCCGCTGACCGCCGCGTTGTGACCTCCACGGGCAGGCGACTGCGGGACGTCGACCGGGTAGAGTCGACTGTCAGTCGACTGCTCTTCGATCAGATAGCGAAACCCCCGCGCTGCGCGCGATAGTCGACTGACAGTCGACTCCACGCCGGCAGGCTTCCGCGGAGCCCCGGCTGCACAACCAGTCGCCATGACTTCCCGCCGATTGTCGCCATCGCCGTGAGCGCGTAGG
This sequence comes from Stenotrophomonas thermophila, assembly GCF_001499715.1. Classification (NCBI taxonomy): domain Bacteria; kingdom Pseudomonadati; phylum Pseudomonadota; class Gammaproteobacteria; order Lysobacterales; family Lysobacteraceae; genus Stenotrophomonas; species Stenotrophomonas thermophila. Next base: position 362,676 of record NZ_CVIW01000001.1, on the reverse strand, counting down.
GTGCGGGCAACCCCGTCCTGGAGTGCACCATGAAGCCGATTGCGTTCGCCGTTGCCCTGGCCCTGACTGCCGCACCGCTGCTGTCTGCGCCACCGGCGCTGGCGGCACCCGCCGCCAAGTCCGCCACCCCGGCCAGCCCGGCCTGGGTCGCCCGCAGCAATGCGCTGGCGCAGATTCTGCTGGACGCCCAGGGCCCGTTCCAGCCGGAGGAAACCGGCTTCTTCGGTGTGCCCGGCTACGACGACAAGGTGGCCGATCTCGGCCCGGACAACGGCAAGCGCTACCGCGCTGCCATGGCCAAGGCACGCGACGAACTGAAGGCAAAACTGGCCGTCGAGAAGGATCCCAATGTCCGCCAGGACCTGGAGATCATGATCCACGCCGCCAGCCAGAACATCGAAGGCAGCGAGCTCAACGAGAAATACCTGCTGCCGTGGAGCGATGCGCCGCAGACCGTGTTCAGCGGCCTCAACCTGCTGCTGTCCGACCAGGTGCCGGCCGAGCGCCGGGCCAAGGCGGTCGACCGCCTCAAGGCCTATGCCGGCCTGCAGCCGGGCGGCACCGCCTTCACCACGCTGGCCCGCCAGCGCTATGAAGAGCGCCTGAAGGACAGCAGCCTGCTGCAGCCGACCAGGATCGAAGTGCAGCAGTCGCTGGACAACGTCGAGACCTACATCACCGGTATCGAGTCGCTGCTGAAGAAGTACCAGATCGCCGGCGCCGATGAGGCGATGAAGGCGCTGGCCGGGCAGATGAAGGACTACGCCGCCTGGACCCGCAAGGAAGTGCTGCCGAAGGCACGCACCGATGCGCGCCTGCCAGCGCCGCTGTACGCCTACCAGCTCAAGCAGGTCGGCATCGACATCGACCCGAAGCTGCTGATGCAGCGCGCGCAGCTGGAGTTCATGGAAACCCGCTCGGCGATGCAGCAGCTGGCGCCGCTGGTGGTGAAGGACAAGGGCCTGAAGGTGGCCGACCCGAGCGACCCGGTGGCGGTGATCCGCGCGCTGAAGGCCGACAAGATCGCCGACGACCATCTGGAAGGCCACTACCGCAAGGTGATCGACGCGATCGATCCGCTGATCCGCGAGCATGCCATCGTCGACGTGCCCCAGCGCGCCATGCAGATGCGCTTGGGTTCGGCCGCCGAGAGCGCGGCCAGTCCCGCGCCGCATTTCCTGCCGGCGCCGCTGGTCAACAACACCGGGCAGCAGGGCACCTTCGTGCTGCCGCTGGGCAACCCGGCGGCGGGCCCGGGCGCACAGTACGACGATTTCAACTTCGGTGCGGCGGCGTGGACGCTGAGCGCGCATGAAGGCCGCCCCGGCCACGAGCTCCAGTTCACCGCGATGGTCGAGCGTGGCGTGTCGCTGGCACGCACCATGTTCGCGTTCAATTCGGTGAACGTGGAAGGCTGGGCACTGTATGCCGAGGCCGAGATGGTGCCCTACGAACCGCTGGACGGTCAGATGATCGCCCTGCAGTTCCGCCTGCTGCGCGCCGCGCGCGCGATGCTGGACCCGATGCTCAACCTGGGCCTGACCGACCGCGCCAATGGCGAGCGCGTGCTGATGGAGCAGGTCGGCCTGTCCAAGGCAATGGCCACCCAGGAACTGGATCGCTACATGGTGCGCATGCCGGGCCAGGCCGGCAGCTACTTCTACGGCTACACCCGCATCCTGGAACTGCGCATGCAGACCGAGCTGGCACTGGGTGCGAAGTTCGACCGCCTTGCGTTCAACAACTTCCTGCTCGACCAGGGCCTGCTGCCGCCGGACCAGCTGGCTGATGCGGTGAACAAGACGTTCGTGCCGAAGTACAAGCGCTGAGCATTACGGGTAGTGCCGGCCGCTGGCCGGCATTGTCCCTGGCGCAGGAAGGACTCCTGAGGGTTGCCGGCCAGCGGCCGGCACTACCTGCGGTGACGCTGCTGCCTCACCGCTGCGGGGTAATCACCTGTGTCGGCAATCGCGCCGGCGGTGCCGGATTCGGCACCCAGATCGCGACGCCGGCGGCGCGCTTCTGCGTGGTCGGAATACCGATGCCGACGCCGCCACCCACATGCGAGCCGAACGTGCCGGCGCCCACCGACATGCCCACCGGCGAGCCACTGCTGCCCACGCCCATCAGCACCACGCCATTGGCGCCCAGCGCGGCGGCCTCACGCTTCAGGCGTGCCACAGCGGCATCAGTCTGGCCCTGTGTGCCGAAGCCGACGGCGGACGCCGATTCCAGCTGGGCGATTTCCTGGGACCCGGCCGGCGGGGTCGAGTAGATCTGCACCAGTGCCGGATCGATGGGTGCGCGGGCGCGGCCCAGCATCACCTTGGAGGTGCTGGCACAGCCAGCGGCGACCAGCAGGATGGCCGCCAACGCGGCCCAACGGATGTTCATGGCACGACCCCTGTAGGACTGGTTGCGATCATCGGCGGGCCACTCTGAATCGGCGCCAACACCCGGGCCAGGGCACGCACAGCAGCACGCTAGCACGCCGGGGGTGACAGCCCCGCCAACGGCAGTAGGCGACGGCAGCGGGAACGTCTATGGTTGGGGCAGGAACCAACTGCGGGAGAGTGGCATGGGCGTGATCAGTCTGTTGTGGGGAGTACTGGCGCTGTTGTGGATGATCCTGGCGCTGATTCCACTGCTCGGCTGGGGCAACTGGTTCCTTATCCCGTTCGCTGCGGTGGGCGCGGTCATCGCCGCGCTGGGCATCCTGTTCACCCACCCGAGCAAGCGTGGCCGGGCCTGGGCCGGCCTGGTCCTGAACGGCATCGTGGTGGTGGTGGGCATCCTCCGCCTCGGCCTGGGTGGTGGCGTCATCTGAGCCCGTGCCCGGGTGCGACAGGGCGTCGCAGGCGCACGGCCGATGGCCGGGCGGGGGCGTACAATGAATGGCTGCGCGAGCCCCCCGCGTGCCTGTGAATCCGCGCCCGGCGCGGCTGCCCCATGATCATCCGACCCCGTCCCCACGGCTGGCAACTGCTGTACATCCTGCGCGGTTCGATCGTCAAAGCGATCGCGCCCAAGGTGCTGGCCATCCTGATCCTGTCCATCGCCGTGGCTGCGGTGGTGGAACTGGCGCCGCCGACCGGCATCGAACGCGTGTCGGTCACGCCGTTCACCCTGCTCGGCTTGGTGCTGTCGATCTTCCTCAGCTTCCGCAACAGCGCCTGCTACGAGCGCTGGTGGGAAGGCCGCAAGCTGTGGGGCCAGCTGGTCTACGAATCGCGTTCGCTGGCCCGCCAGGTGAACCTGCTGCTGGCCGATGACACCGGCCGCCGTCGCCGCATCGCCTACGTCACCACCGCGTTCGCCCACGCCCTGGCCGGGCGCCTGCGTGGGCGCATCGTGGCGCTGATGGCCCTGCCGTGGCTGGACAAGCGCCAGCGCGAACAGCTGGGCCAGCGCGAGAACGTGCCCGACGCGCTGCTGGCGATGATCGCCGCCGAACTGGCCCAGGCGCTGCGCAGCGGTGAGCTCGATCCGATCCTCTACACCCAGCTGGAAGAGCGCCTGCACGCGATGTCGTCGATCCAGGCCGGCTGCGAGCGCATCCTCACCACGCCGCTGCCGTTCGCCTACACCCTGCTGCTGCACCGCTGCGCGTGGATGTTCTGCGTGCTGCTGCCGTTCGGCCTGGCCAGTTCGCTGGGCTGGGGCACGCCGGTGCTGTCGGCGGTGCTGGCTTATGCCTTCTTCGGCCTGGACCAACTGGGCGAAGAAATGGAAGACCCCTTCGGCCTTGAGCCGAACGATCTGCCGCTGGACGCGCTGGTGCGCACGATCGAGATCGACCAGCTCGATGCGCTCGGCGAACGCCCGTTGCCCGAACCCCTGCTGCCGCAGGGCTACCTGTTGCAATAGCCACTCCTCGGAGCCTGCCATGTCCCACCCGCTGTACCGCCCGCGCCGCATGCGCCACGACGAGTTCTCGCGCCGCCTGATGCGCGAGAACACGCTGACCACCGACGACCTGATCTACCCGGTGTTCGTGCACGAACTGGCCGGCCGCACCGCAGTGCCGTCGATGCCGGGCGTGGAGCGGCTGTCGATCGAAGAACTGCTGAAGGTGGCCGAAGAGGCGCTGGAGCTGGGCATTCCGGTGATCGACCTGTTCCCGGTGATCGACCCGTCGCTGAAGTCGCTGGATGCATCGGCCGCCTGGGCCGAGGACGGCCTGGCGCAGCGTGCGATCCGCGCGCTGAAGTCGCGCTTCCCGGAGCTGGGCGTGATGACCGACGTGGCGCTGGACCCGTACACCACCCACGGCCAGGACGGCATCATCGATGACAAGGGCTACGTGCTGAACGACATCACCGTGGAAGCGCTGGTCAAGCAGTCGGTGTCGCACGCCGAAGCCGGGGTCGACATCGTCTCGCCGTCGGACATGATGGACGGCCGCATCGGCGCGATCCGTCGCGCGCTGGATGCCGACCACCACGTCAACGTGCGCATCATGGCTTACTCGGCCAAGTACGCCTCGGCGTTCTACGGTCCATTCCGTGATGCGGTGGGCAGCGCGGCCAGTCTCGGCAAGGCCGACAAGAAGACCTACCAGATGGACCCGGCAAACGGCGACGAGGCACTGCGCGAGATCGCGCTGGACCTGGAAGAAGGCGCCGACATGGTGATGGTCAAGCCGGGCATGCCGTACCTGGACCTGGTGCGCCGGGTGAAGGAGAAATTCGGCGTGCCGACCTTCGCCTACCAGGTCAGTGGCGAGTACGCGATGATGAAGGCCGCCTTCGCCAATGGCTGGCTGGACGAGCGTGCCTGCGTGCTGGAGTCGCTGCTGGGCTTCAAGCGGGCCGGCGCCGACGGCGTACTGACCTATTTCGCGCCGCAGGTGGCGCGATGGCTGCGCGAGCGCTGACAATAGCGACACGATAGACGGAGGACTGCGCGATGGCACCCGAACTGGGATGGATGCAATGGCTGATCTGGGGCACCGGAACACTGGTGTTCGGCGCCATCATCGTCGGTGTCTTCATCGCCGCCTGGCGGGGCGGCAAGCGCCCGCCGGAGCAGCTCTCCGCTGCCCGCCACGTGGCCCGAGAGCAGGCGCTGCCGGACAGCGTGCAGGCCGAGCTGGCCGCGTTGAACCAGCGCAAGGACAACGGCCAGCTGAGTGAGCTGGAGTACGAGCAGCAGCGCGCCAAGGTGTTGTCTCGCTGACGGGGCGTTTCATCCACGTGGCGTGGATCTACTGGTAGTCGCCAAACTTGGTTGGCGCTTTCACGTATGCCAACCAAGGTTGGCATCTACCAAACGGCTATCCACGCATGGCGTGGATCTACCGCGCGCACCCGGCCACCGCCGCCATCTTCGGCACCGCCAAGCGGTACACGTCCACGCCACCGGCGCGCGGCGCCTTCGCCGCGCTGCTGGCGACCAGCATCTCGCCTGGCTTGGCGTTGTCGATCACCGGCGCGCCGGTCCAGCCGCCGGTCTGGTTGAACGACAACGCCAGCGGCTGCAGCGCCGCGCCGCTCCACGCACAGCCGCTGCTCCAGACCTGCGCGGTACTGCCGCTGCCGCGGCTGAACACCACGGCACCGTCCTGGCCGAGCCAGTCGCCGTCGGTCTCGTCGTCGGCGCTGTTCAACGCGCTCAGTGCGCTGGCCGGGCCGCGCAGGCCCTGCGCATCCAGCGTCGCCACGAACAGGTCCCAGCCGGCGCCACGGCCTTGCTGGCGGGCAAACAACAGCTGCTTGCCGTCCGCGCTCAGGGCCGGGCCGCGCTCTTCCCGGCGCCCGCCGTCACCGGCCAGCGGCTGCGCCGGGCCCAGCCGGCCGTCGGCGGCCAACGCGGCGCGGTACAACGCCAGTGCGCCCTCGCGGCCGGCCGCGAACAGCAGCCAGCGGCCGTCACGGCTGAAGTAGGGATCACGGGCCTCACCGGCCACGCCTACCGGCAGGGCCTGCGCCTGCTGCCAGCGGCCGTCGACCACGCGCGCCTCCCACAGGCCCCAGCCAGCCTCACCGCGGCGGGCAAAGACGATGCGCTGGCCATCGGGACTGATCGTGGCGCGGCCCTCGTCGGCACGGGTGGAGACCACGCCCATGCCTTCGATGCCGTACTCGTTCAACGCCATCGCCACGGGGGCAGAGAGTAGACTGGCGGCAAGCACCAGCAGGGGCGGGGTGATGCGCATCATCCGGGTCCGTGCACGAAAGAGCATCAGTCTAGCCAGCTTGAGGATTCCATGACCGACCGTTACGCCGTCTTCGGACACCCCGTTGCCCACTCGAAGTCGCCGCAGATCCACGCGACGTTCGGTCGCCAGGAAGGCATCAGCATCGACTACCGTGCAATCGACCTGGCCCCTGATGCGTTCCTGGCCGGCCTGGAAGCCTTCGCCGCCGAAGGCGGTGTCGGTGCCAACGTCACCTCGCCGCACAAGGAAGCCGCGTTCTCGGTGTGCACCACCCTGACCGCGCGCGCGCGCCGCGCCGGCTCGGTCAACACGCTGCTGCGCAAGGGCGACCGCTGGCACGGCGATACCACCGATGGCATCGGCCTGGTGCGTGACCTGACCGACCGCCATGGCCTGGACCTGCGTGGCCGCCGCGTGCTGCTGATCGGCGCCGGCGGTTCCGCGCGCAGCGTCGCGCCGGCGCTGCTCGATGCCGGCATCACCGAGCTGGTGGTGGTCAACCGCACACCGGAACGCGCCGATGAACTGATCGACGCGATGGGCGAACCAGGCCGCGCGATCAGCCGCTACTGGGAAGACCTGCGTGACCTGGGTGACTTCGAGCTGATCGTCAATGCCACCTCGGCCGGCCGCGACCGCGACGTCGAGTTCAAGCTGCCGCTGTCGCTGGTCAACTCGATGACCACCGCCGTCGACCTCAACTACGGCGAGGCTGCCATCGCCTTCCTGGCCTGGGCACGCGCGTCCAACTGCCGCAATACCGTGGATGGGCTGGGCATGCTGGTCGAACAGGCCGCCGAGAGCTTCCTGCAGTGGCATGGCGTGCGCCCGCAGACCGATGAGGTCTACCAGTCGCTGCGGCAGGGCTCGGCCGTGCTGGCCGGCGAGGACTGATCGATGGACGGCGCAACCCTGCTGGTGACCGTGCTGAGCATGGTGGGCGTGCGCCTGCCGGTGCTGATCGCGCTGTGCATCGGCCTGGTCTGGGTGGTCGGCGCGCCGCGCGATGCCACCCGCACCGGCGCCCTGGCCGGCCTGCTGCTGTTGCTGCTGTCCAGTCTCGGCGGCCTGGCAGCGGGCATCCTGCCGATGTGGCTGGTCAGCAGCGGTAACTTCGGCGCCGTGTCGGGCATCGGCACCATCCTCGGCGTGCTGCACTTCGCGCTGGCAATGGTTGAAGCCATCGGCGTGGTGCTGCTGGTGTGGGCGCTGGTGCGCCTGCTGCGGCTGCGTGGCAACGTGGTGCAGTGACCTCCCGGTGACGGCCCTGGTCTGTCCCCAGTAGCGTCCGGCGTGTTCATCCGGCCGCCGGGTGTCGTCGCTGGCTTGTTCAGGCAGGCAGCGGCGGCGGTCGTGGCCGGCCATGCGACAATGACCGGCCTGATCCAGCTACGGTAGTTCCCGGCGTGACCGAAACCGTCGCCGCTCCGCGCATGCTCGATGACGCCTTGAAGGACGCGATCCGCAAGGCGTACACCACGCTGCAGGCCAATACCCCCGGCTTCTCCACCCGCCGCTCGCAGAGCCAGATGATCGGCGTGGTGTCGCGTGCGCTGTCGAAAAGTGGCGGCGTCGGCGTGGTCGAGGCGCCCACCGGCGTCGGCAAGAGCTTGGGCTACCTCACCGCAGGCGTACCGATTGCGCTGGCCACCAGGAAGAAGCTGGTGATCAGCACCGGCACCGTGGCGCTGCAATCGCAGCTGGTCGAGCGCGATATCCCGAATTTCCTCAAGGCCACCGGCCTGGAAGCAACCGTGGCGCTGGCCAAGGGCCGTACCCGCTACCTGTGCACGCGCAACGCGGCCGAGGCGCAGGGCGAGGGCTCGCAGGGCGGCATGTTCGAGGATGACGCGCCGCTGTTCGACCGGCCGCTGGCGCCGATCGAGATGGACATCGCCAAGCGCCTGACCGACGCCTTCACCAGCGGCAGCTGGGATGGCGACATTGACAATGCGCCGGAGACCATCAGCCCCGGCCTGCGCAGCCGCATCACCACGCCGGCTTCGGGCTGCGCCGGGCGCCGTTGTGCGTATTCGGCGCAGTGCGCGGTGCTGCGCTCGCGCAATACCGTGCGCGATGCGCAGATCGTGGTCACCAACCACGCGCTGCTGCTGTCGGCGTTGTCGATCGGTGACAGCGACAACGGCCAGCCGTTGATTGCGCCGCCGTCGGACATGCTGCTGGTGCTGGACGAAGGCCATCACATCGGCAACGTGGCCATCGACCAGGGTGCGGCCAGCCTGGCGCTGGATGAAATGGCCAAGCGCACCGGCCGCCTGCAGATCCTGATTGCCGGTGCCTACCGCGCAGTCGACAAGGACCGGCTCGGCAACCTGCTGCCCAACGAAGCCATCGAGGTCGCCAGCAACGTGGCCAAGCAGCTGCGCGCGTTCCGCGATCACATCGAGCGGGTGTGGATGCCGGCGCCGGCGGACGAGGAACCGATGTGGCGCGCGGCCAACGGGCGCCTGCCCGAGGCCTGGCGCGAGCCGATCGAGGCGCTGGCCGACGATACCCGCAGCCTCTACAACTGGGCGCATGCCGCCACCGCGCAGGTGGCCAAGGGCAAGCCGGACGATGCCGCACGCGAGCGCCTGCAGCGCAACCTGGGCATGGCGCTGGAGATGATCGAGCAGCAGTACAACCTGTGGCAGGCGTGGCGCCGCGAGGACAAGGACGGCGCGCCGCCGATGGCGCGCTGGGTCACCGCCACCCGCGACGGCGACCTGGTGCTGCACGGCTCGCCGGTGTCGGCCGCGCACGTGCTGCGCAAGCTGCTGTGGGATGAAGTGGACTCGGTGGTGATGACCTCGGCGACGCTGACCGGCGGTGGCGATTTCCAGTCGCTGGCGATCGACAACGGCATTCCGGAAGAGGCCGAGATGGTCTCGCTGTCGTCGCCGTTCGACCTGCCCAACCAGGCCGAGCTGATCGTGCCGAAGTTTCCGGTCACCCCCGACGATCGCGAAGGCCATCCCCGCGAAGTGGCGCGCTACCTGGACACCGAGCTGGACTGGGCCAAGGGTTCGATGGTGCTGTTCACCTCGCGCTGGAAGATGGAGAAGGTGGCCGGGCTGATGCCGGCCGCGCGCCGCAAGCAGGTGCTGGTGCAGGGCGAGATGTCCAAGACCCGGCTGATCGACGAGCACCTGCGCCGCGTGGCCGCAGGCGAGGGTTCGGTGCTGTTCGGCCTGAACTCGTTCGGTGAAGGCCTCGACCTGCCCGGCGAAGCCTGCACCACCGTGGTGATCACCCAGGTGCCGTTCGCGGTGCCGACCGACCCGCAGACCGCCACCCTCAGCGAGTGGTTCGAAGGGCGCGGGTTGAATGCCTTCAACCTGATCGCCATTCCGCATGCGCTGCGCACGCTGACCCAGTTCGCCGGCCGCCTGATCCGCACCTCCACCGACACCGGCCGCGTGGTCATTCTCGATTCGCGGCTGCTGACCCGCCGCTACGGCAAGCGCATCATCGACGCGCTGCCGCCGTTCAAGCGCGTGATCGGCTGAGACGGGGTCGGATCCCTTCCGAAGGAAGGGCTCTGACCCGACCACGCCCTCTGTCGCTCAATCGCCCTCCGGATTCCGGCAGGCCTGGTTGCCCATCGCATTGTGGTAATCGCGATCAAAGCAGCGCAGGAAGCCATCGAGCACGTCCAGGTTGGGCGGCCACGGCACATCCACCTTCTGCCCGCCGGCGGTCGTGAAATGATAACGCCCATCCTTCAGCGCCTTGGCAATCTGCTCCGGCGCAGGAATCGCAATCAACCTTGCTCGCGCTTTCTCCAGCGCCGCACGATCACGCTGCAGGAAGGCGATCGTGCCGTCCACGTAGGCGTTCCAGTAACCGGGGTCGGTGGCGGTGGGCTTGTAGGTGCGCTGCATCAGCGCCACCGCCTCCGGGTACTGGCCCGCCTCCGCACGCATCTGGCTTTCATGCCACAGAATCATGGTGTTGCCCGCAGCCTTGGGCAGCACAGCATAGGCGGCGAGCAGATCAGCGGCTTCACGGTGGCAGCCACGGTCGGCCAGCGTGCGCCAGCCACCTTCCAGGTCCTGATCGAACGCATCCGGTTCCATCGCCAGCATCGCTGCACGGTCGTAGCTGCAGTCGGGTGCTTTGGGTGGTTCTGCTGACGTGCCCATGGCAGCGGCCAGTGCAAAGAAAAGCAACATCCTCTCAACCTCCGTGTTGATGACCTCCTGGCCACCATAACGGATCACGACGGGTAGTGCCGGCCGCTGGCCGGCAACCTCAATGATGTGGGACGCGGCGTGCAGATGCCGGCCAGCGGCCGGCACTACCGCGCAGGGATCAATCGCCGAGCAGGGCGGTGTTGCGTACGGCGCCCTTGTCGGCACTGGTGGCGAGCAGGGCGTAGGCCTTCAACGCGCTGGTGACCTTGCGCGGGCGCGGCGCACGCGGTTTCCAGCCGCGTGCATCGGCCTCGCTGTGGCGCTGGACCAGCGTGGCCTCATCCAGCAGCAGGTCGATGCGGCGGGCCGGGATGTCGATGCGGATGCGGTCGCCGTCTTCCACCAGGCCGATCGTGCCGCCGCTGGCGGCTTCCGGCGAGACGTGGCCGATCGACAGGCCCGAGGTACCGCCGGAGAAACGGCCGTCGGTGAGCAGCGCGCACTGCTTGCCCAGTCCCTTCGACTTCAGGTAGCTGGTCGGGTACAGCATCTCCTGCATGCCCGGGCCGCCCTTCGGCCCTTCGTAGCGGATCACCACCACCTCGCCCGGCTGCACCTCGTCGGCGAGGATGCCGGCGACGGCGGCGTCCTGGCTTTCGTAGACGCGTGCGGGGCCTTCGAACACATGGATCGATTCATCCACGCCGGCGGTTTTCACCACGCAGCCATCGACGGCCAGATTGCCTCGCAGCACAGCCAGGCCACCTTCCAGCGAATACGCATGTTGCAGCGAGCGGATGCAGCCCTCGGCGCGGTCCAGGTCCAGCGCGGGCCAGCGCGTGGCCTGGCTGAAGGCCTCCTGGGTGGGGATGCCGGCCGGGCCGGCCTTGAAGAAGGTATGCAGGGTGTTGTTGTCGCTGCGCACCACGTCCCAGCGTTCCAGCGCTTCGGCCAGGCTGGCGCTGTGCACGGTCGGCACTGTGGTATCGAGCAGGCCGGCGCGATCCAGTTCACCGAGGATGCCGAACACGCCGCCGGCGCGGTGCACGTCCTCGATGTGGTACTTCGGTGTGTTCGGCGCCACCTTGCACAGCTGCGGGACGCGTCGCGACAGCGCGTCGATGTGGGTCAGGTCGAAGTCGACCTCCGCTTCCTGCGCTGCGGCCAGCAGATGCAGGATGGTGTTGGTGGAGCCGCCCATGGCGATGTCCAGGGTCATCGCGTTGGCGAACGCGGCCTGGGTGGCGATGCCGCGCGGCAGCGCGCTCGCATCTTCGCCGCCATACCAGCGATGGCAGAGTTCGACGATCAGGCGCCCGGCACGGCGGAACAGCGCCTCACGGTCGGCGTGGGTGGCCAACGTGGTGCCGTTGCCGGGCAGTGACAGGCCCAGCGCCTCGGTCAGGCAGTTCATCGAGTTGGCGGTGAACATGCCCGAGCAGGAGCCGCAGGTAGGGCAGGCGCTGCGCTCGAACGCGGCCACCTTCTCGTCGGAGGCGCTGTCATCGGCGGCCACCACCATTGCATCGACCAGGTCCAGCTTGTGCTCGGACAGCTTGGTCTTGCCCGCTTCCATCGGCCCGCCGGACACGAACACCACCGGGATGTTCAGGCGCAGCGCGGCCATCAGCATGCCGGGGGTGATCTTGTCGCAGTTGCTGATGCACACCAGTGCGTCGGCGCAATGCGCGTTGACCATGTACTCCACGGCGTCGGCGATGATCTCGCGGCTGGGCAGCGAATACAGCATGCCGTCGTGGCCCATCGCGATGCCGTCGTCCACGGCGATGGTGTTGAATTCCTTGGCGACGCCGCCGACCTGTTCGATCTCGCGCGCGACCAGTTGGCCGAGGTCCTTCAGGTGCACGTGGCCGGGCACGAACTGGGTGAAGGAGTTGGCGATGGCGATGATCGGCTTGTGGAAGTCGCCGTCTTTCATGCCGGTGGCACGCCACAGGGCGCGGGCGCCGGCCATGTTGCGGCCGGCGGTGGAAGTGCGGGAACGGTATTCGGGCATGGCGGGCGGAACGGGCGTGCCGTACGACGTGGGGGTCAGCCGATCATGGCCAATTTTTTCGGTTGCTGCTGCAACCACCGGGGAGAGAACGGCAGGGCTGCGCCCTGCACCCGGGGTAGTGCCGGCCGCTGGCCGGCAACCTCAACAGCAACAGCTGGGCTATCCGTGGGATGGCGGGGGGGGTCCGGCTGCGGGGGACGGCGCAAGTACGTCCATGTAGCCTCGGTCGCGCCATCCATGGCGCTCACGCCCCCGCAACCGGACCCACCCCGCCTTCGACAGTTTCCTGCGATCTGACGGGGTCGGATCCCGTTGCTGCGCGACGGGCTCTGACCCCCGATTGCTGATTGGAACGACGAAAATGAAAGGCCGTTCATCTTTCGCACTTTGCCGATTCCGGTTGCTGGCCCGGATTTGGCATCATTGGGGCATTGATCCGTCGACAGGGCATGAGGCCATGAAACGTTCCCGCACCACCGCGCTGCTGCTGATGAGCGCCGCGCCGCTGCTGTTCACCGCCTGCCAGAAGGAGCCGGAGGTGAAGGTGCAGGAAGGCCTGTACACCTCGGTGGAGGCCTGCACCGAGGCCACCGGTGATCCGTCGTCGTGCCGCAATGCCTTTGCCGAAGCGCAGAAGCAGGCCGCCGATGCGGCACCGAAGTACGCCAGCAAGGAAGCCTGCGAGAAGGACTACAAGCCGGAACAGTGCGTGCAGCAGCACACCTCGGCCGGTACCTCGTTCATCGGCCCGATGATGATGGGCTTCTTCATGTCGCAGATGCTGAGCAACCGTGGCGGCCTCGCCCCGCAGGCGCCGGCGTCGTCACCGGCTTACCAGGACAAGAACGCTGGCTGGGCGCGCCCGGCACCGGGCGGCACCGGCGGCCTGAACACCGCCAGCGGCATCGGTGCCGGCAAGGCCGGCCTGGCGCCGGTCACCAGCGAGCCGAACCGTGCGGTCACTGCCAGCCGTGGTGGCTTCGGCAACACCAGCGCGCGCCGCAGCAGCAGCGGCAGCTACGGCGGCTGATCGACCCATGCAGCGTATCCGGATTGCCGAGCGTGCCCAGTGGCGGGCACGCGCGGAGGAAGCGGGTTTCCGTTTCCATACCATCGATGGCCAGCCGTACTGGGATGAACGCGCGTACTACGCGTTCACCCTGCGCCAGATCGAACAGGACATCGAAGACCCCAGCGCCGAGCTGCACCAGATGGCGATGGACCTGGTCGGTGATGTCATCGCCAGCGAGCGCCTGATGGACCAGCTGGCGATTCCGTCGCATTACCGCGACTGGATCGCCGACAGCTGGCGCCAGCGCCAGCCGCACCTCTACGGCCGCCTGGACCTGGCCTACGACGGCACCGGCCCGGCCAAGCTGTACGAGCTGAATTACGACACGCCGACCTCGCTGTTCGAGGCCAGCTTCTTCCAGTGGCAGTGGCTGGAAGACCAGCGCAACGCCGGCCGCCTGCCGCAGCATGCCGACCAGTTCAATGCGATCCATGAGGCGCTGGTCGAGCGCTTCGGCGAACTGGCCACGCAGCTGCCGCCGCCGCTGTTCTTCAGCGCGGTGGGCAGCTCCGAAGAAGACCGTGGCACTGTCGATTACCTGCGCGACTGCGCCTCGCAGGCCGGTCTGCATGGCCAGGCCATCGCCATCGAGGATATCGGCCTGTCCGAGGACGGCCGCTTCACCGCGCTGGATGATTCGGTGATCGGCACGCTGTTCAAGCTGTACCCGTTGGAAGACCTGATGGCTGAAGAGTTTGGCCGCGCGCTGCCCGGTTCCGGCGTGCAGCTGCTGGAGCCGGCCTGGAAGGCGGTGCTGAGCAACAAGGGCATCCTGCCGCTGCTGTGGCAGCGCAACGTGGGCCATCCGAACCTGCTGGAGGCTCACTTCGATGACGGCAGCACGCTGCCGTCGGGCTGGGTGCGCAAGCCGCTGTTCTCGCGCGAGGGCGCCAACATCGAGATGCACCTGGCCGATGGCAGCACCCAGCGCAGCGACGGTCCCTACGATGGCCCGGCGATCATCCAGCGCGCACATCCGCTGACCCGCTTCGAAGGCGGCTATCCGCTGATCGGCAGCTGGGTGATCGGTGACCACGCCTGCGGCATCGGCATCCGCGAGGACGACAGCGCGATCACCCGCGACAGTGCGCGCTTCGTGCCGCACGCGATCGTAGATGAGGCGCCAACGCGGATCTACGTCTGATGACGGTGCAGCGCTGGCCTGGCCGGCATGGGCGTACCACGCCCGTGCCGGGTCGGCATTTCGATGACGGGCGCAGCCTGCAGGCATTCGCGGACCGCGTCGCGGTGCGTTGCCATCGCTGCGACACCCCCGGTTGGGTTATCGCCAGCTGGAAACCCTATCGATGGACTGCGCGTTTCCGCTGCACCGGCTGCAGTTCTGCGTTGGATAGTGGTGACTGGGTCGGTGCGGTCTACATGCTGGGCCGCCAACCTTGTGGATTCTGCGGGCATCAGTGGCTGCATGTGTGTCGACCGATTCCCGTCGGCATCCCCGCGCCGGCATCCTTCCCCGCGCGATGCGCACAGTGCGGTCGCAGCACCGAGGTCGCGGTCTCGATGCGCCCACTGCGTGACGCCGAGCCTGCCGATCCGCATTTCGGTCTGCCGCTGCGCCTGGTCGAATCGACCCGCGCGGGCCTGCTGTGGGCCTACAACGCCGAACATCTGCAGGCACTGCACGAATACGCGGGCGCGACGCTGCGCGAGGGCCGCGGCCATCATCGATCCATGTTCTCGCGCCTGCCGCAGTGGATGAAGCTGGCCCGCAACCGGGTGCTGCTGCAGCGTGCGGTGGAGCGGTTGCAGCGGCGCTTGCTGCAGGGGTAGTGCCGGCCGCTGGCCGGCAGCCGAGCAAGGGCTCGGCGCTACAGACAACCCGATTCGTGTAGAGCCGAGCCCACGCTCGGCTCAGAGCAGCCCTTCGCGCTTCACCGCCAGGTAGCGCTCCACCAGCGCGCCGGGCAGGGCGTCGGCGGTCACGTCCAGCACCATCACCTTCTCGCTGCGCAGTGCCTCGTGCGCCTTCGCGCGCTGCTGCAGGTACAGCGCGGCGGCACCGGCCTGGGTGGCGTCTTCCAGGGTCTGCACGTCACCCTCCAGCGCGCCATCCAGCTCGCGCTCGCGCAGGCTGGCCACGCATACCAAGTGGCGTTGCTGCAGCAGGCGCACCGCGGCCAGCAGGTCTTCGATGTCCTCGTCGCGCACATTGCTGACCAGCATCACCAGCGCACGCCGTCGCTGGCGCAGCGATACTTCGGTGGCCGCAGCCAGGTAGTCGGTGGCCACCGCGCGCGGCTGCAGGTCGTAGCTGGCGCGCAGCAGGTGCTCGACCGTGCCCATGCCGCGCTGTGGTGCCACCCAGCGGCGTTCGCCCCCGGCAGCGTACAGGCCGGCGGCATCGCCCTGGCGCAGCGCCAGGTAGGCCACCACCAGCGAGGCATTCAAGGCATGGTCGAAGTGCGAGAGCCCGCCTTCGCTGGCCAGCATGCGCCGGCCACTGTCGAGCATCAGCAGCAACTGCTGGTTCTTCTCGTCCTGGTACTCGCGCGAGATCAGCTTGCGCGCACGTGCGGTGGCCTTCCAGTCCAGCTGGCGCAGGCTGTCGCCGATGCGGTACTCGCGCATCTGGTGGAAGTCGGTGCCTTCGCCACGGCGGCGCTTCACGTGCGCACCGACCAGCCGCGAGGCCTGGTCGGCACTGAACAATGCGAAGCGGGTGAGCGGCACGAAGTTCGGATAGACCCGCACCTCCAGCGCCGGCGGCAGCGTGCGTTGCTGCCACCACAGGCGCCACGGCGAACGCATGCGCAGGTGCACCCCCTCGAAGCGGAAGTGCCCACGCTGCAGCGGCTGCAGGTGGTAGTGCAGGGTGGACGCCGTACCGGCCTGCAGGCTCACGCGCTGCGGCAGCGCTTCCAGCGGCCAGCCGCCGGGCACCAGGTCGAACACCTGTACCGTCATCGATTGCTCGGCCTGCAGACGCAACGCCGCCTCGCGGCGCACGCCCAGCGCCAGCGCTTCAGGCAGCTCGCGCTGCACCTGCGGCGATGCACGCCGCCACTGCCGCCACAGGTCCCACATCGCGGGCAACGCGATGGCCACGGCCGCCAGTGCCCAGCTCCAGCGCGGCAGCCATCCGCCCAGCACCAGCCCGCCCAGGGCGGCCCAGGCCAGCAGCAGCGCCAACAGCAGCGGGGCCGGCCTCATCGGCGCGGCGCTTCCACCTTGGCCAGCAGCGCGCCCAGCACATCGTCGGCGTCCTGGCCTTCAATCTGCAGTTCCGGGGCCAGCGCGATGCGGTGCCGCAGCGCCGGGCGGGCGATGTCGCGCACGTCGTCCGGCGTGACGAAGTCGCGGCCGGCCAGCACCGCCTGTGCGCGCGAGGCACGCACCAGCGCGATGCTGCCGCGCGGACCGGCGCCGACGGCGATGCCCGGCCACTGCCGGGTGGCGGCGACGATGCGCACCGCGTAGTCGATCACCTCGTCATCGACGGTGATCGCCGCAGTGGCACGCTGCAGTTCCAGCAGCTCGCCGGCACCGAGCACACGCGGCACCTGGCTCAGGTCGAAATCGCTGGCAGCGCGGCCGCTGGTAATCGCGGTCACCATGCGCTTCTCGTCCTCCAGCTGGGGGTAGTCGATCAGCACCTTCAGCAGGAAGCGGTCCAGCTGTGCTTCCGGCAGCGGGTAGGTGCCTTCCTGCTCCAGCGGGTTCTGCGTGGCCAGCGCCATGAACGGCGGCGCCAGGGTGAAGGCCTTGCCCTCAATGGTCACCTGGCCTTCCTGCATTACTTCCAGCAGGGCCGACTGGGTCTTGGCCGGGGCACGGTTGATCTCGTCGGCCAGCAGCAGGTTGGTGAACACCGGGCCGCGACGGATCTTGAAGCTCTCGCTCTTCGGGTCGTACACCGCGTGGCCGCTGACGTCGCTGGGCATCAGGTCGGGGGTGAACTGCACGCGCCCGTAGTCCAGCTCCAGGGCCTGTGCCAGTGCACGCACCAGCAGGGTCTTGCCCAGCCCGGGCACGCCCTCGATCAGCACGTGGCCACCGGCCAGCAGCGCCACCAGGATCTGGTCCAGTACATCGGCCTGGCCGATGAAGGCGTGTCCAACGGCGGTGCGGATGGCATCGACGCGTTCGATCAGGCGCGCGTTGGCGGCCGCCGGCAGCTCGGGGACTTCGGTCATAGCAGGGATCTCATCTGGAGCAGCAAGCGGATACGCTCGCGCAGGGCGGAGGAATCGTGCGGCGGAGGTGGCGTCAGTGCGGCGGCAACACGGCCTTGCGGCCACTTCAGCAGTTCGGCGATGGCCTGTTCGCGTGGCGCACCATCCAGTGCGGCAGCCACCGGTGCGCGCAGGCGCAGGCGGTGCAGGAACAGGGCGAGAACGGCCTCGTACAGGCGCGTACCGTGGCCGAAACGCAGCAGCAATTCACCACTGGCGTGCACGTGTTCCAGCAGCGAACGGCGTTCCAGTACCGGTGACGGCAGCAGGCTGCCGAAGCGTTGCGAGCGGGCCCACAACCAGCCCAGCAGGGCCAGCAGCAGCGGCGCCCACAGCGGCCAGCCCTGGTAGAACATGCGCGACCACAGCGACGGTGGGCGGCTGGCATAGATCAGCCAGACCGCACCCTTGCCGTAGTTCGGATCGAGCAGATAGCGGGTCAGGTCGCGGTGAGCCTTGTCGTGCAGGCCATCGCTGGCACCGCCGGCGGCCGCGGCCAGGCGCGCGGCAGGCGAGTCGACATCACCGCGCAGGAACTCCATGTCCGCCAGCACGCTCACTTTGCCCTGGCCATGGCGCAGGCGCGCGAACACCAGGTCACGGTCACCGCCCCAGCGGCGTTCGGCCTGCGCATTGGCGGCAAAACCCAGGGTGAAGCGGCGGCCAGCACAGAATTCAACGTGGCCAGGATCGTCGTCGACATGGAACGGCTGGCAATCGCTGCGCTGGAACAGGCTGTCCACGCCCAGCCGGTCCAGCAGCGGGCCCTGCGTGCTGCCGGCATCGTCCTCGACCGGCGGCGGTGTACGTACAAGCAGGTGGCCGCCACGGTCGACCCAGTCCAGCAGCGCGCTGGCAACGGGCGCCGGCAGTTCGCTGCTGTCCTGCAGCACCACCACCGTGTCGTGCGGACCCAGCGCCATCTGCTGCAGGTCCAGCCGCGGCCGCGAGTGCACGGCGATGCCATCAGCGCGCAGGGCCTGGCCGAGCACGTACAGCGGGTTGTAGGCCGCCTCGCCCCGTGGCGGCAGCCGGATGGTCTCGGTTACCCGCTCGTGCGTGCGCAGGTAGAGGATCGCCAGCGGTATGCCGAGCAGCACCAATGCACCGAGCAGCAGCGACCAGGACAGGCGCGGACTCATGCCTGCCACCCGTACTGCTGGCGCAGGGCATCGGCCATCGCATCGAAATCGGCGCGGCTGGGCAGGCGGCCACCGTAGGCGGCGTACTGCCACATGCGCACGATGCGCGCGAACAGGTCACGGTCGCTGGCCTCGGGCATGCGCCGCGACGCGCGCAGGCATTGCGCTTCGGTGGCACCGGGTGGAAGCGCGATGCCGCTGCGCTCGCCCACCGTGCGCACGCTGGCGCGGTACAGAAGGGCCAGCGCCTGCCGCGGCCGGCCCTGGTCCCAGAGCAGGCCGGCCTGGGTGGCCACGTCCGGCGGCAGCACCACCGGCAACTCCACCTGTTCCTCCACCACCGGCGGTGCGGCCTCGGCCTTGCGTCGGCCGCTGCCCCGCAGCCACGGCAGCCACAGCCGTGCGGTCAGCAGCAGCACCAGCAGCAGGACGCCGAGCAGCCCCCACAGGCCCCATTCGGCCAGCCGCGCCAGCCAGGCGATGCCGTCCTTGCGCGCTTTGCGTTCACCGTTGCTGTTGGTGTCACGCTGCAGCTGCTTGTCTTCCTTCTTCTCTTCCTCGGCCTGTTCGATCGGCTTCCAGCGGGTGACCTGGCGGGTCGGGCGCTGCAGCGGGTCTTCATAGGCGCGGTTCACTGCCTGACGGAAACCGGCGGTGTCCACCGGCGTACCGCCGAAGATCGTTGCCGGGGTGTTGGCCGGGTCGATGGTCGGTGCTTCGTCGCTTCCCTCGGCGTCGATGCCACGGTCGTTGGGCTTGCCTATGGCTCGTTCGGGCTCGGCGTCTGTGTCCTGCGCATGCACCGGTGCGGAGACCAGCGGCAGTGCCAGGCACAGCAGCAGGGCCAGCGTCGATGCCGCCGGCAGCAGCCGCTCGCGCAGGCGGCGCAGGGCGATCTCCACATCCCAGGCTTCCATCTGCGTGCGCCGGTTCAAGTACAGGCCAAAGCCCGCACCGACGAAGAACGGGCCGATCAGCACCGAGGCCAGCCAGCACGCCAGGTTGAAGCCCAGCCGTGCCCATGCGGGTGTGTCCTGGCCGATCATGTCCCATGCGGCGCGCCATGATTCGGACATCAGCTCCAGTGGCATGAACATGAACACCGCACCGATCGCGCCGGATACCAGTACCACTTCGAAGGCCATGCAGCTCACGGTCAGCACCAGTGCCGCGCCTGCAGCCCCGGCGGCCACCGCACGGCGGCGTGGGCCGCGCTGGTCTGGTGTGTTGCCTTCCAGCAGGTTCACCGGCAGGCACAGGCTGCGCAGTACGCTGAAGCGGCGCCAGCCCAGGTAGCCCCAGAAGCCGCTGTTGCCCCAGTGACGTTGCGCACGCAGCGCGGCCAGCGTGCCGACTGGTTCACCGAAGATGCCGCGCGACAGCACATACAGCGGCGCACGTTCGAACAGCGGTTTGCACCACCACATCGCCAGCCAGGCCCAGCCGAAGGCATCCAGCCACCAGCCCAGCGCGTTGAAGATCACGAACAGCGGTGCACTGGCCAGCAGCCAGCTGCCCCACAGCGCGCGCGCGTGACGGCGGGACAGCGCGGTGCCCAGCTCCATCGCTTCCCAGCCACTGCGGGCACGCAGCGCCACGTCCAGGTGGTCAATGCGCATGGCCAGCTCCACGTCCGCCGCGCCACAGCCACAGCAGCACGCCGGCCCACAACACACCGGCCACGCTGAACTTGCCCCATGCAGGTACTTCGGCGATCGATGACCAGAAGGCTTCGATGAAGGCGGCCACCAACAGCATGAAGGCGACGCCGAGGCACAGCCGCGCGCCGATGCGGCCGCCGTCGACCAGTGCATCCAGGCGGCTGCGCCGGCCCGGCGCCAGCAGCTTCATGCCCAGCTGCAGGCCGGCACCGCCAGCGATCACGATCGCAGTCAGCTCGAAGGCGCCGTGGCCGACCACGAAGCGCCAGAACGGGTCGCCATGGCCGATGTGCTGCAGGTGGCCTGCCACTGAACCGATGATCACGCCGTTGAACAGCAGCACCAGCAGCGTGCCCAGCCCGGCCAGCAGCCCGCTGGCGAAGGCGCGCAGGGCGATGCTGATGTTGTTCATGATGTAGTGGCCGAACATCATCCAGTCGGTGCCGCTGTCACGCCCCAGGCGCTCGGCGGCGGGATCGTACATGCGCTCCATCTCGGCGATCTGGCGGTTGTCCATCAGCATGTGGATCAGGTCCGGATAGACCTGCACCAGCACGAAGCAGGCCACCGCCGGCAGCGCGAACATCGCCAGCGCCGCCCACATGCTGCGCGCCTGGCTGCGCACCAGCAGCGGAAAATCGGCCACCAGGAACTCCAGGGCACGCCGCCAGCGCGTTGGCGGCGTGCGGTACAGCACGCTGTGGCCCTGCTGCATCAGCTGTTGCAGGCGTTGCACCAGCTGCGGGCTGTAGCCGCGCTCGCGGGCCAGCGCCAGCTGCTGGCACAGCCGCCGGTAGCGCTGCGGGAAGGTAGTGTCGTCCAGTGCCAGGCCGCTGGCCTTGCGGCGCGTGCGGCGTGAGGCGCCAGCACGCAGCAGCAGCCACTGCTCCAGATCCTGCCATTCCTGCTGGTAGCGGGCGACGAACTGCTCCTGTTTCATCGCCGCCCCAGCAGCCAGTTGGCCATCGCATACAGGCGCAACACGCCGACCTGGCCGTGGGTGCCGGTCAGTGGCTCGGCAATACCGGCCAGCTCCTGCTGGCGCGCCGCCGACAAGCGTGGCGCGCGCTCGGCGAAGGCCATCAGCGCGGCCTGTTCCTCTGGTCGCAGGGGCTGCGGCGGGGCCAGCACGCTGCCGATGGTCGGCGGCGGTGGCAGGTACAGCGCGGGTGCATGCACCACCACAGTGCCCGCCACCAGGTCGCCCAGACGGCGGCCATGCGGATCGAACAGGCTGCTGATCAGGCCCAGCGCATAGCCGAAGGGCAGCATGTCCACCGTGCGCAGCAGGTTGCGGGTGATCGCCGCCATCCAGCCTGCCGGCGCGCCATCGCGGGACAGCACGCGCAGCCCCAGCGCACGCTTGCCCAGGGTGCGTCCCCACACTGCTTCGCAGACGATCGGGTAGGCCCAGTAGACCAGGAACATCAGCACCAGGTAGAGGCCGGAGCCGAACTGGTCCAGCAGTGCCAGCGGAATCGACATCAGCACCAGTGCCGCGATGCGCACGCCGAGATCGACCAGCCAGGCCATCGCCCTCGGTACCGGGCCGGCTGCAGGCAACTGCAGCGGCACACCCTCCGGCGTTACCACCTCGCGGTAGGTATCGAGCATCGGTGCGGCCATCAGCGTGATGGCCTTCGTTGTGGGCGCCGGAGTCCTCTCCGGCAGGCAGCCACAGGCATGGGGGTCTCGACAGGTCCTGGTCGGGCCCAGACTTTAGCAGAGCCGCATGGCGGCGTTGGCCGCTCAGCCCAGGTATTCGTCCTTCAGCCGCACGTAGTGGTCGGCCGAGTAATGCAGCGCCTCGATTTCCTTGTCGCTCAGCGTGCGTGCCGGGCGGGCCGGGTTGCCCACCCACAGCTCGCCTTCGCCGACCACCTTGCCCGGGCCGACCACGGCACCGGCGCCGACGAAGCCATGGCGCTCGACCCGCGCGCCGTCGAGGATGCAGGCACCCATGCCGATCAGGCTGTAATCACCGATGGTGCAGGCGTGGATGATGCAGCCGTGGCCGACGGTCACGCCTTCGCCGATCAGGGTCGGGTAGCCGGCCTTGTTGTAGGGGCTGTGGTGGCTGACGTGGATGATGGTGCCGTCCTGCACATTGGTGCGTGCGCCGATGCGCACGTAGTTGACGTCACCGCGGATGATCGTGCCCGGCCACACCGAGACGTCCTCGCCCAGCTCCACGTCACCGATGATCGTGCACGACGGGTCGATGTACACGCGCTCGCCGAGGACGGGCATCTTGTCGCGGAAGGGGCGCAGCGGGTTCATCGATGTCTCCGGAAATCAGGGCGTCCGCGACGATGATACGCGCTCGGCCAATGGCGACCCCGCCACCCGCAACTGCCGGAATGCCTCATGCATCCGTGTCGACCAAGGTCGACACCTGCCAGAACGGATCGCGCGCCGCATTGGTGGATGGCATCCACCAATCCCGCGTTACGCCACGCGGCCGCGGCGTGCACGCTCCAGGTGCACCAGAAGCAGCGAGATTGCCGCCGGGGTCATGCCCGGAATGCGCTGCGCCTGGCCGATGGTCTGCGGGCGCACGCGCTCCAGCTTCTGCAGCGCTTCGGCCGACAGCCCGCGCACCGCCGCGTAATCGAAGGCTTCGGCGATCGGCGTGGCTTCATGCCGCTGCTGGCGCTCGATCTCCTCGCGCTGGCGGTCCAGGTAGCCGGCGTACTTCACGCCGATCTCCACCTGCTCGGCCACCTTGGCGTCGGCCACGGCCGGCCCCAGCGATGGCACCTGCATCAGCTGCGCGTAATCCAGCTCGGGGCGCTTGATCAGGTCCAGCACGTTGGTCTCGCGGCTGACCGCCACACCCAGCGTGTCCTGCACTTCACGGCCCAGCGCATTGGCCGGGGTTGCCCACAGCGCGCCCAAGCGTGCGCGTTCGGCAGCAACAGCGGCCTGCTTGGTCTCGAACGCGTTCCAGCGGCGGTCATCCACCAGGCCCATCTCGCGGCCGGCCGGTGTCAGGCGCTGGTCGGCATTGTCCTCGCGCAGCTGCAGGCGGTATTCGGCGCGGCTGGTGAACATGCGGTACGGCTCGTTGGTACCGTGGGTGATCAGGTCATCCACCAGCACGCCCAGGTAGGCCTCGTCGCGACGCGGGCACCAGCCGTCCAGCCCGCGCACCTGGCGTGCGGCGTTGAGGCCGGCCAACAGGCCCTGCGCGGCGGCTTCTTCATAGCCGGTGGTGCCGTTGATCTGGCCGGCGAAGAACAGGCCGTTGACCAGCTTGGTTTCCAGCGAAGCCTTCAACCCGCGTGGATCGAAGAAGTCGTACTCGATCGCGTAGCCCGGGCGGGTGATATGCGCGTTGCCGAAACCGCGGATGCTGCGCACCATCTCCAGCTGCACGTCGAACGGCAGCGAGGTGGAGATGCCGTTGGGGTAGATCTCGACGATGCCCAGGCCTTCGGGTTCGACGAAGATCTGGTGGCTGGCCTTCTCGGCAAAGCGCACCACCTTGTCTTCGATGGACGGGCAGTAGCGCGGGCCGATGCCCTCGATCTGGCCGCTGTACAGCGGCGAGCGGTGCAGCGCGTCGCGGATGATCTGGTGGGTCTGTTCGGTGGTGTGGGTGATCCAGCAGCTGACCTGCTGCGGATGCTCGTCCACCGAACCCAGGAAGGACATCACCGGGCGCGGCGAGTCGCCGGGCTGCTCATCCATCACGCTGTAGTCCAGCGAGCGGCCGTCGATGCGCGGCGGCGTGCCGGTCTTCAGGCGGTCCACCTGGAACGGGCGCTCGCGCAGGCGCGCCGCCAGCGTGGTGGCCGGCGGGTCGCCCATGCGGCCGGCGGCGTACTGGGTCGGGCCGACATGGATCTTGCCGGCCAGGAAGGTGCCGGCGGTCAGCACCACGGCCTCGGCATCGAAGCGCAGGCCGGTCTGGGTGATGACCCCGCGCACGGCATCGCCTTCGATGACCAGGTCATCGACCGCGGCCTGGAACACCGTCAGGTTGTCCTGGCCTTCGACGATGGCGCGGATCGCCATGCGGTACAGGTTGCGGTCGGCCTGGCAGCGGGTGGCACGCACGGCCGGGCCCTTCGATGCGTTGAGCGTGCGCCATTGGATGCCGGCGCGGTCGGCGGCATGCGCCATCGCACCGCCCAGGGCGTCGATCTCCTTGACCAGGTGGCCCTTGCCGATGCCGCCGATGGCCGGGTTGCAGCTCATCGCGCCCACCGTTTCGATGTTGTGGGTCAGCAGCAGGGTGCGCACGCCGGTGCGGGCCGCGGCCAGCGCGGCTTCGGTGCCGGCGTGGCCACCGCCGATGACGATGACGTCGTAACGATGGAAGGACGGGTTCATGGGGGCTGTTCAGCTTGGGGCAGGCGCGGCCGGGGGCGGCGCAGGGGTGGCGATTTTAGCGCCATTCGGGGTCCGGACGCCGGCGCCAGCCAGTTGGCGGCGAAATCGGCCCTAAAGTTGGCAGGATTTTTGCAGATAACCCAATAGCACCCATCGTGGCTGGCGCCGTAGGCGCCCGTGACCGGAATTGGAACAGGGGCCGGTACAGGCGCACGGTGGGGGAGCAGAGGGCCGGCAGTCGGGGGACTGTCCGGCCCTGTTTTTTTGCGGCTGTCGGGAAGGCGCCATCCACGCATGGCGTGGATCTACTGAAGCTGGGGCTTTCGCCGGTTGGCGACCTGACAAAACAAACGGCCCCGCATTGCGGGGCCGTCTGCCTTCAGAGGTGCCGACATCCGACAGGGCCGGAACAGGGGGGATCCAGATGTTCCTGTCGGATATCGACGTAGAGCTTTTTGCGGCGGCCCGTGTCGTTTTTGTCACTTTGTGACGTGGGCCGTCACTGTCCGCGTAGAGTGCGGCTTGGACCGTGTGAAATGCAAGACGGTTCAGCGCTCAACTGTGCGCTGCGTCGCACGATCCATGTTGCGCCAAGGGGAACCGTTCATCCTCGGCGCACTCGGTGCCGGTGCCGGACGGGCCTGGGGCGCCGAGGGCTGGGCGTTCGACTGCGGCGGGCGGCGCATCGAATCCATGTTCCGCCACGGGGAACCACCGTTGTACGACGGCCGTGACGGCGGCGGGGGACGATGCTCGCCACCATTGCCCGGGCGCGGCGGCGGGCGGTGGTTGTGCGGCGGTCGGTAGATCGGGCGCGAGTAATACGGGTTGCCGTAGCCGCCGTAGTAGCCGCCATAGCCACCGTAGTAGGGGCCGTAGTTGTAGGGATAGCCGGCCGGGTAGCGGTACTCCACCGACGGCGCACCGTGGTAGTAGCTGCCGCTGCGGCCCCCGCCGACATAGTCGTAGGTGGTGCAGCCGGTCAGGGCCAGCAACAGGCCCCCGGCAAGCATCAGGCGCATTTTCATGGTGGGTCCCCCCAGAGGACGGGTGTGCAGTCAGCTTCGGGCGCCAGCGTTGAATCGGCCCTTAATTCTGCCGGCCAGGATGAATGGAGGCGTAGGCCTGCATGCTGGCATGACCTGCGCCCCGGTCGCCAGCGCGAAGCCATACGTTAATCTTGCGTCATGAGCGATTCACTGTTGCCCCGCGCCGATGACGTCCTGCTTGCTGCGGCGAGGATTGCCCCGCATGCCAGCGTGACCCCGGTACTGCGCTCGCGCATGCTTGATGCGCTGGCCGGCGCGCAACTCGCGTTCAAGGCCGAGCACCTGCAGCGCGGCGGCGCATTCAAGTTCCGTGGTGCCTGCAACGCGGTGTGGTCGCTGGAGGCCGATCGCGCCAGTGCCGGCGTGGTCACGCACTCCTCCGGCAATCATGGCGCCGCCTTGGCGCTGGCCGCGCGCACGCGTGGCATTCCCTGTCACGTGGTGGTGCCGGAAGGCGCGGTGGCGGCCAAGCTGGCCAACATCGCGCGCCATGGCGCCACCCTCTGGCGCTGCCCGCCGACCACCGCCGATCGTGAGGCCGCCTGCGCCAAAGTGCAGGCCGATACCGGCGCGACTCTCGTCCATCCATACACCGACCCGGCGGTGATGGCGGGGCAGGGCACCGCCGCGCTGGAGCTGCTGCACAGCGACGGCCCGTTCGACGTGCTGGTCGTGCCGGTCGGCGGCGGTGGCCTGGCCAGCGGCACCGCGCTGGCCCTGCAGCACGCCAGCCCGCAGACCCGCCTGGTGCTGGCCGAGCCAGCCGGAGCCGACGATACCGCGCGCTCGCTGGCCGCTGGCGAGCGGCAGGGCGCGTTCGCCCCGGACACGATCTGCGATGGACTGCGTACCCTGATCGGCGCGCCGAATTTCGAATTGCTGCGCGCGGCAGGTGCCGAGGTGATCGTGGTTGATGACACCGCGACGATGGCGGCGATGCGCCTGCTGTGGGAGGTGCTCAAGCAGGTGGTCGAGCCGTCGTCGGCCACCGTGCTCGCTGCCGTGCTGGCACAGCCACAGCGCTTCGCCGGCCTGCGCGTGGGCCTGGTGCTGTCTGGTGGCAATGTCGACCTGCCTGCGCTGCGCTGGGGCGCGCCATGAGCCGCGACCGGCACCGGCCCCGCACCGGCCTGCTGGGCTGGCTGTGGCGGCTGTTCGTGCTGCTGGTGGTCTGGCTGCTGGGCGTGACCGCCTGGATCGTTTGGGTAGGTGAGCGCGACCAGGCCGCCAAGGCCGACGCCATCATCGTGCTCGGTGCGGCGGCCTATGACGCCAAGCCGTCACCGGTGTTCGAAGAACGCATCCGGCATGGACTAGACCTGTACGAGGCCCAGTACGCGCCGCTGCTGATCTTCACCGGCGGCTATGGTGGCACCGGTGCGCGCTTCTCCGAATCGCAGGTGGCGCGGCGCTATGCGCTGAAGCATGGCGTGCCGGACGATGCGATCCTGATCGAGACCGCGTCGCGCAACACCGTGCAGAACCTGGTGGAAGCCAAGCGACTGATGGACCAGCGCGACCTGCACCGGGTGATCATCGTCAGCGACCCGCTGCACATGGCGCGCGCGCTGCGACTGAGCAAGGCACTGGGCATCGATGCGCTGGCCTCGTCCACGCCCAGCACGCGCTTCCGCAGCTTCCACACCAGCTGGCGCTTCCTGGTGCAGGAAATCTACTTCTTCCACCGCGACCTGGTGCGCCCGCCGCTGAGCTCGCCGGCCAATACCTGAGGGCGAAAGCCTGCGTTGGGCGCGGCGTCGCATTGGGTAGTGCCGGCCGCTGGCCGGCAGATGCCCACCATGGAATCGTGAGGTTGCCGGCCAGCGGCCAGCACTACCAGACGATCAGGTCTGCTTGCGGCGGATTGGAATCGCCGACACCGGCACCGAGGCGACGTCATGCCCGCCTTCGCGGATCGGCGCGCCCGGGTCCGGTGCCCAGGCGTGGGCATAGATCACTTCCCAGCTGCTGGGCAGCTTGCCGTCGGCACGGCGCATCGGCTCGTATGCAGCGGCGGCAGCGGCGAAACGACCACGCCCGGTCAGCGTATGGCGGCGGTCCACCCGCGCATTGGTCGCGCCCATCGCGCGCAGTTCGCGCATCAGCGAGGGCAGGTCGTCGTAGGTCAGGGTGAACAGATCGCGGTCCAGCACCGGGTCACGGAAGCCGGCCATCATCAGCGCATCACCGAACTGGGCGATCTGTGCAAAGCGGCTCACGTGCGGACGATCATCGGCGGCGGCGAACGCTTCGTTGAGTTCCACCAGGGTTTCCGGGCCGAAGGTCGAGCACAGCAGCAGGCCACCGGGCTTGAGCACGCGACGGAACCCGGCGAACACCGCCGGCAGGTCGTCCACCCACTGCAGGCACAGGTTGCTGAAGATCACGTCCACGCTGTTGTCGGCCAGCGGCAGCGCAGCGGCGTCGCCGCACAGGCGCTGGAACGGCTTCCACCAGCCGGCCTGGCGCTTGGCCTGGTCCAGCATCGGCAGCGCCACGTCCAGCGCGATCACCTGCGCCTTCGGCCAGCGCTTCTTCATCAACGCACTTGCATGGCCGGTGCCGGCGCCGATGTCCAGCACCACCTCGGGCTTGCGTGCCTCAAGGTAGTCCAGCGATTCGATCAGCCGCGACTGCACCTCGCGCTGCAGGGCGGCGGCAGCGTCGTAACTGGTGGCGGCACGCGCGAACGCGCGGCGGACATGGCGGGCATCGAAGTGGGACGGCATTGCGAAAGTCTCTTAGAACGTACCGGGGTAGGCGCCGCCGTCGATCAGCAGATTCTGCCCGGTGAGGTAACCGGCCTGTGCACTGCACAGGAAGGCGCAGGCGGCGCCGAACTCGTCCGGCGTGCCGAAGCGGCCGGCGGGAATCTGCTGGCGGCGACGTTCGGCCACTTCGCCAGCATCGCCGTCCTTGCCCGCACTGTGGGCGAAGTTGGCGCGCAGGCGGTCGGTGTCGAACTGGCCGGGCAGCAGGTTGTTGATGGTGACGTTGTGGGCCACGGTGCGGCGCGACAGGCCGGCGACGAAACCGGTCAGGCCACTGCGCGCGCCGTTGGACAGCGCCAGGATGTCGATCGGTGCCTTCACCGCCGACGAGGTGATGTTGACGATGCGGCCGAAGCCGCGCTCGATCATCGCGTCGACGGTGGCGCGGATCAGCGCGATCGGCGCCAGCATGTTGGCGTCCAGCGCGGCGATCCAGTCGTCGCGCTCGAAATTGCGGAAGTCGCCCGGTGGCGGGCCACCGGCATTGGTGACCAGGATGTCCACCTGCGGGCATGCGGCCAGCGCCGCGGCACGGCCGGCCTCGGTGGTGACGTCGGCGGCGACCGTGCGGACCTCAGCGGCACCGGGCAGGGCGCTCAGCCCTGCGGCGGCAACCTGCAGTGCCTCCTCGCCACGAGCCACGATCACCACGTTGACGCCCTCGCGCACCAGCGCACGCGCGCAGCCCAGGCCCAGCCCCTTGCTTGCGCCGCAGACCAGTGCCCAGCGGCCGTTGATACCCAGATCCATGCGTCAATCCTGCGGAATTCGGAGGGGGCTCATTGTCCGCCATCGGCCGGTGACAGGCCGGCAACGAAGTGTTGCAGGGCGGCGGCCACCTCATCGGCATGGCCGAGGAAAGGCGCATGTCCACCATGGGCGATCGTCAGCGCCTGCGCGCCCGGGGCCAGCGCCGCGGCGGCCTGCATCGCCACCGGAGACACCAACCGGTCTCGCTGGCCGGCGATCCACAGGCTGGGCTTGCCCAGCGTCGGCAGCGCGCCGCGCAGATCGGTGCTTTCGAGCAGGCGCAGGCCTTCCAGCAGGGCGCGTTCGGTGGGCGCACCGCGCTCGACCAGGCGCTGCCGCAGGGCGCGCAGCTCCTCGCGGGCGTGTGCCGAGCCCATCACGTCCAGCGCGAGGAAGCGTTCCAGGGTGCCGCCGAAGTCGGTGGCCAGCTCGCGCCCGAACTGCTCGAACACCGTCGGCTCCACCGCGTGCGGCCAATCCTCGCCACGCACGAAGCGCGGCGTGGCCGCGATCATCGCCAGCCCGCGCACCTTTGGCAGCGTCGCGGCAGCGTGCAGCGCGAACAGGCCGCCCAGCGACCAGCCGCACCACACCGCCGGCGGTGTGGCCGCGGCAATGGCACTGACCACGAACGGCAGGCGCAGCGGCGTGGTGTCCTCGCGGCTGTGGCCATGGCCGGGCAGGTCGACCAGGTGCAGGGTGAACTGGTCCGCCAAGCGCTGCACCAGCGGCGCGAACACACCGCCCTGCAGGGCCCAGCCATGGATCAGTACCAGGTCCGGCCCTTGGCCGGTGACGTCGATATGCATGGGAAAACGACTGCAGGCTCAGGCAAAGACAGGCAACGGCGGGGGCGCGGCGTCGCGCACCGCCAGGTCCACGCGATCGCGCGCGCTGCCGATCGCGTCAACCAGGCCACGCACCTGTTCCGGCGTATGCAGCGCGGACAGTGTCACGCGCAGGCGTGCCTTGCCTTCGGGTACGGTGGGCGGACGGATCGCGCCGACCAGCCAACCGGCCTGTTCCAGCGCCCTGGACATCGCCACGGCGCGTCGATCGTCACCACACAGCAGCGGCTGGATCGGTGTTTCCGAGGCCATCAGGTCCAGGCCATGGCGACGCGCTTCACTACGGAACAGCGCGATCAGGTCGGTCAGCTTGGTGCGACGCCAGTGGTCGCGGCGCGCCAGGCGCACCGCTTCAAGCGCCGCAGCGGCCATCGCCGGTGGCACGGCGGTGGTGTAGATGTACGGGCGCGCGGTTTCGGCCAGATGTTCGATCAGGTCGTCGCGGCCGAGCGCCAAGGCGCCGGAACCACCCAGTGCCTTGCCAAGCGTGACCAGCTGCAGCGGCACATCGTCCACGCCCAGCCCGGCGGCGGCCACGGCACCACGGCCATCACCGACCACGCCTACACCGTGCGCATCATCCACATAGAACAGCGCCTGTTGCAGGCGTGCCACAAGCGACAATGCACGCAGCGGTGCGATGTCGCCGTCCATGCTGAAGACACCATCGGTGGCCAGCATTGCCGCGCCGTCGGGCGCGTGCTTGAGCTGGCGCATCGCGCCTTCCGCATCCAGGTGCGGGTAGCGGCGCAGGCGCGCACCGGCCAGCCGGGTGGCATCAAGGAGGCTGGCGTGGTTGAGCTTGTCCTGTACGCAGACATCGTTCTCTTCGCTCAGCAGTGCCTGCTGCACCGCCAGATTGGCGGCGAAGCCACTGCCGAACAGCAGCGCACGCGGATAGCCCAGCCACTCGGCCACCTCGCGTTCCAGCGCCTCATGCAGGGCGTGGTGGCCGCAGACCAGGTGCGAGGCACCGGCGCCAGCGCCTTCGCGTGCGGCGGCGTCCTGCAGCGCGTTGACCACGCTGAACTGCTGGGCCAGGCCCAGGTAGTCGTTGCTGCAGAAGCCGGTCAGCCACTGGCCGTCCACTTCCAGGCGCACGCCATCGCGACGGGTGACCGTGCGTCGCGGGCGGCGACGGCCTTGGGCATCGCGCAGGGCGCGCTGGGCGTGGAGGCGGGCGGTCAGGTCGGGGCGGGCCATGGTGGCTGAATGCGTCGACGGGGCGGCTAGGGTAGCGCGTTGCCGCGGCGCCTGCTTGCGGCCCGTCTCAGGCCGCGTGAGCGCAGCCACAGCCGGGCGTATCGGCACTGATATCGGCGTGCACGGTGCCGCCGTGGTCGTGGCCCTCGGCATCCACCTGCACCGCCATCGGCTGCAGGCCCAGCCGGGCGAACAAAGCCAGGTCGCGCTCGCTCTCCGGGTTGCCGGTGGTCAGCAGCTTGTCGCCATAGAAGATCGAATTGGCACCGGCCAGGAAACACAGCGCCTGCAGTTCGTCACTCATCGCCTCGCGCCCGGCCGACAGCCGCACCATCGCGCGCGGCATGGCGATGCGTGCCACCGCGATCATGCGCACGAACTCGAACGGGTCCAGTTCGGCACTGCCATGCAGCGGCGTGCCCGCCACCTGCACCAGCTTGTTGATCGGCACCGAATCCGGATGCGCCGGCAGCGTGGCCAGTGCCAGCAGCAGGCCAACGCGCTGCGCGCGCGTCTCGCCCATGCCGACGATGCCACCGCAGCAGGTCTTCAGGCCGGCATCGCGCACGCGTTCCAGCGTATCCAGGCGGTCCTGGTACTGGCGCGTGTGGATGATCGAATCGTAGTAGTCCGGCGCGGTGTCGAGGTTGTGGTTGTAGTAGTCCAAGCCGGCGTCCTTCAGCGCACGTGCCTGTTCTCCACTGAGCATGCCCAGCGTGGCGCAGGTCTCCAGGCCCAGTGCCTTCACCCCGGCGATCATCGCCGCCACCTTCGGAATGTCGCGATCCTTCGGTGAACGCCATGCGGCACCCATGCAGAAGCGCGACGCACCGGCGGCCTTGGCCTGGCGTGCCTTGGCCAGCACCGCGTCCGTGTCCATCAGCTTCTGCGCATTCACCCCGGTGCTGTAGCGCTGCGCCTGCGGGCAGTACGCGCAGTCTTCCGGGCAGCCGCCGGTCTTCACCGATAACAGCGTGGACACCTGCACCTGCGACGGGTCGAAGTGCTCGCGATGGACTGCCGCGGCGCGGAACAGCAGCTCGGGGAACGGCAGATCGAACAGCGCCTGCAGTTCGTCGTGTTGCCAGTCGTGGCGGATGGCAGCAGCCATGGCGGGACCTTGGGTGCGAGTGGAGCGAGGGCGGCAGTGTGGGTGGGGGGGCACGGGCTGTCAACTTTTAGTTTGATGTTTTGGTTTACTTTGCCGTGACTGGAATGGAATCCCATACAAGCGATGGCCATGGCGCTGCATCGATTGCGGGCATCGCTGCTGCCGCGGCGAACCCCGTCCTCGGGCCGGGAGCGGGGGCAGCCTGCGCGGTGAGCTTGGCCCGAACATCGTCAGGATCGACCTGCGCAGCGCGTTGGACGTAACCTCAAGCACACACGTTCAATCGGGCAGCGCTGCAATGGACAATCCGGACAACTGGCAGCCGATCACCCGGGAAGAACTGGAAACCCTGGTCGCACGGCAGTTGCAGGATTGCTCACCTGTCCAACGAGCCACCTTCGAATCCCTGCGCGTGCCATTCCATGCGGTTCGGTTGCACAGGCTGGGCATGATTGAGTGGGTCTGGGCGGTCGCACAACTGCCCGAAGGGTTGCTGTACTACGAGGACGTTGAGGAAGGATTCGAGGTGGGCACGCCGGGAGAGGATGGTGTGTTGCCGAACCAAGGTTGTTCTCAGCTGACGCTGACCCACATTCTCCATCGTTTGGTGATCTGAGCATCAGATCTCGCAGATCGCTGCATCTGCCCGAGTTCAGGACGCTCTTCTGGCGGCATACGTGCATTTCACCGCATCCTGCAAGACCTTCGGCCACAGTGGCCGCTGTCTAACCAAAGCGCTGGCGCGCAGACTTTGACTCATGACCGATCTCCATCGCCTCCGCGGCCGCATCACCGCGCTGGTTCTCAGCGAAGCCTGGCGCCGCCGCGCCGCGCTCTGGGGCGGCGCCGTGGCCGTGGCGCTGGTGGCGATCCTGTTCGCCAAGGCCAGCGATGCGGCCTTCCATCTGTTCCAGCGCATCACGTCACACTCGCCATGGTGGGCCCTGCTGCTCACGCCCGGCATCTTCGCGCTGCTGGCGTGGCTCACTTCCGGCGTGCTGAAGCCCACGCGGGGCAGCGGCATTCCGCAGGTCATCGCTGCGCTGGACAAGGCCGATGAGCCGTTCCGGAAAACCAACCTTTCCCCAGCGGTTTCGGCCGGCAAGCTGCTGCTGACCTCGCTGTCGCTGCTGGGGGGCGCATCGGTCGGGCGCGAGGGGCCCACCGTGCACGTAGGCGCAAGCCTGATGTATCTGTTCGGCCGCTGGTTCGGTTTCAAGGATCCCCGCGAGCTCTCGCACTTCCTGCTGGCCGGTGGTGCGGCGGGTATCGCGGCGGCCTTCAACACGCCGCTGGCCGGTATCGTCTTCGCCATCGAGGAGCTCAGCGGCCGCTTCGAGCATCGTTTCTCAGGCACCCTGCTGACCGCAGTGATCGTCGGCGGCGTGGTGTCGCTGGGCCTGCTCGGCAACTACACCTACTTCGGCCATGTGAGTGCACGCCTGCCGCTCGGCCAGGGCTGGCTGGCCATCCTGCTTTGCGGCGTGGTGGCAGGGCTGCTGGGCGGCCTGTTCGCGCGTGCGGTGCTGGCCAGTGCGGCGGGCCGCCCGCGTTGGCTCGGGCAACTGCGGCAGCGGCATCCGGTGCTGCTGGCCGCAGGCTGCGGCATGGCGGTGGTACTGCTCGCCCTGGTCTTCGGTGAAGGCGCGTTCGGCACCGGCTACGAGCAGGCGCGCAGCCTGGTGCAGGGGCAGGCGCTGGTCGGCCACGAGTTCGGGTTGATGAAGCTGCTGGCCAATCTGGCCTCGTACGTGGCGGGCATTCCCGGCGGCCTGTTCTCGCCGGCGTTGGCGGTCGGCGCTGGACTCGGCCACAACCTGGCAGTGCTGATGCCGGGCGTGGACCCGCGCGCGTTCGTGCTGCTGGGCATGTGTGCTTACCTGACCGGCGTTACCCAGGCCCCGCTGACGTCGGCGGTGATCTCGCTGGAACTGACCGACAGCGGCGACCTGCTGCTGCCGATACTGGCCACGGTGCTGATCGCGCGTGGCGTGTCCGGGCTGGTGTGCAGGGTGCCGATCTATCGCGGGCTGGCGGAGTTGTTGATCGGGCCCGCCGCTACGCCACCGGCGACCGGACAGGGTGAACGCCTTTCCTGACGGGCGGCGGCCCCCGTCGCAGTTGAGGGCAGTTCCGACACTGCAATCGGTGCTTCGCCGATGGCCGCACGCGGCGTGCGCCATCAAGTATTGGGTGATGCGTACTTATCTCCTGCGTTCGGCAACCCGTGTCTCGCGCGCACTGCTTGGTGTGCTGCTACCGCTCCGCTGCCTGGTCTGCGGCGACCCGGGCCACGATGATCTTGATCTGTGCTGCGCTTGCCTGGCCGATCTGCCCTGGGCAGGCCGTGCCTGCCTGCGCTGCGCGTTGCCGTTGCCCGACACCGCGTTGATCGTCTGTGGCAGCTGCCGCGAGGAGGTACCGCCACAGACGGCTACCCACGCCAGCCTGCTGTACCTGCCACCGGTCGACCAGTTGCTGGTCCGCTACAAGTTCCATCAGGATCTCGCAGCCGGACGCCTGCTCGCGCAGCTGATGCAGCGCGCACCGCCGCCGTGGTGGTGTCCACCGCTGGTGCCGGTGCCGCTGCACAATCGCCGGCTGCGCCAGCGCGGCTACAACCAGGCGGGCGAGCTGTGCCGGCTGCTGCCGATGCCGGTCTGGCAGGGGCTGTACCGGCGGCGCCACACCGCGCCGCAGTCCGAGCGCACGGCCGAACAGCGCAGGGAAAATCTGTTCGATGCGTTCGATGTGCGGGGCTTGGTGCCAACGCGGCTGACCGTGGTCGATGATGTGATGACCACCGGCAGCACGGTGATGGAGGTTGCCGAGACGCTGCGCCTGGTGGGCGCTGCGGAGGTGCGCGTGTGGGTCTGCGCGCGGGCGCCGTGATCGCCCTCTTCATCCACAGGGGCTAGGATGAGGCCGGTTCCGGATCGAAGGAGTGGTCATGAATTCCCCCTTGTCTCCCTTGCTGTCGGCGGTTGGCCGCAGCTGGTGGATCCTGCTGCTGTACGGGCTTGTCGCACTGGGTTTTGGCATCGTTGCCATCGGCTGGCCCTTGTCCGCAGCGATGGCGCTGGCGTGGACACTGGGCGTGATGGCCATCGTTGAAGGTGTCATCAGCCTGTTCGCACTGATCAGCGGCGGCAGTGGTGCCTCGCGTGGGTGGCTGGCGCTGTATGCCATCGCCTCGCTGGGCTTCGGCATCCTGGCGGTGATCAACCCGCTGGCCACCGCCAGCGTGCTGGTGTTGTTCCTCGCAGCGTGGCTGCTGGTGGCGGGCATCTATCGCATCGTGTTCGCGATCCGCGTGCGCAAGCAGATCCAGGGTGAGTGGTTGCTGATACTCAGTGGTGTGCTTGCGGTGGTGCTGGGCCTGCTGTTTGCGGCCAACCCGTACGCAGGCGTGGCGGTGACCACGCTGTGGATCGGCATCGGCAGCCTGCTGTATGGGCTGCTGCAGGTACTGGTGGCATTCAAGCTGCGGAAGCTGAAGTGAGGGCTGCGCTTTCCCTGTTGCTGGGCGTGGCGTTGGCCCTGACCGGATGCAGGCCTGGCGCCACACCCGGTGCCTTGGCAGGCAAGGATCATGCGCCACGCCCCGGCGTGGATGTGCGCCTGAGCGCGGTGGACGCCTCCGGCAAAGGCCGGCCGGCGCAATGGCAAGGCGAAACCCTGGCCCTGCGCGAGCCGCCGATTGCGGGCAGTGCGGACATTGCTGATGTGCGCTACGTACTGGACGATGCCAAGCAACCCGGCCTGCAGATCCGCTACCGGCCTGAAGCGCACCAGCGCATCCACGATGACACGGCAGCACTGGTGGGCCAGCGGGCAGCGATCAGCGTGGATGGCCGTGTGCTGATGGTGGCGACGGTGCAGGGGCCGTTCGGCGAATCGATGATGCTGAGCGGGCTGCCCAGCGTTGCCGAGGCGCAGGAGCTGGCCAGGCACATCACCGGCGAGTGATGGGCGCGCCAACACCCTCGCGCTGCGCGCGGAGGTCGACCGGGGTCGACCGCTACCGGGCGAACCGCGCCTCGATCTCTTCCAGCGACTTGCCCTTGGTCTCCGGCAGCCAGAATGCGGCCACCAGGAAGAACACGAAGGTACACGCCGCCCAGAACACGAACATGCTGGCGTAGCCGTAGTGGCCCACCGTGGGCAGGAAGATCGCGGCGATGGTGGTTGAGACGAACTGGTTGATCAGCAGCGCGATGCTCATGCCGTTGGAGCGGATGCGGTTCGGCATCAGCTCAGACAATGCCAGCCACACGCATACGCCGGGGCCGACGGCGAAGAACGCGACGAACACCAGGATGCAGGTGGCCACCGCCCAGCCGTGTGCCGGTGGCGGCACCGGGCCAATGCGGGCCTGCTCGATGCGCAGTGGCGCCTGGCTGGCACTGGCCGGGTCGGCAAATGGATTCAGGTGGAGTTTGCGGAAGAACGCACCGATCACGCTGTCCGGCTGCACGGTGCCGGTGCGCTCGATGCGCAGTTCGCGATCAATCAGGTTGTCGCTGCGCAGGGCGCGCACATTGGTGAAATCACCATAGGCGTACGACACGGTCAGCTGCATCGGTCGGCCCTGGCTGTCGATGCCATTGCTCAGGCGTTGCCACTGCGCGTCATCCAGCACCAGCTGCAGGCCTTCGCCGCTGACCGCCGCCTGCAGCTGAGGCTGCACATCGGCGCGTCCGCGCTCGGCCTGGAAGAACAGCGTGGCCGCTGCCAGCAGGGCCACGCAGATGCCACCGCTGCCCAGCATCAGCAGAAACTTGCGGCCCTTGCGGTCGACCAGCAGCAGCGCGACCACGGTCATCACCGCGTTGAGCAGCTTGATCGCCACGTCGGCACCGTTGGCCACCGAACCGGACAGGCCAGCCTGGTTGAGGATGTTGACCGCGTAGGCCAGCACCGAGTTGATGCCGGTGGCCTGGGTGCAGGCCAGCACCACGCACGCGAGCACGAACGGCACCACGTAGCGGCGCCTGAACAGCGGGTCGCGCTTGCCGTCGCTGCTGCTCGATTCCGGCGCCTGGATCTGGGCCAGCGTGGGCTCAACCTCTGCGGCGGTGAGGACGCGCTGAAGGCTGCGGCGGGCTTCATCGATGCGGCCGCGGCGCACCAGCCAGCGTGGTGATTCGGACAGCCAGAAGATACCGGCGCAGAACAGCAGGCCGGGCGCCAGGCAGGTCCAGAAGATGGTGCGCCAGGCGTGGTCCTTCACCGTGAACAGTTCCTGCGCCTGCTGCGCGACCGGCAGCGAGCGCACGGCCTCGGCGGCGGCATCCACGGCATGGGCGTGGTACAGGCCGATCAGCGCGGCCAGCACCAGGCCAACGGTCAGCAGCAGCTGGAACATCGCCGCACCGCGTCCACGCCGCTCGGGGCTGAGCACTTCGGCCAGGTACAGCGGAATCACCACGCCGATCAGGCCGCCACTGATGCCCTGCAGCAGCCGCCCGAGCAGCAGCGGCGTGTAGCCCGAGGCCAGCGCCATGATCGGAATCGAGGCGGTGAACAGCAGGCCGGCCAGCAGCATCGCACCGCGGCGACCGATCAGGTCGGCGACCATGCCGGCGAACAGCGAGGACAGCACGCTGCCCAGCAGTACCGCCGCCACCACGAAGCCGAGCTGCTGGCTGCTGAGCTGCCAGGCGTGACTGGCGGTCGCCTCAAGATAGGGCAGGGCACCGGCGATGATGCCGATGTCGATGCCGTACAGCAGGCCCCCCAGGCCGCCGATGAAGAGCAGGTAGCGTACGGGCCAGCGCGGGGCGGTGCTTGCAGTCATCGGCAGTTCCTGTGGTAGCGCCGGGCCAGGCCCGGCGGCGGTTCGTCGCAGAGTGCATTCTGTAGAGCCGAGCCATGCTCGGCTGCTTTCCGTTCCGATATCGAGGTTCCCCATGCCGCGCTTCGCGCGGTGAGCCGAGCATGGCTCGGCTCTACAGGGAGCCCGCGCGGCATCCGGGCCGCATCGCTTGCGTCAGGTCAGATCGACCACGCGCCCACCAATGACCACCTGCTGCAGGCGCAGTTCGGCGTCCAGTACCACCAGGTCGGCGCGGGCGTCGGGCGCAATGCGGCCGCGATCGCCCAGGCCCAGGTAGTCGGCGGGGAAGGTGGAAACCCGCTGCGAGGCGTCGGCCAGGTCCAGGCCGACGCGCACCAGGTTGCGCAGCGCCTGGTCCATGGTCAGTGCGCTGCCGGCCAGCGAACCCGTCGCCAGGCGCACGCAGCCGCCGCACTTGTGCACGCGCTGCTCGCCCAGCGCGTACTCGCCATCGGGCATGCCGGTGGCGGCAGTCGCGTCGGTCACCGCGTACAGGCGCGGAATCGCGCGCGCGGCCAGGCGGATCACGCCGGGATGGATGTGCTGCAGGTCGGGAATGATCTCGGCGTACTGCGCATGTGCCAGCGCCGCCGCGGCGATGCCAGGCCGGTAGTGGTCGACGCCGGTCATGCCGTTGAACAGATGGGTGAAGCCGGAAGCCCCGGCCTGCAGCGCAGCAACACCTTCTTCGTAAGTGCCGGCGCTGTGGCCCAGCTGCACACGGATGCCCATTGCCGAAAGCGCGGGAATCAGCGCGGTGTGCTCGCCGATTTCCGGCGCCAGTGTCATCACCCGGATCGGCGCCAGCGCGTGCAGCTGCTGCACCAGTGCCACCGTCGCCTCGATCGTACGATTGGGCTGTGCGCCCAGCCGCTGCGGGCTGATGAACGGTCCTTCCAGATGCACGCCGGCGATGCTGGCGGCGTCGGCATCGGGCGCCGCCATCGCCGCAGCGACGCCGCGCAGCGCGTGCTCGATCTCGTCCAGCCCGGCGGTCATGGTGGTCGCCAGCAGCGTGGTGGTGCCGAAGCGCAGATGGGTGCGGGCGATGGTGCGTGCCACGTCGCCGCCCTGCATCAGGTCCACGCCGGCCGCGCCATGCACATGCAGGTCGACGAAGCCGGGCAGGATCACCGGCAGCTGCAGGTCGTCGGCGCCGCTGTGGTCGTCAACCTGCAGCTGGCGCACGTGCGAATCGAAGTGGACCTGGCCACGCCGCCAGCCCAGCGGGGTGAGGATGCGGCCATGCAGGGTGCGGGTGTCGGTCATGCAGTGGGCTCGGCGATGATCACTTCGATGCCCACCCGCTGCAGCCCTTCACGGGTTGCGTCGTCGATGCCGGCGTCGGTGATGATGGCGTGGATCTGATCGAGAAGTGCGATGCGGTGCAGGCTGACGCGGCCGA
This sequence comes from Stenotrophomonas thermophila, assembly GCF_001499715.1. Taxonomy (NCBI): domain Bacteria; kingdom Pseudomonadati; phylum Pseudomonadota; class Gammaproteobacteria; order Lysobacterales; family Lysobacteraceae; genus Stenotrophomonas; species Stenotrophomonas thermophila. The sequence continues at coordinate 322,981 of NZ_CVIW01000001.1, read as the reverse complement.
ACTTGGAGGCGTCGGTCAGCACCACGATGCGGCGCGCGCGCTCGACCATGCGGTGGTTGAGGCGGGCTTCGGCTTCATCGTGGGTGGTCAGGCCGAACTGCAGGTCCAGGCCGTCCACGCCCAGAAACAGGGTGTCGAAGCTGTAGGAGTTGAGGCTGGCTTCGGCCTGGCTGCCCTGCAGCGACAACGACTGCTGGCGCAGCAGTCCACCGGTCAGCAGTACGTTGATGCCGGGCGCGTTGGCCAGTTCCCAGGCGATGTTCAACCCATTGGTCATCACCGTCACGTCGCGCTGGGTGCGCAAGTGGCGGGCCAGGGTCATCGTGGTCGAGCCGGAGTCGATGATGATGTTGTCACCGGGCCGCACCAGGCGCGCGGCACACGCGCCGATCGATTCCTTCAGCGGCAGGTTCAGTGCGTCCTTTTCGTGGATGTCCTGTTCCTGTGGCGGCGTGCGCACCAGCGTGGCGCCGCCGTGAGTACGATTGGCCAGGCCCTGCGATTCGAAGTGGGTCAGGTCGGCACGGATGGTCACCGCCGACACGCCGAAGCGCTCGACCAGATCGGCCACCTGCACCGAGCCGTGCTCGATCAGCAGCTGCAGGATCTGTTGCCGGCGGGAGCGGGTGTTGCGCATGGCCATTCTCGGTGTCGCGGGGAAAGGTAGAGATTAGCCGTTCGCAGCAACGGCGGCAGCTGCGTCTGCGTGATGCGTGCGGGTTCCGGCCTGGTTGGCGCTGCACGCACGGGCGTACTCGCCCAGGCACAGGCCGATGCGGTGCTGCACCAGCGCGGTGGGCGTGTTGGCCAGCGTGCCCTCACGCACGGCGCGGTACTGCTCCGGCAGGTACTGGCTGAGCAGTACCAGTGGCGGCGCGTGCTGTTCCAGGTTGGCGAACAGGGTCTGCACCGCCTGCACCAGCGCGGGCTCGCCCCAGTAGTAGCGGCAGCGGTCGCTGAAGGAATAGCTGCGCAGCAGGCGCAGCGCTGCCTCATCGCCCTGGTAGTAGGACTGCCAGTACTTCGGCTGCGCCACCATCACTTCATCCAGCACCTGCGGCAGGCGCGAGCACTGTGCGGCCGGCAGCAGTTCGGCCTCGATCGCGGCCAGCGCGAACAGCGCTTCGCGGTAGGCGAAGGTCGCCGCCGGGCCGACCTTGAGGATGGCGAAGTGGTCGCGCACCAAGGCGTGCAGGCCACTTTCGCGCTGGTAGTCGGTGGAATGCGCTTCGAACACGATGCGCGGCTGCTGTTCGAGGAAGTCGGCCAGCGTGCTGGCGGCGGCCGGGTCGTACTCGTGCACACTGCTGTGGTCGAAGTCCACGCCCGGTTGCACCACCATGGCGATCACGCGCTGCCACGCATCGCGCAGCTGCGGCGTATCGAACGCCTGCTGATGAATCGCCAGGGTCTGCGCGGCAGCAGCGGGCGTGGTCACCTGCAGGCCCTCGGCCAGCGAGGCTTCACCCCCGGGAATCGGCACCTCGGTACCGATCACGTAGACCGGCGGCGGCAGGCCGTGTTCGGCGGCGGTGCGTTCGGCAATCTCGGCCAGCTCGGCCGAACGCGCGGCGACGATGGCGTCGGGCAGCGGCACCGGGTCATCGGCGCAGGACATGCTGCAATCGAGGTGGATCTTGTGGAAACCGGCGGCGACGTAGGCTTCGATCAGCACGCGCGCGTGGGTCATCGCTTCGGCCGCCGGGCGCTTCTGCCAGGCATTCGGGCCGAGGTGGTCGCCACCCAGGATCAGCCGCTCGCGCGGGAAACCTTCTTCATCGGCCAGCGTGCCCACGTAATCGCGGTACTGCGGCGGGGTCATCCCGGTGTAGCCGCCAAACTGGTCGACCTGGTTGGAGGTGGCCTCGATCAGCAGCACGGTACCGTGCGCCAGCGCCACGTGCATGGCCGCACGCAGCACCTGCTCGTTGCTGCAGCAGACGCTGTACAGGCCGACGTTGGCACCGGCGCGGTGGGAGGCGAGCAGGGTCTGCAACGGGGACATGGTCAGGCTCCGGTCAATCAGGAAAACGAGGGCTGGCAGGCGAGCAGGGCGGCACCACGTGCGCCACCGGCATCGCCGAAGCGCGGGGGCACGATCGGGGGGACCTGCACGCCGTTGAACAGATGGGTGGCGATGGCCGCCGGGAGCTGCTGGTACAGCGGCGCGTACTGCGAAAGGCCGCCGCCGAGCACGATCACGTGCGGGTCCAGCGCCAGCACCAGCGCGGCCAGGCTGTGGCCGAGCAGGTCGCGGTGGATGTCCAGCGCCTTGCGCGCGCGGGCATCACCGGCTTCGGCCAGGGCGATCACGGCGCTGGCGTCGGCGGCGCTGCCACCAAGGTGGCGCTCGATCATCGCCACGCCACTGCCGGACACATAACGCTCCACGCAGCCCTGCAGGCCGCAGGCGCAGTCGATCAGCGGCAGGCCGTGGCGCTGCAGCAGATGACCGGGCACGCTCCAGTGGCCCCATTCGCCGGCAAGCCCGTTGAAACCGGTCAGCAGGCGGCCCTGCAGGCAGAAGCCACCACCGGCACCAGTGCCGAGAATGGCGCCGAACATGCTGGGGTAGCCGTCAGCCGCGCCGCCGTGCGCTTCAGACAGGGCAAAGCACTGCAGATCGTTGCCGAAGTGCAGCGGGCGTTGCAGGCGTGCCTGCAGATCCTGCGCCACGCATTGGCCGGTCAGTGCAGGCACGTTCGCGCTGAGTTGGCGGCCGCTGCGGCGGTCGCGCACGCCGGGCAGGGCGATGCCGATGGCCGCATCGCTGCGGCCGAGGGCGGCGTCCGCCTCGGCGACCAGCGCCACCACCGCCTGCAGGAAGCCGTCGTAATCACCCTGTGGGGTGGCCACGCGGCGGCGCCAGGTGACCTGCATCGCCGCATCGCACGCCACCAGCTCGATCTTGGTGCCGCCGATGTCGATGCCGTAGCAGGCGTGGGCGATCAGCTCAGCCATGGTGGATGGTGACGCCCTTGACGACGCGGTTGACGGTGCCGTCCGGGAACGGGTTGTCCGGGGTCAGGCCCAGCGCGGCCGAGCGCTGCAGCGCGAACAACTGCGCGAAGCCCAGCCACACCGGTGCCAGCCACGGATCGTCCAGTGCCGGCACGGTGAGGGTGTATTCGTCATCGGCGCCGATGTCCGAATGCGGGCCGATCGCCAGCACCTGGCCGGCCACGCCGTCGCGGCGCAGTTCTTCCAGCAGGTCCTGTTCGTAGCGGCGCGCCAGCGGCTGCACGCTGCGCAGCACCACCACCAGGGTGTTGCCGTCCAGCGTCGACTTCGGGCCATGGCGGAACCCCAATGGCGTGTTGGCCAACGCCAGCACGCGGCCGGCGGTCAGCTCCAGCACCTTCAGCGCGCACTCGCGCGCCAGCGCTTCCAGCGGGCCGCTGCCGAGGTAGATCACGCGGTTGAACGGGCGCTGCGCAAGCGTTGCCACTGGTGCGTCCCACTGCGCCTGGCCTTCGCGGGCCAGCGCGGCGATCTGCTTCAGGCGCGCCACGCGCGCATCCCACGGCGAGCGATCGAACACCGTCAGTGCCGCTAGCAGCATGCAGGTCAGGCTGCTGGTCATTGCGAAGGCGCGGTCGCAGCTGGCCGACGGCATCAGCAGGGTGCAGGTATCGGCATGCCCAGCGCCACGACGGGCCAGTTCGCCATCGGCGTTGCAGGTGATGTCCAGGAAGCGCGCGTCATCCACATCGCTGCGCACGCGCTCCACCGCGGCCACGCTTTCCGGGCTGGAACCGCTGCGGCCGAACGACACCAGCAGGGTCGGGCGGTCGCGCTGCAGGTACAGTGCCGGATGGGTCAGCAGGCTGGTGGTGTGCACCACGCGCACCTCGGCCGGCCACTGCGCATTGATCGCGTCGGCCACCATTTCGGCGATGAAGCCCGAACTGCCGGCGCCGGTGAACAGCACGCGCTGGTTGGGATCGTTGAGGCTGTTGCCAAGAAAGGCCTGCAGGCGGTCGCGGGCACGCGACAGGTCCTGGGCGAGGGCTTCCCACAGCGCGGGCTGCTGGGCGATTTCGGTAGCGGTATCGGCTCCGCCCAGGCGCTGCCAGGCGGACACATCGGAAAGCAGGGTGACGTCCATTCGGAGGTTCCAGTTGGGCCAGCGCACCATCTGCGTTTTCTTTCGAAATGTCAAACATCGAAAGTAAAAAGAAAGAAAACAGCGTGATGACTTTTCTTGCAGCCGAGTGCTCGGAAAAACGAAAGAACGGGGCGAATGCCGTATCGCACAATGCTTAACAGGCGGCTGCAAGCGTTTACACAAAGTATTGCAATGCAACATCTTTCGTTTCAAAGGAATATATCTTCCTTTTTCCTTTCAATTTGTTGACATCTTTCGAATCGCTGCCCTAGAGTCGGCCCAACCGCTTTCGAAACGCCCGGTGAACGGGTTGGGAGTCCGTGTGGAAATCTGCGTTCGTCGCTCGCCGCTGATGCTGGCCCTGGTGCCGGCCTTGATGCTGGCGTCCATGACGGCCCGCGCCGAGCCGGTCGGCAACCTGCGTTCGGTTGCCGCCAGCGCCAGCCGCGACGGCGTGCAGGGCTGGGACCTGCAGACCGACAAGGGCGCGCGCATCCGCATCGAACTGCCGGCCACCGACATCATCCGCGTGCAGGCAGGCCGCAATGGCACGCTGACCGGTGCCGGCGACAAGGCCGCACCGATCGTGCTGCCGCAGCCCAATGCCAATGTGCAGGCGCAACTGGAGGAAGACGCACAGGAAATCCGCGTGCGCACCGAGTCACTGGTGTTGCATGTACAGCGGCAGCCGCTGCGCATGCGCCTGGAACGGCTGGACAACGGCCAGCCCACCGCGCTGTGGCAGGAACTGCAGCCGCTGGACCTGGATGCCACGCAGAGCGTGCAGGTGCTGTCCTCGCAGGCCGATGAGGGCTACTTCGGTGGCGGCCAGCAGAACGGCCGCTACCAGTTCAAGGGCCGCGAGCTGGAGGTGTCCTATTCCGGCGGCTGGGAAGAGGGCGACCGCCCCAGCCCTGCACCGATGCTGCTGAGCAGCCGTGGCTGGGGCATGCTGCGCAACACCTGGAGCGATGGCAGCTACGATCTGCGCGAGGCCGACCAGGCCACGCTGCTGCACCGCGAAGACCGCTTCGACGCCTATTACTTCGTCGGCGCCGACCTGCCGAAACTGATCGAGCGCTACACCCAGCTGACTGGCCGCCCGAACATGGTCGCGCGCTGGGCGCTGTCCTACGGCGACGCCGATTGCTACAACGACGGCGACAACAGCAAGAAGCCCGGCACCGTGCCCGAAGGCTGGAGTGACGGCCCGACCGGCACCACGCCGGATGTGATCGACTCGGTGGCCAAGCAGTACCGCGCCCACGACATGCCCGGTGGCTGGATCCTGCCCAACGATGGCTACGGCTGCGGTTACAAGAAGCTGCCGGAAACCGTGCAGGGCTTGGCCAAGTACGGCTTCCGCACCGGTCTGTGGACCGAGAACGGCGTCGACAAGATCGCCTGGGAAGTGGGCAAGGCCGGCAGCCGCGTGCAGAAGCTGGACGTGGCCTGGACCGGCAAGGGCTACCAGTTCGCGATGGATGCCAACCGCCAGGCGTTCAACGGCATCCTCGACAATTCCGATTCGCGCCCGTTCCTGTGGACGGTGATGGGCTGGGCCGGCATCCAGCGCTACGCCGTAGCGTGGACCGGCGACCAGAGCAGCAGCTGGGATTACATCCGCTGGCACGTGCCGACCCTGGTCGGGTCGGGCCTGTCCGGCATGGCCTACGCCAGTGGCGATGTGGATGCGATCTTCGGCGGCAGCGCCGAGACTTTCACCCGCGACCTGCAGTGGAAAGCCTTCACCCCGGTGCTGATGGGCATGAGCGGCTGGTCGTCGAACGCACGCAAGCACCCCTGGTGGTACGACGAGCCCTATCGCAGCATCAACCGCGATTACCTGAAGTTGAAGATGCGCCTGACCCCGTACATGTACGGGCTGGTGCACGAGGCCGCGCAGACCGGTGCACCGCCGGTGCGCGGCCTGATGTGGGACAACCCGCGCGACCCGCATGCGCAGGATGAAACCTACAAGTACCAGTTCCTGCTTGGCCGCGACCTGCTGGTGGCGCCGGTGTACCGCAGCCAGGCCGCCAGCCGTGGCTGGCGCCGCGACATCCACCTGCCGGCCGGCGGCTGGATCGACTACTGGGATGGCCGCCGCGTGCAGGCCGGCGCCGACGGCCGCCAGCTCGACCGCCAGGTGGACCTGGCCACGTTGCCGGTGTTCGTGCGTGCCGGTGCGATCCTGCCGATGTACCCGTCGATGCTGTTCGACGGCGAGAAGCCGCTGGATGAAGTGACGTTCGACCTGTACCCGCAGGGCGATTCGCAGTACACGCTGTACGAAGACGATGGCAACACGCGCCGCTACCAGCAGGGCGAGTCGAGCACGCAGCAGATCCGCGTGCAGGCCCCGGCGCAGGGCAGTGGCCCGGTGCAGGTGCAGATCGATGCGGTGCAGGGCCAGTACAACGGCCAGCTGGCGCAGCGTCGTTATGGCCTGCGCGTGCTCAGCCGCCAGGCGCCGCGCGCGGTGCAGGCCGGTGGCCGCGCGTTGCCGGCGTTGGCCGATGCGGCGGCGTTCAACGGTGCGGCTGAAGGCTGGTACTTCGATGCCAAGGAGCGCCGTGGCACGCTGCACGTGCGTACCGCTACCCAGGACATCCGCCAGCCGCTTCAGCTGCAGCTGGACTTCGAGGTGGCCGCTGCGGCCGCCGACGATGCCTATCCGGCTGCGCCGGTACTCGGCCGCGAACTGCCGGCCGACAGCCTGCTGGTGGTCAATCGCCCGGCCGAAGAGCCCGGCCATGCGCTGGAAAATGCCTTCGATGATGACCCGGCCACCTGGTTCCGCAGTGTGCGCAACCAAGCCGTGCGCACCGGTGCGCATGAGTGGGTGATCGGGTTCGGCGAGCGCAGGATGATCGATGGCATCGACATCGCGCCGCGCAACGACAAGAACTGGAAGCACGGCCAGGTACGCGACTACGAGGTGTACCTGGGCGACAGCAATGGCGAATGGGGTGAGCCGATCGCACGTGGCCGCCTGCAGCTGAAGGAAGGCGTGCAGCGCATCGCGTTCCCGGCCCATGCCGGCCGCCTGCTGCGCTTCCGCGTGCTGAGCGTGCAGAACCCGGAAGGCGATGGTGCCAGCAGCACCGATCCGATGGTTACCGCCGCACAGGGCAGTGCCCGCGCCTTCGATGCGCTGCAGCCGCGCGACGTCGGCCCGATCGCACTATCCACCTTCCACATCCTCGAACACCAGGAACCGGAGCGACCGGCCCGGCAGCGCTATCTCTCCGAGCTGCCGGTGCCGGCCGCGCTGGCCAGCCAGGTGCGCGCCGACCAGTCGTTCCGTGGCGACGCCGGCATGCGCATGAACGGCCTGCAGTTCCGCCGTGGCCTGGGCGTCGGCGCCAACAGCCGCATCGACCTGCGCCTGCAGGGCGGCTGGCACCTGCTGCGTGCCGACCTCGGCATCGACGACGCCTGCCGCAGCGCCGGTGGCCTGCAGTTCCAGGTCTGGGGTGACAACCGCCTGCTGTACGACAGCGGCCTGGTGAAGGCACCCGGCGTGGTCAAGCCGGAGCTGGACATCCGTGGCCTTTCCACCCTGAGCCTGCGCACGCTGGGTGCGCAGGGCAGCCAACCCGCCCAGGTCTGTGCCAACTGGGCCAACGCCGTACTGATCGGCCAGGAGGGCGACTCCGCCAGCATCGTCGCCCCATGACCCCCTCGTAACACCGCTCCTCCCCCCGCCCATTCCGACTACGGCCCTCGTGGCCGTGGCCCGGGAGCGTTTTGCCCGCCGAACGCCCACGCGCTCACTTATTGCGCTGCACCCCTGCCAGGAGAGAACCCCGATGTTGCCCGCCCGCCACCACCGCCCCCCCTGTCGTTCGATCGCTCCGCTGTCGCTGGCCATCGCCGGCGTGCTGCTGTCGGTCGCCGTTCCTGCCTTCGCCCAGGAGAGCAAGGACAAGGCCACCGACCTGGCCCGCATCGAGGTCACCGGCTCCAACATCCGCCGCACCGACGTGGAAACCGCCTCGCCGGTGCAGGTGATCAGCAAGCAGGACATCCAGAACATGGGTGCGCGCACGCTGCTGCAGGTGCTCGACAACCTGCCGGCCGCCCGCCCGGCGCAGCAGGACGCGCGTTCGCTGTTCACCGGTTCCGACGGTGCTTCGCAGGCCAACCTGCGTGGCTTGGGCGCGCAGGGCACCCTGGTGCTGCTGAATGGTCGCCGCCTGTCGTACTACGGTGCCCCGGCCGGCTTCCAGACCCAGTTCGTCAACATCGATGCGATTCCGGCCGCGGCCATCGAGCGCATGGAAGTGCTGACCGACGGCGCCTCGGCGGTGTACGGCACCGACGCGGTGGCCGGCGTGATCAACGTGATCACCAAGCGCAACTTCCAGGGTGCCGAGGTCAGCTTCACCAACGATACGTCCTCGCGCATCGACTCCTACGGCGAGCGCCAGGCCAGCATCACCGCCGGCTTCGGTGACTTGGCCGAGAACCGCTTCAACATCTACGGCGCGGTGAACATGTACCGCCGCGACGCGATCCCGCTGAGCGATTTCTACGACAAGCGGCCCGACCAGTACTACGTCAACAATCCGAACTACCTCAACAACCTGCGCCTGGGCGTGGGCAGCAAGCCGGGTGAATTCAATCCGGGCACTTACTTCGCCTTCGATCCGGTCACCGGCCGCCGCGTGCAGGAAGCTGCGCCGGGCTGCAGGAACGTGCTGACCAGTGAAGCGGCCGGTCCGCGTTGCGTCTGGGAAACTTGGATGAACAACGAGATCGATGCCGGTGCCAAGTCCGAGCGCAACACCGCCTACCTCAACGGCACGTTCCTGGTTGGCGACAACACCGAGATCTTTGCCGAGGCCACCTACACCGACATCGACCTGCGCGCCAACGGCGGCACGCCGCGCACCTACGGCACCACCACCGGCAACCCGACCAGCTGGTTCTCGCGCAATACCGGCAACACCGTCAACCAGTTCCTGTACCCGTTCCTGGGCCCCAACAACGAATACAACCATGCCAGTCCGCAGTTGAAGGCGATGATGGGCGGGGTGGTCGGCCTGAACTACCTGCTGCAGGATGCCGGCCCGAACTATTTCGGCCAGCGCAATACCGACAAGAGCTACCGCGTGCTGGCCGGTGCGCGTGGCAACCGCGGTGACTGGAACTGGGAGACCGCCTTCGCCAGCGCCGGTACCCACTCCACCACCTACCAGACGATCAACGTCAACACCAAGGGCTTCGAGAAGGCCTTCGGCCCGTACACGATCGATCCGGGCACCGGCCGCGTGATCATCTCCGACCACCCGGCGTACAAGTTCGGCGAGATCAGCGAAGCCAACGCCGCGCTGATCCGTGAAGCGTTCCCGACCTTCGACATCCAGTCGTGGACCCGCCTGCATACCCTGGACGGCAAGATCGAAGGACCGCTGTTCCAGCTGCCGGCGGGCGAGATGCGCGCCGCGTTCGGCTTCAACGCCAGCCGCGAGACCTTCTACACCCCGGGCAATGCCGATGCGGCCAACGGCCTGATCACCCAGCAGGGTGGCTCGTGGTTCGATGGCAAGCGCAACACCTATGCGCTGTTCGCCGAGACCGTGGCGCCGATCACCGACAAGCTGGAACTGGATGCGGCGGTGCGCGTGGACAAGTACCCGAACTTCAGTGCCAACGTGGCGCCGAAGATCGGCTTCAAGTACCAGGCCTTCGACCAGCTGATGCTGCGCGGCACCTATTCCACCGGCTTCCGCGCACCGAGCCTGGCCGAGTCCGGCAACGGCGGCGTGTTCGCACAGCTCGGTGGCTTCCGTGACGAGCTGCGCTGCGGCGAGACCAACGCCATCGCCAACCTGCTGCTGAAGTCGCAGCGGCCGGGTGACGTCGACCTCGGCAAGAACCTGCTGAACGTCGACTGCAGCCGCACCGTGGCGCGCATGACCCAGCCGAACAAGGACCTGAAGCCGGAAAAGGCCAAGATCGCCACCCTCGGCTTCGTATACGAGCCAGCAACCTGGCTGTCGGTGTCGGCCGACTACTGGTTCATCTACCGTGACAATGAAATCGTCGCGCCGGACTACCGCCGCATGGAAGACATCATCTCGATGTCGCGCTCGCCGATCACCGACAGCGACCGTGCCAATCTTGCCCAGTTGGCGGCGATGTGCGCCGACCCGGCCAGCGGCGTGAGCTGCCCGGCCACCCTGCCGGGCTACTCCGCCGGCAACGTGGCCAGCGTGGTTGGCCAGTACAAGAACCGCGGCAAGACGCTGATCGACGGCTTCGACATCGACGCGCGCAGCCGCTTCTCGCTGGGCGACTGGGGCAACCTGAACATCGGCCTGGCCGCCACCATCGCCAACCGCAACCGCTTCTACATGGACGCGGAGAACGGCTGGTACTACGGCGACGTGGTGGGCTACTACAACAACCCGCGCCTGCGTGCCACGCTCAATGCCGACTGGACCTACAAGCAGGTCACCACCAGCATGTTCGTCAACTACGTGGGTGGCACCAAGTGGGCCACCGACCAGATCGACGAAGAGAGCAACAACAAGGAAACCTGCACCGGCGGCTACCTGGCCCTGCAGAAGAGCAAGTGCGATGGTGCACCGTCGTGGTGGACCGCCAACATGAGCGTCACCTGGCGCCCGGATGACGCGTGGAACCTGAGCTTCACCGTCAAGAACCTGTTCAACCGCCTGCCGTTCTACGATCCGAACAGCTTCCTGGGTGACTCCAGTGACTACGCCACCATCTTCGGTCGTGGGTACAGTGTGACCATCGGCTACCGTTTCAAGTAATTCCATTTGCGTGACCCGGCGGGCCGGCTACGGCCGGCTCGCTGCCAAGAGGAGAGATGTCTGCCATGAAGCGTAGGGAATTCATCGCGGCCAGTGCCGCTGTCGCCGCCAGCAGCCTGCTGCCGCAGACCCCGGCGTGGGCACGCGGGCGCAAAGTGCGCCTGGCCATGATCGGCACCGGCATGCGTGGCCTGGTGCTGCTGAAGGAGCTGGTGCGCCGCGACGATGTCGAGGTGGTCGCGTTGTGCGACATCGAGCCGATCATGCTCGGCCGCGCCATGGACATGGTGGCCAAGGCCGGCAAGCCGGCCCCGAAGACCTACGGCCAGGATCGCGACACCAATGCCTGGAAGCGCCTGCTGGATCAGAAGGGCATCGATGGCGTGATCATCGCCACGCCGTGGGAGTACCACGCGCCGATGGCGATTGCCGCGATGCAGGCCGGCGTGGCGGTGGGCTGCGAAGTAGTGGCCGGCATCACCCTGCAGGACCACTGGGACGTGTTGAAGACCCAGCTGAGCACCGGTACCCCGTACATGCTGCTGGAGAACGTCTGCTACCGCCGCGACGTGATGGCCGCGCTGCAGATGGTGCGCCAGGGCCTGTTCGGCGAGCTGGTGCACCTGCAGGCCGGCTACCAGCACGACCTGCGCGGCGTGAAGTTCAATTCCGGCGACCCCAACCAGCCCTATGACAGTGGCGTGGAATTCGGCCCCAAGGGCTGGAGCGAAGCCCGCTGGCGTACCGAGCATTCGGTGGAACGCAACGGCGAGCTGTACCCCAGCCACGGCATTGGCCCGTGCGCGATGTACACCGGCATCAATCGCGGCAACCGCTTCACGCACATCAACGCCTTCGCGACCAAGGCGCGTGGCCTGCACGAGTACACCGTGGCCAAGAGTGGCGGCACCTCCCACCCCAGCACCAAGGTGAAGTTCAAGCTCGGCGATATCGTCACCACCACGCTGGCCTGCGAGAACGGCGAGACCATCCTGTTGCAGCACGACACCTCGCTGCCGCGCCCGTACTCGATGGGCTTCCGCGTGCAGGGCACCAAGGGTCTGTGGATGGACGTGAACCATTCGATCCACATCGAAGGCCGCAGCCCGCCGCACCAGTGGGAGGAGTTCAAGAAGTACCAGGACGAGTACGAGCACCCGCTGTGGAAGCACAACGCCGACACCGCCGCCAGCGCCGGCCACGGTGGCATGGACTGGTTCGTCATCCATGCATTTGTTGAAGCACTGAAGGCCAAGGCACCGATGCCGATCGACATCTACGACGCGGTGACCTGGAGTGCGATCACGCCGTTGAGCGAGCAGTCGATCGCCAATAGTTTCCAGACGCTGGAGTTCCCGGACTTCACCGCTGGCGCGTGGAAGCAGCGCAAGCCGATCTTTGCGTTTGACGGGAAGTACTGATTTGCACATCAACGGCAACGCCGCACATGCCTGGCGTTGCCGTCTGCATCGGTCCATTGACACCTGTAGAGCCGAGCCAACGCTCGGCTGCTTTTCCCGCCGACCGCATTGAACTAGCGGCCCCACCACTGGCGGAGCCCCAGACCATGCCATGGCAGAAGATCAGCGAACTTCCTGACCAGCGATTCGTCGGCCCCTACGGCATCGAACTCTGGCGCATCCACGATGGCCGGGTGTTCCACCAGGGCCGACTGCTGCGCAAGGCCGATGCAGCGAGCTTCGAGTTCATTCCGGCGCACTTCTTCATCGCTCGCGATGCGCACGCGGTCTATCACGCGTGGACCCGGCAGACCTCCATCGACCGCGACAGCTTCCGGCAGTGCGGCGCCTACTGGCTGGACAACCATGCCGTCTACTTCGAGTACGAGACCTCGCTGAAGGCGCTGGCCGGGGCGGATTGCACGACGTTCCGTGATCTCGGTGGCGGCTACGGGGCCGATGACCATGGCGGCTGGTACTGCGGCCGGCGCATGAAGCACTGCCTGCGTGGCGACCAGCTGCAAGGGGTGCCAGAGGACCCGCTGTACGCCGTTGATGACAGCAACGTCTACTGCGACGGGAAGCCGCTGCCCGGGGTGGATCGCGAGCGCTGGCAGCTGCTGGATGGGTGCTTTTCGGGTGATGGCAGCCGGGTCTACTACCTGGAGCGGAAGCTGCCGCGGGTGGATGCGGCTACGTGGCGCTGGCTGGAGGGGAGCTGGTCGCGGGATGCGACGCAGTTGTTCACCCTGCATCTGGTTGAGAAGGACGCTGGGGTGCGGGCGCGGTTTGGGTTTGCCGCAGCACCCTGAAAGACAGGAGAGGAGGCCCGATGGTGGAAGGAAGGAACGTGGTGGAACTCCAGTCCGATAGAGTGGTGTTCTACTCCAGACAGGATGAGGCGAGCTTCTTCGCGCGGCTGCAGCAGCTGCCCTGCGTGGTCGACGTTGCAGGGAAGGGGCGGATTCTCCATATCCAGGTGGATCGCCAGCGGGTGGATGACGAGGCGCTGACGGAGCTCCTGGCGCTGTTCCATCGCTATCAGGTGGACATACGGCAGTTGCGGGTGTTTGACGAGCGGCGCTTCGCACGCTGGTTCAGACGACGCCAGAGCTACTGGCACGATGCCGTGTTCGGGCAACCGGGGCGCGCCGACATCGTCGAGTGAGGTGGGAAGGCGCCCCTCGACGCGTGCTGCTTCGGCCGGACACGGCGTCGCACGGCCGATGCTGCAGGCCATGGTGCGTGTGGGGCTGGGGCTCCTGCGCTGATGAGGGCAGGGAAAGATGGCGCGCCCGGAGGGATTCGAACCCCCGACCAATGGCTTCGGAAGCCACTACTCTATCCGGCTGAGCTACGGGCGCGTTGTGGTGAAATAAACTGAATTGACCGCTATGGCAATCATCGTCGGTCACTTCCTCCCCACTAGGGGCCGGTGATTGTAACCATTTCGGGCATGGCGTGGCTACCATTCTGAGCTTTAAGACCGGTCGGGTGCCGCCCTGAGCGCGTCAGCGATTGCATACCACATCGGCTTCTTCTCCAGTGAAGAGCTCAGCGGGTGGGGGCGCGGGACTGCTCCGTCAGCACGAATGAATCCTGGATCGCCCTTTCGCTGACGGGCTGCCATCCAGGATTGGCCATCATTAAGGCCCCAGCTGACTATGCCTATGACCTTAGGCTCATCCAGAGTCACGTTGAGGTATCGAGAAGTCATGCTCGCAACCTGAGCATCCCGCCTAGCAATGTCCTCACTAAAGTATCGATCATTAACGTCAAGCTCTGAAACTATGATCTTGAGACCCATATCAGCTACTTCCTTGAGGAAGTCACGCCAGATTCGATCATCGTACTTGAGCTGAGATTTGAGATGTGACTGAACTCCGAGAGCCTCGACGGGCGCGCCGCGCTTTTTCAATGACTCCAGAAGTTTCAATACTGTCCGTCGACGTCTATCCGCAAAAATTGCGGTCGATTCTAGATTGTAATCGTTGTAGCAAAGCAATGCACTTGAATCGCACTCCTTTGCTCTGAAGAATGCATCGGAAATGTAAGAGGGGCCGAGTGCCTTCATGAACAGGGAGTTTCTAAGTCCATTGGCTAGATGGTCGTTCGGCTCAATGGCTTCATTTACGACGTCCCAAGAATGGACTTTACCCTTCCAACGGCTAGCTGCGTAACTGATCCTTCGATCAAAAGCCCTTCGCATTGCTGTTTTATCAAGCGCTTTTACCCAGTCGGGCATGAAGGCATCATAGATGAGCGCGTGCCCTCTAAGTAGCAGGCCGTGCTGGAAAGAAAATTGAGCAACTAGATCGGCTTCCTCTGGCGTCTCATGATCCTGGTATTGCCACATGATCGGCCATTTCTGCGCGCGTTGAGCAGTGATGATTCCACAGTCGTCAATGATTGCCTTTGCTTGCGCGTCATTGGTCAGCTCGCTGACGTTGACGGCAGACCCGAAGAACAACCCCTTTCTCCTGGCAATATCATTCAGGCCAGATTTTCTGTCGCCACCTGCAACCTGTAAAGGTAGCGCATGAGCAGAAAGTGCAGGGACCAGTAGCGAACTTGAGATGAGGAAATTTCGCCTGTTCAATTGGTTGCCTCGGAGTTAAGTGTAAAAGGCTAGGCTTGCCGAAGAATGGCGTTGGAAACCAACTTCTTGGATGCCTTGGACACCGGGCGCTCAAACAGTGCGTACACAAGATATCCGACGAGCTCGCACGCAATGAGGCCGATGGCGATGAAGCCTATAGCTGATGGCCAGTCATTCACTTTAATACCCAGTGCGCCGAACAAGGCGCGCAGAATGCCCAGTGTGAAAATGTGTGAGACATAAAGAGAATAAGAGGATTCGCCCAGCGCCAACAATAGCCTGTTACCTTTCTCTCTTTTCGATGAGCTCTCGATGTCTAGGCAGCCGAGGACGACCAATACAGCCGGAATACCAAAGTATAGGAATCGAAGTCGACCATCCTCAGGCATCCATATGGCTGTGAGGATGAATAAGGCAATTCCAACTGATAATAGCGTCACTCCCCGCGTGCGATTGCCAAATGTTCCGCTTAAGAACATCTTCGCCGTAACCATGCCGGCCACAAATTCCAGCGTAATCGTCGATCCATAATGGGATAGATAGGTTGATTTCTCTCCAAGTCCTGATGAAAAAATCTCGGATGAGACTATCAAGGTCAATAGTGTGATTGAGATAAAGGCAATTCTACTTTTTGATTCCTTAAAGAACAGGGAAATCGAGAAAAGTGCGTAAAAGAACATTTCATAGTTAAGCGTCCAGCCAATGGAGAGTAGTGGCCGGACCCTGCCGTCGTCCCACTCATATGGAATGAATGCAAGTGAGTTAATCAGGGCTGATGTACTGTACTCGGTCGATCTAAACGTGGAAGGTGCAATAATGAGTAGGCTTGCTAAGAGCAAAGTAAATGCCCAATAGAGTGGCGCGACTCGAGCCAGTCGGTGGATGAAAAAGGGTAGTGGATCATTGTTGCGACCATGCGAAACGTACATCATTATGAATCCACTAATAACGAAGAACACGTCGACGCCAGCGGACCCGAACGGACTCTGGAATAGCTGTTTTATTCCGGGAAACTGTTCCCGTGCGTGGTGTATCACAACAAGTGCAGCGGCGGTCGCCCTCAAATATTGGAGGCTGTACAGTGTTCTAGTCACAGGCTTGGTCTCGTTACAGGCTGACGGCGGCTTAGCCTCGCTACAGGCTGATGCCTGCTTGTAGAGGCCATTTGGTAGGACGAAGCGGCAATCATTACCAGTACGACACAGAGAGGTTGCTGTGGATTCATGAACGTAGTCTCGAGAAGGCTGTGCAGAGCAATGAAGGTGATAAGACCGATCATTCCTCCTCGCAGGTCCGAGTCATTGTCTTGCAGCCTCAGCGTCCAGCGTGTCGGGGATAAGAACATTGAAATCAAAAACAGTGCGAATCCAATAAAGCCGGTTGCCACGATTAGGTCAAGATAGCCGTTATGCCCGTGAGCAAAGGTTAGGTACGACCAGTTGGCATATCCGGAAATGGCCGATTCCGCGCCTGCTTGAAAAACTGACCCAAAACCAAAGCCGGAAATTGGTCGGTCAATGATCATTGTGACTAGAATTGCCCACATTCCCGCGCGACCGGTGAAGGACTCAGGCGTTGTAAGGATTGATGAAATCTGTGGGAAAAATATCGCAATAGCGGCAGATGCTGCCGCGGTACCTGTCAGAATGAGGGCTGCGTATCCCAGTAGTCGTGAGCGAGACATCGCAATATGAGTGCACACGTACCCGATTAGCAGAGCCGGCAGAAGCATGCCAATCGATGTCTTTGAGTTTGATAGTATGAGTAATGCAAATCCGCCAAAGGTGCCGAGCAATGGCAGGAAAATTTTACGTAGCCGAATCGATTTAAAGCTGAAGCCTGGAAACGCGGAGAAGACGCCGAGTATTAATGCGATTGCGGCGACTTGGCCTGCTTGATTTTTATGATAGAACACACCTCTCCATGCACCCACAAGCCCGGAATCCATTTCTCCTGCTTGATGGATAGCATTAGGTATCAAAAGGCCGCTAATCAGGCTTGCGAATACTAGGGCGAACGATACATTTTTGAGGGTTTGAAGAGATCTTTTCGGGCCGACAACTGCTGTTGCAGAATAGATCCAGATAAAAATTATCGCGTTAAAGGCTAGTCGCCTAAAGGAAATTTCTGGCGATGTTGCCCATGTGACCGTAATCGACCACCACAGAAGAAGTGCAACAATCGACCAAGGGAAGAAGTGTCTTGAGATCTTTCTCGAAACAATGCCCTTCAGAAAAAAATATGCTGCAACAGCAATGAAGAATATTTGCCGAATAATTGACCCAGAGCCACCCTCATCCAGGTCTATTCTTGTTCCACGATCTTGAAATGGAATGTCTTGGACAAACAAGTAGACTAGGGCAATCGTAAAAATAATGATTGGGGCGGATAGTCGTGAGTGGCTGTTCTTCAATTTCATTTTTCTGTGCCGATGCTCGCGTAAATTTGTCCGAGAGCTCTGGTTCTTGTGGAAAGGTCAAACGTTCGAATGACCGCGTCACGCCTCATTACTTGAAGATCATGAGAGGCTTTATCATCGCGAATAGCGAGGTAAAGCTTCTCCGCCAGTGAATGAATGTCTCCCTGTTCGGCTAGAAGATCCCAGTCTCCCTCCCAGACGGCCTCGCGGACAGGCCCTTGATCGAATGCCACAACGGGGCAGCCAGTAAGCTGAGCTTCGAGGTATACCATCCCCAGTCCCTCATTGTCCCCGCTTTTGGCTGGCATCGATGGCATGCAGAATGCGCTCGCTGAGCTCATGTGCTTGAGTACGGTCTCCCGATCCTGAGCTCCCAAGAACTCAATGCGGTCCTGGAGATCCTCAGAACTGCGCATCAATGGTTCCATCTGGGGGCCGGAGCCGATGATCAGAAGCTTTCCTTCAAAGCCATTGGCCACCATCTTTCTGAATGCCGCGATGAGATAGTGGCATCCCTTTTTCTCTACCAAGCGACCGACAAAAAGGATGTTCTTCCGCGGCTCTGAGCTGACCGCTGGTGCACGATCCAGGTCCGTTCCGAGGTAGTGCGTATGTGTCCGTTCCGTCGGATATCCTTTGCTGATTGCAGTGTCACGCAGGAAGTCCGAAACCGGCAGGAATGCCGCAGCTCTTTGGCGCAGCCGGCCTGCACGAAGCACGTACGGCCATTTGAAGGGGAGCTTCTTTGCGAAGTAGCTCGCCTTCGATGTTACGTCAAATCCGTGGAGAGTGACGATCAGTGGAATTCCCAGCCTCTCTGCGATAGGGAGGATTTCCGCAGCATCGGTAGCGAAGTGCGCGTGAATTACGTCAGGGGCAAGTGCACGTACTTCTGCTGCAAGCCGAGACCAATTCGGTGCCAGATTGAAGAGTGTCTTTTGCATCAGCCGCGCAAACTTTCCGCCATGCGCATCGCGGTTCTTTACGTGCCGGAATCGATCAATGCTATCGCCAACAGCCTCCTCGCAGGCGAACGCGCACTCAATTCCTGACCTTTCCAAGGCATCGTAGTGGTCGGCGATGAATGTCTCTGAGCCTGCGAGCAGCCGAGAGCGATATATCAGGATCTTCATGCGTCTACTTCATTTTTTCGATGAGCGAAGTCCAACACCAACATCCGCGACTTTGCGATACCAACCGTTGGCAAGTGCAACCTGGAGGAACACGATAGCGGCGTGCTTGGGTGCATAGGTGCCCGTCACCGCCGCTTCTAACCAGAGAGTCAGCCCCTTCAGCGTCTGGCCGTGCTCGGCGTAAGCCTTCGCCACGCGCCAACCCTTGAATCCCCTCAGCGCTTTCTTGGTAAGAAGCTGCTGCGCCTCCTCCGCCCAGCGCAGCCGAACCGCAGGATCTGTCCTTGCCGAAATCCTGCTTCCACTCTTCACATCGTTCCAGACTGCGCCCGGATCGTTGATCATATGCCACCGGTAGCCAGCACGCTCCACGCGGATGGCGAAGTCGACGTCCTGACCGTAGGGCAGCCATTCAAGATATCTGGCCGTCCGGGCGGTCTCCGTTCGGACGACTACCGTGCTTGTCTGCACGAAGCCGGCAGCGCATGAAAGGTACTCGGAAATGGGTTCGCCCTCCTTAGGTGCTCGTGGCGGCTTCAGAAATTTCCGATCGCTGCCGCGATCAACAACGATTCGCGAGAACACCGCACTCCCCGGGTCTTTCTCGAGGTGCCGGATCGAGCGGCTGATGTGGCCTGGAAGGAATGTGTCATCGGAGTCAAGCAGAGCGATGTACTCTCCCTGAGCTTCAGATATGCCACGGTTTCGAGCAACATTTGCGCCTGAGTTGGCTTGGCGGATGCAACGCACTGCCGGGTTCGCGATAGCGGCAACGACTTCGGAAGTACCATCGGTGGAACCATCGTCGATGACAATGACCTCCAAATTGGGGTAATCCTGAGAGATCGCTGACTGCACTGCCGCCCCGATGCTATGCGCTCGGTTGTAAGCCGGGATCACGACGGTTACGAGTGGGTTTTCGGAGGTCATTGACTCAATCTCTGTTCCTGGTCTTTCGATATGCCGGTTTCACAATTATCAAGGCGGACAGCACAAGTGCCGCTAGGGCGACAGTAAGTGCGATAGCGACTTGGAGAGCTGGTGTGAAATCAAGGCCGCTGACACTGTAGGCGGCCAGGCCTGCAATGGCGCCTGGCGCAAGACCTCGAAGAATGGAAATGCCGCCGGCGCGACTACTCACTCCTGCCGTTCTCTCCGCCAGTAGCATGTTGGGGTACACAAGCAGAAGATTGGCAACAGTCGTAGCAATGGCCAACTCCATGGCACTCCAGTCGAGCAGCCATGCAAGGAACACCGTAGAAATGAGAAGCGTCGCGAAACGACTGAGCGTGAATGCAAACTGCTTGCCGGTCGCGCCTGCTGCAGTAATGAAAGATAGAAAAACTGCTCCAACCGGAAGCACCGCCGATTGGATCGCGAATACCTGGACGAACGGAACGGCGGTTCGCCAGTGGTCACCCAAGAGAAGAGGGGCCAGTGTCGGGGCGACTGCGGCAAGAACGAAGAACGCTGCACCTGAGACAAAGCAGATCGTTACGATGGCGCGTTCATAGATCTGGCCCGCGGATGATCTACTGTCGAGCGAGTGGACGGCGGCGGGGAACAGTGCACGTTCAAGGGCCTGTACGATGAGGCGAGCTGGCTGTTCTGTAATCCGCCTTGCCATGCCGTATAGACCGAGCGCCTCCGTGCCGATGAGGAGTGCGACGAAAATCTGGTCGATCGACTGGATCGCAGCCGTCAGCAGGTTCATTCCGAAAAGGGGCGCGGTAAATCGCACGACCGGCTTGATGTCGCCAGGTGTGCTTCGCAGGGTGGCCTTCTCGGCCGGCGCTGGGAAGCCCCGGTGCCGTGCTGTGATGTAGATGAGGAGAGTCTCAACACTCCGTTGGGTTAGTGCATAAACAGCGACCGCGTACACGTCGCGCCAAATGTACAGATATGCCAGTCCCGCCGCTACGGCAGCGATGCTGGCGATGGTCTCCGCCAAAGAGATCTTGGCGAACTCCATCTCCTTGCTGAGGCGCGCCTGAGCAACCACCGCCATTGATGAAATCGGGGCGCTCAGTCCCATTGCGGCGATGATGATGAAGTAATCCCACGATTGGTTGGCGTACCCGAATGCGAGACCACACGCAGCAATCAGGATGAAGACGACCAGTCCTGAAACAAAGCTTGCCCGGGCAGTTTCACGATGGAGTCCATCCATCCAGGATTGATTCTGGATTAGCGCTTGCGTGAATGTCCGTGTTCCGAGCGTAGTGGCAATCTGGAAGGGAATCAGTGCGAGCGTGACGATTCCGAATTCCGTTGGGCCCAGCACCCGGCCCATGAGAAGGATGAAAAGCATCTGCAGCGCGACACGCGCGACTCGACCGCCCGCGTTCCACAGGACCGCAACCTTCGTACGCGACATGAGGTCTGCCGCTGAACCAGCTTTGCTCTCCAATTTGATCGACCTTAGAGCCAGTTCGCTGCCTTGATGACATCAAGCGGCTCACCGCCAGAGGCCGGTGAGTTTGAGGTTTCGACCAGCAGCGCACACTCATGATGCGTTGCCAGGGCCCCCGGAATCTTGTGGAGCGTGTAGCCTTCGCTGGGATTCTCAAAGAATGCTTCAATGCTGCGCATCAGTGCACGCGCGCGGTCGCGCTCCAGCGCGGTTGCGGGTGTCGACTGTTCGGCGGCAGTGCGAAGTGCCTGGATGATGTCGAAGTCCAAGCAGTAGGGGACCTTCTCCATGAAAGGACTGTTGCCCAGCAGCAGCCTGGATGCCTCGGCCCGGATGGCTTCCACGGCCATGTATCTGCGCCGCATTACATGGTCGACCCAAAGAACATGCGCGACGCCGCCCATGTCGCCCAGGTCTGGTGCGTGACGCAGGCCGTACGCGATGCGGAACAGTTTCTGCAGAAGGTCGCTGCGGTAAGCCCGGAGCAGGCCAGTACGCGGGTCCATGAGGGCGTCTACGGCATCGCGACAGCCCGCGGCCAGGCCAGTACGGGGCAGCAGGTGGGGAACGTTCGCTTCCAGAGAGATCAGGATGGAAGGTACGCCGCCGATCCAGTGGCTTACCCGCCAATTGTGGTGGGCCCATTTGGCTGAAAACACCGGACGCAATGTCTGCGGGTCGGCAAGCTCGGGAAGATGGAAGGTTCGTCCCGCCAGAACCTTGGCATACAGCCCGGGGAAGCGCGTGCCGAGCAGGTTCAGGGTGCCGAACAGATAAGCACAGTTATGGACCGAGATTCCTTCCTCGAGCACCTCTGTGGTTTTCCATCCTGGCAGACGGGTCTTCGCAGCGAGCTCGCAGAACGCGTCCACGGCCGACGGGCTGACATCGTCCAGGTCACCCAGCAGGAACAACGAGTAGACCATGTCGCAATGGTTCTCGATGGATGCCTGGGGGCGTTGTCCATCCCCCGTCCAGAACGCGAGCAACGTCGCATGCTGCTGGCTGAAGTGCTTGCGAACGTTGGTCTTGAACGGGGTCATCTTCGTCGCGGGAGCTTCGGTGGGCAAGGGCGCAGCGGCAAGGGGCATGGGCTCAGCTTCCACGGGTGGTTGCGGTCAGCAACCGGAAGAGGGAGTAGGGATTGGTCACAACGTAGCGGAAGGCAAGTCGCCTCGGCTCCTTTGCAGCCCGGAACAGCCACTCGAGGCCGGCTTTCTGCATCCACTCGGGCGCACGCGGTGCATCGCCTGCAAGGAATGCGTACAAGCCGCCGCAGGTCTTGATCCAGCCGACGCCCTTGAGCTTGTGCTTGTTACGCAGCGCCCAGTGCTCCTGCCGCGGCTTGCCCAGCGCAACCCAAAGGACGTCCGCCCCGCTCGCACGGATCTCTGCGCAGACCTCGTCATCCGCTTCGGCGGAGAAGTAACCATCACGCCGGCCCACGATCTCGGCTTTCGGGTACATCTTCTGGATCGCAGCCACTGCGGCCTTGTTCTGGTCATCCTTGGCGCCGAGGATGAAAAACTTCAGCCCATGGGCTTCTGCTGCACGAGCCGCGTCATGGAAAAAATCGGTCGTCGCGATGCGCTCTGGCAATGGGTGCGCGGTCATGCGGCTGGCAAACACCACGGGCATGCCGTCGGCATGGATGATGTCCGCCTGCGACATTGCTGCAGCGAACGATTTGTCCCGGCCTGCGAGAGCAATGCCCTGCCCATTGGAGGAAAGTACGACGCGGGGCGTCCAGCGCTCACGGTCAGCGCGCGCCTGCAGGCAATCGCGGACCATGCAGTCTGCGAGCGCCTGCCGTGATACCGACGCAGTTGGCAGGCCGCCGACAGTTACGACGGGGAACGTGTAGGGAGAAGTATTGGTCATTGCCGACGACTCAGTTTGATCCGAACAGATCACGGGTGTAGACCTTCCCGCTCACGTCCTGAAGTTCATCAGTCAGGCGGTTCGCGATGATCACGTCGGTCTGCTCCTTGAACCGGCCCAGATCATTGACTACGGCGGAATGGAAGAACTGTTCATCCTTGAGTACAGGCTCGTGCACGATAACCTCAATGCCCTTGGCCTTGATCCGCTTCATCACCCCTTGGATGGCCGACGCGCGGAAGTTGTCCGACCCGGCCTTCATCACGAGACGATAGATGCCGACGACCTTCGGCGCCCGACGAATGACTTCATCGGCGATGAAATCCTTGCGCGTGCGATTGGCTTCCACAATTGCGTGGACCAAGTTCTGCGGTACGTCGCTGTAGTTGGCCAACAGCTGTTTTGTGTCCTTCGGCAGGCAATAGCCGCCGTAGCCGAAAGATGGATTGTTGTAATGCGTGCCAATGCGTGGATCCAGGCTTACGCCCTCGATGATCTGGCGCGTGTCCAGCCCATGGGACGCCGCATAGGTGTCCAGCTCGTTGAAGTAGGCTACACGCATCGCCAGATAGGTATTGGCGAAGAGCTTGATTGCTTCAGCTTCGGTCGAATCGGTGAAAAGGACAGGAACGTCATCGCGCAGCGCACCCTCCCGGAGGAGCTTGGCAAAAGTGGCCGCGCGCTCGGAGCGCTCGCCGACAATGATGCGGCTTGGGTGGAGGTTGTCGTACAGCGCCTTGCCTTCGCGCAGGAACTCGGGCGAAAAAATGATGTTCGACGAGTTGAAGCGTTTGCCCAGCTCTTTGGTGCCCCCCACCGGAAGCGTGGACTTGATAACAATCACCGCATCGGGATTGATCGACGAAACGTCGCGGATCACTGATTCCACGGAGCTGATATTAAAGTAGTTGGTCTGGGGGTCGTAGTCCGTAGGCGTCGCAATGATCACGAAGCTCGCGTCGGCGTAGGCTTCCTCTGGACTCAACGTGGCCGACAGCTGCAGCGTGCGGGTCGCCAGATAGTCCTCGATTTCGCGATCTTGGATGGGCGCCTTGCGCGCATTGATAAGGGCCACACGCTCTGCGTTGATATCCAAGGCCACGACCTGGTGGTTCTGGGCGAGCAGGACGGCGTTGGAAAGGCCGACATAGCCGGTACCAACAACAGCGATCTTCATCTCAATTCCTTTTGCGGCAATCTGGGGAGGCTGGGGGCATCAGCGGCGGCACCGCTGGCAATGCAGGTGACGCGGGGCGCCGGCCGTTCAGGCAGGGGAGTAGCGAGCCCACGCTTGGTTCGGGGGGTTGCGATGCTACTACAGGCGGCCTCGAGTACTCCCCAGATGGCAGGCTGGCGGCCCGACATTCAGGTAGGAACACGCGCAGCCGCGTCCGTGTGCGAAATCGCGCACGCTGCGAGACGGGTGAAAATCGTTCATGAGTGGCATCCTGCCGGTTTAAAGTTGGAGTATCGGATCGTCCATTCGCTCGAGGGGATCATCAAAAAATGTGACATGGGTCACTTTTGCAATGCTTCCGAGCGCGATCGTAACAGAGCACTGGGGATTCAGGGCCGTTCATTTCCCAACTGAGCGTCGCCATAGCCTGTACATGGGCTAAACTGTAGGGCTTGTTCTGCTGTGGACTGCTGGTCGCGTGGCGCAACGGCCTCGACCTCGCGCCAACACGCGTCGTTTCACCACGCTGCGTTGCTGGTGCTGTGCAACCTCCCAAGACCTGCCTCTACCTGGGCAGTTGTTCCCGAATTGAAGTGGAAGCGATGACGAAGCAAATGGACTCTCGAGCGGTCAAGGATGATGAAATCGATCTGCGTGAGCTGCTAGGGGCGCTAATTGATCGCAAATGGTGGATCGTTGGCACGACTGCCGCGTTCTTCATTGCTGGCGTTGCTTATGCGCTGCTCGCGCGCCCGGTTTACCAGGCCCAGGCGATGGTGCAGGTGGAGTCGAAGATGCCGAGCATCCCCGGCTTGGCTGATCTCGCCTCGCTGGGTGGAAGTGGCAGCACGGCAGCCACCACCGAAGTTGCTCTTCTCACCTCACGCACTGTCATTGGGGACGCGGTAGACAAGCTCAATCTGGAAGTGGCAATCGAACCCAAGCGCCTTCCGGTGTTCGGCAACTTCTTCGTCCGCCGCTTCAAGCCTGAAACCGAAGATCAGGTGGCGCCGCCGAAGTTTGGTCTGGCGCGCTATGGCTGGGGTGGCGACGTACTTGGCATACATCGTCTTGAAGTGCCGCTCCCGCTCGTTGGCACTACCATGGCGTTGAAAGTTGGCGATAACGGTAAGGACTTCGTGCTGTTTGATGAGGATGGCGACGAGCTGTTGCAGGGTCAGGTTGGCGTGCCCGCCAAGGGCCGAGGAGTCACTCTGGAAGTGGACACGCTCCGTGCCAACCCGGGGATGCAGTTCGAGGTGACCCGTCTGCGCCGCTTGGACGTTGTTGCAGAGCTGCAGGAAGACATCAAGGCAACGGAGCAGGGCAAGGAATCTGGCATCCTGCAGCTGTCCTACGAGAATGCCGATCCGCTGCGTGCCGAGGCCCTCGTCCAGCACGTAGCCGATGCCTACGTTCGGCAGAACGTGGATCGCAGCTCGGCCGAAGCCGCGTCCCAGTTGCAGTTTGTGAAGGATCAACTGCCGACCATTCGCCGCCAGGTCGAACAGGCTCAGGCCGCCATGAGCGATTACCAGTCGCGCTCGAAGGCCGTGGACATTACCATGCAGACCAAGGGTCTGCTGGAACAGGAAGTGGCCGTCGAGGCCAGCATCCAGCAGCTGCGCCTGAAGCAGGCTGAGATGGATCGCAGCTTCACGCGCGAGCATCCGGCCTATCGTGCACTGCTGCGCCAGATCGGTGATCTGGAAGCCCGCAAAGGCGGCTTCCAGAAGCAGGTCGGTGACCTGCCGGAAACCCAGCAGGAACTACTGCGCCTGACGCGTGACCTGCAGGTGAGCAACGAGCTGTACACAGCGCTGTTGAATCAGGCACAGCAGCTCGATGTGGCCCGCGCGGGCGCGGTCGGCAACGTGCGTATTGTCGATCCGGCCATCGTTGACATCGCCAACCCGGTTGCGCCCCGCAAGGCCCTGATCGTAGCCATCGCCACCCTCCTCGGCGGCTTCCTCTCGATCGCCTTCGTCTTCCTCCAGCGCATGCTCAACCCGGGCATCGAAGACCCGGCAGACATCGAGGCCCTGGGCCTGCCGGTCTACGCCGCCATCCCGCTCAGCGAGTCCAGCACCCTTCCGAAGCTGCGCAAGGGCAAGCACGGTACGCGCGTGGTGGCCGACGGTCGCCAGCACCTGCTGGCGGTGACCGCTCCGGCCGATCCGACCGTGGAAGCGCTGCGCAGCCTGCGTACCAGCCTGCACTTCGCCATGCTGGAAGCGAAGAACAACATCCTGACCATCTCGGGCCCGCGCCCGGGCGTGGGCAAGACCTTCGTGTCCACCAACCTGGCCGCGGTCATCGCGCAGGCGGGCCAGCGCGTGCTGGTCATCGACGCCGACATGCGCAAGGGCACCCTGCACAAGATCCTGGGTGTGTCGCACCAGAAGGGCCTGTCGGACGTGCTGGGCGGCAAGCTCAGCGTCGACGACGTGATCCATCCAGTGTCCGGCCTGGACAACATGCACTACATGGTGCGTGGTGACATTCCGCCGAACCCGGCCGAGCTGCTGATGCACCCGCGCTTCGCTCAGCTGCTGCAGGAGATGTCCGGCAAGTACGACCTGGTGATCGTCGATACGCCGCCGATCCTGGCTGTGACCGATCCGGCGCTGGTCGCCACCCACGCGGGCTCGAGCCTGCTGGTCACCCGTTTCGGCGTGAACCAGGCCAAGGAAATCGAGCTGACGCTGCAGCGCTTCGAGCAGAACGGCGTGCAGATCAAGGGTGCGATCTTCAACGCGGTCGAGAAACGTGCCACCGGCTATTACAGCTACGGCTATTACGAGTACAAGTCCGACGAGAAGGCCTGACCACTTCGCAGGGCAGGACACCGGGGCCCGGTGCGCGCAGGCGCATCGGGCCCTGTATTTTCCAGGCCCGCGCCGCAGTCCTTCCAGCGCAGGAGTATCCTATCGCCATGGCTGATACCCCCCTCATTTCGCCGCAGTCGCCGGCGACGCCGCGTTGGCGGCATTACTGGAGTCTGATGCGCGCTGATCGCCCGATCGGCACGCTGCTGCTGCTGTGGCCCACCTGGTGGGCGCTGTGGCTGGCCGCAGGCGGCCTGCCGCCGCTGTGGACCCTGTTCGTGTTCACCGCCGGCGTGTGGCTGACCCGCTCGGCCGGCTGCGTCATCAACGACTACGCCGACCGCTGGCTGGACCCGCACGTGGAGCGCACCAAGTCCCGCCCGCTTGCGACCGGCGCAATCAGTGGCCGCGCCGCGCTGGCGCTGTTCGCGGTGCTGATGCTGGTAGCGTTCGGCCTGGTGCTGACCCTGAACGGGTTGACCATCGGCCTCAGCTTCATCGGTGTGTTCCTGGCCGCCAGCTACCCCTACCTGAAGCGCTACACCCATCTGCCACAGGTCTACCTGGGCATGTCGTTCGGCTGGGGCATCCCGATGGCGTTCGCCGCCGTGCAGGGCGAAGTGCCGATGCTGGGCTGGCTGCTGTATGCCGGCAACATCCTGTGGTCCACCGCCTACGACACCTGGTACGCCATGGTCGACCGCGAGGACGACCTGAAGATGGGCTCGCACTCCACCGCGATCCTGTTCGGTGATCTCGATCTGGTCATCCAGGGCGTGCTGTACGCGCTGTTCCTGGCCACCATGGCGCTGGTTGGCGTGCGCGGCGGGCTGGGCGGCTACTACCTGGCCGGTGTGGCCGTGGCCACGGTGCTGGTGGTGTACGAGTTCTGGATCTGCCGCAACCGCGAACGCGGTCCGTGCTTCAAGGCGTTCCTGCACAACAACTGGGTGGGTGCCGCGCTGTTCGCCGGTATAGCCGTGGACCTGGCGCTGCGTTGAACCTACGGTGGGGTAGAGCCGGCCGCTGGCCGGCTGCACCCGTGTGTGATCCCGAGGTTGCCGGCCAGCGGCCGGCACTACCGTCCTCGGCCAGCTCTACGACGATTCCCGTGCATGGTAGAGCCGGCCGCTGGCCGGCTGCACCCGTTTGTGATTCCGAGGTTCCCGGCCAGCGGCCGGCACTACCGTGCTCCGCCAGCTACGACGATTCCCGCGCATGGTAGAGCCGGCCGCTGGCCGGCTGCACGACCATCCCGATTGGGAAATTGCCGGCCAGCGGCCGGCACTACCGTTCTGTGCCACCTACGACCAATAGGTGGCTGACAGCCTGCACCCCACCGCCCAGAATCGATCCATTGAACCTGGGAGGGTAGGCGATGGCCTCGAAGGCAGCAGTACAGGATGGCTGGATGGCGCGCGCAGCGCTGCGCTCGGCCGCCTGGGCGGAAAAGTGGTTCCCCGACGCGTATGTGTTCGCGGTGCTGGGCGTGGTCATCGTCGCGCTGGCCGCGATGGGCTTCGGCTCGACCCCGCAGGCCACCGCCAGCGCCTTCGGTGACGGCTTCTGGAGCCTGATTCCCTTCACCATGCAGATGGCCTTCGTGGTCATCGGTGGCTACGCCGTGGCCACCGCGCCGGTGGTCGCGCGCTTCATCGACTTCCTGGCCCGGGTGCCGCGCACCGGCCGTGGCGCGGTGGTGTACGTGGGCCTGGTCAGCATGCTCGCCTCGCTGCTCAGCTGGGGTTTCTCGCTGGTGTTCGGCGGCCTGCTGGTCCGCGCGTTGGCCCGCCGTACCGAGCTGCGCATGGACTACCGCGCGGCCGGTGCTTCGGCATATCTTGGCCTGGGCGCGGTGTGGGCCATGGGGCTGAGTTCCTCGGCCGCACAGCTCCAGGCCAACCCGGCCAGCATGCCGCCGGGGCTGGTGGAGATCACCGGCGTGCTGCCGTTCACCGAAACCATCTTCCTGTGGCAGTCGATCGCGCTGACCGCAGTGCTGATCCTGGTCTCGCTGCTGATCGCTTGGCTGACCGCGCCTGCGGCCGGCAGTGCGCGTACTGCCGAGGAGTTCCCCGGCGCCGCGCAGGCCGAGCCGGAGCCGCTGCAGCGGCGCACGCGCCCGGGCGAGTGGCTGGAATACAGCCCGCTGCTGACCGTGCTGCTCTCGTTGCTGGCGTTCGGTTGGCTGTTCAACGAGTTCGCCAACAAGCCGGTGGTCACCGCCATCGCCAACCTCAACACCTACAACTTCCTGTTCATTTCGCTGGGCCTGCTGCTGCACTGGCGCCCGCGCAGCTTCCTCAACGCGGTGGCCAAGGCGGTGCCGAGCACCACCGGCGTACTGATCCAGTTCCCGCTGTACGGCGGTATCGCGATGATCCTCACCCACGCCGCCGGCGGTGACGGGCAGACCTT
This sequence comes from Stenotrophomonas thermophila, assembly GCF_001499715.1. NCBI lineage: Bacteria > Pseudomonadati > Pseudomonadota > Gammaproteobacteria > Lysobacterales > Lysobacteraceae > Stenotrophomonas > Stenotrophomonas thermophila. The sequence goes on along the minus strand of NZ_CVIW01000001.1, from coordinate 293,754 downwards.
GGCGCACCGGCTGTCGAGCCTGTTCGTGCACGTGGCCAGCACCGATTCGTTCGCGCTGGTGATGGGCGTCTATTCGGCGGTGCTGGGCTTCTTCGTGCCGTCTGGTGGCGGCAAGTGGATCATCGAGGCGCCCTACGTGATGCAGGCCGCCAACGAACTGAAGGCGCACCTGGGCTGGGCCGTGCAGGTCTACAACGCGGCCGAAGCGCTGCCGAACCTGATCAACCCGTTCTGGATGCTGCCGCTGCTGGGCGTGCTGGGCCTGAAGGCACGCGACATCGTGGGCTTCACCTTCATCCAGCTGCTGGTGCATATCCCGCTGGTGCTGGGCTTGCTGTGGCTGCTGGGGATGACGCTGGCGTACGTGCCGCCGGTGATGCCATGAATGCAGCGTTGGCTTCCCTGTGTGAGCCGGGAAAGCCAGCCTCGTTCAGCGCGTGTCTCCGGCTGCGAGCGCCATGAATGCGTGCAACGCCGATGACGGCATGAGCACATGCCGAACCCGCATGAATCCTTCAGGCGCTTGTGCCGCAAGAGGTTCCGCGCGTTCATTCACAGGCGTACACATGAATGTAGCCGGCCACCCACGTGTGATTAACCAATCGCTGCAGACGATGGTCCCGTCCACCGCATTCCGCGCGTGGCTTTGGAGATCGGACATGGCACAGCAGAACCAGAACCCGAACCAGAAGCAGCAGGGCCAGCAGAACCAGCAGGATCAGCAGCAGGGGCGCGGCCGCGACCAGCAGCAGCAACAGCAGCAGGAACAGCAGCAGCGCAACCAGCGCAACCAGCAGCAGGGTGGGCAGGACGAGGAAGAGTGACTTCGATGCCCCAGCCTGGGCAACCCGCGAAGCCCCGCCCTGTGCGGGGCTTCGCTTATTCCAGCACGCCGATGCGCTGCAACACCGGCGCCGCCGACATGTCATTGGGATTGGTGCCGGGCTGGTCCTGCGGCACGTCCATGCCCATGCCGCGGTACAGATCCACCCAGTGCCGGGCGATCTGCCCGGTCTGCGGGTTGCGGAAGTTCATCGGCTGCAACGCGAACACATGGTGCGCACGGAATGCGCGCTCGATGAAGTCCGAGCAGTAGTAGCTGTCCTCGTTCAACACGTATGACGTGTTGTACGGCTTGCCCAGCATCGTGCGTGCGGTCGCGATCGCATCCTTGATGGCGGCCTGCTGCGGTGCCTGCAGGCGATAGACCACGATCTGCCGCTGCCTGGCGCGGGCGTCCTGGCGGAACTCGACCAGGGATTGCCGGCGCGATCCCTTCTCGTCGGCGTGCAGTACCTCCCACCCCTGCGACGCCAAGGCGACAAGGGCCACGTGGTCGAAGCTGGGGCCGTGCTGCTTGCCGGTGGCATCGTCGATGGCCGCGCTGAGGCCGCTGCGGCCGGCGGTGACGAACAGCAGGTCGCCTTCCCGGACCTCCAGTGCGGCCACAACACCAGGCCACAGCGTCGGCGCCAGCAGGGAGAGGGCAAGCAGGAATGCGCGCATGGGGGCCAGGGTCGAAGCATGTGCGGCGTAGTCTAACGGCTGCTGCGATGACGTTGATTTCAGTCCAAGTGTGATATGAGTCTCAATTCAGCATGTCGGGATATTCCTGACAGCGGATGTTGAAACTGAATCGACAGAGGCATGGCTATCCTTGCCTCCCTACCGCGCCGGAACCGCGCGCGACCGCCCGGAATCAGGAGGATCCCTTGAACCAGCTCCGCCCCGTTGCCCTGCTTGCGCTTGCCCTGGGGCTTGCGCTGTCGGGCTGCAAGCCTGCGCCCCAGGCTGCCATCACTGACGCCGCCGCACCGGCTCCGAGCAGCACGGCCGCCGCCACGACGCCGGCCACGCCGGTTGCCGCGGCCCCGGCAGACGCGTCTGCCAGCTGCCCCCATCCGGTCTTCGACGACTTCCTCAAGCATTTCGGTAACGAGATCGCACTGCAGGAAACGTCCACTGCCGATCCGCTGCTGGACAGCCACATCGATGGCGACGCCGAGCCGGAGCCACGCAAGGTGGAGGAGAAGGTGCCGCTTGCCAAGGTCGAATGGCCGGTGATGCCGGACCCGGCCACGCTGCAACGCCAGGGCCGCGAGATGCAGGTCACCCGCCTGCCCGACGGCCAGGTACAGGTGCAGATGCGCACCCCCGATACCAGCGACCAGCAGATCTACACCTTTGCCCAGAAGCCGTGCTGGCAACTGGTCAAGCGTGAGGACGAATCGATCTGACCCCTGAGCGACCGCCTTCGGGCGGTCGTGTGATTCACCCAAGGAGCACCGCATGCGTCTGTCTCCCGTTGCCCCCGTGCTGGCCCTGATGCTTGCTGCCTGCAGCGGCCCTGAGGCGGCTGCACCGGCGGCGGCCCCCGCTTCTACTGACCCGGCAGCGTCGCCGGCCGCACCAGCGGCTGCCGTTGCGGACCTTCCCACCTCTCTTACGCGCGACGAGACCGGCATGCATATCGATTGCCAAGGCACCCGCCTGCACCTGGCGGCCCAGCCCACCCAAGACACGGACGCTTCCCGGCTGACCACGCTGGAAATCGAAAAGGACGGCGCACGCCAGGCCATTGCTGCGCCCAAGGAGATGGACGGCTATACCGCCGTTGGCCTGGCCTGCGTGCAGGACCGCAGCGGTACGCCGTACTTCGTCGTGCAGTACGGTGAACTGCCGTTCGGCTGCAGCTTCTGCGAGTGGTACTACCTGTACGACGCCAGTGGCCGCCAGTTGACCCACAGCACACCCCCGCTGCGCGGCGCGGAAGGCGAGGAGCAGGAGCCCAACAACGACGAGTACGAGACGTTGATCGACTCGCTCGGCATCAAGCACCCGGAGGTGAACTACATCGAAGACTGAGCGCAGCGGCAGGACGTCGCACGCGCGCTGTGAACGCAGCACCGCAGTACCGCAGTACCAGAAGTACCAGGAGCAGTACCCCTTAAGGAAATCCCCTTTTTCATAGAATGGATAGCACAGACATGGCAGACATCTACCAGGACATGGTCCAGCCCCGCGGGGCGGCCTACAGCAGTGACCGCATCAAACCGTGGAGCCACTACCGGGAGCCGATCGACCAGAGCGACGGCCGCCTGCATGGCAATTCCCGCCGGTGGGGCGATGCGACCCCGGAAGTACAGTCACGGGTGATCGACACGATCATCGAGTCGGCGCGCGAGAAGGGCCTGACCCCGCGCGAAACCGCGCACGTGCTGGCCATCGCCCGCGTTGAATCGGGCTTCAACCCCGATGCAGCCGCTGGCACCACCTCGGCCTCGGGCCTGGGCCAGTTCATTGACAAGACCGGCAACCACTACCACCTCAACAGCCGCAACCGCTTCGACGTCGGCGCACAGTCCGATGCACTGGTTGACCATTACATCGATAACCGCACGCTGGCGCACAAGCGCGGCCAGGGTGAGGAGTACATCTACAAGTACCACCACGACGGCCCGACCCGCGATTACGGCGGCCTCACCCTGTCTGAAAAGAAGGTGATGCCGTACGTGGACAAGTACGAGCGGTTCGTGGAGCAGCGCCTGGGCCTGACCCACGGCCAGTCCCATGGCAGCCACGCGGCCCCCGCCGCAGCTGCGGCCACCCACGCGCAGGCCAAGCCGGCAGCGGCGCATGCCGAAGGCCAGACCCGCACCTTCGAGCAGACGATGCAGGTGATGCTGCCCCCGCAGAACGGGGTCAAGCCGCACATTACCGGTGAGTTCGGCGAACACCGCGCGCACAAGCCGCACGGTGGCACCGACTTCAACTATGTCGGCGGCCAGCACGGCCGTAATCTGCAGCACCCGACCGTCAACGCGCCGATCTCCGGAACGGTGACGTTCGTCGGTGGCGACTACGGCACGGTGAAGATCAGGGATGCACAGGGCAACTCGCACGAGATCCTGCACCTGCACTCGACCCAGGTGAAGGAAGGCCAGCCGATCAAGGCGGGCGAGCCGATCGGCACCATGGGCGGGCGTGGCCCGGGCGGTGCGGGGCAGTATGCCCAGCACGTGCATTACCAGTTGAAGGATCCGCACGGCAGGCTGCTCAGCCCGCAGGACTTCTGGGACCACGGCAAGCTGAAGGAAACCGGCAAGGGTGGCCATTCGCATGACGCCGACCACAACGGTGTGCTGCGCCAGGGGGCCAAGGGCGAGGAAGTGACTGCGCTGCAGAAGGAACTCAACCGCCTGGGCGTGCGTGACGGCCAAGGCAACCCGCTGAGCGAGGACGGCAAGTTCGGTGCCAATACCAGGGACGCACTGATCGCCTACCAGAAGCAGCACGGGCTCACCGCCGATGGCGTGGCGGGTCCGGCGACGCTGGGCAAGCTGGCCGAAGGCCGCAGCCATGCCGAGGCGGCGCCGAAGGGGCCGCAACTGGGCGACAAGGCGCATCCGGATACGCCGCTGCACAATGCGATCCGTGGCCACATGCCGGGCATGATCTGCAACGAGATGAGCGCGCATGTGACCGCCCAGGCCAAGGCCGCCGGCATCGATTCACCGGAGAAGCTGCAGGGCGTCACCGTGCAGGATGGCAAGGCCTTCGTCATCGGCACCGTTCCCGGCTTCCGTACTGCGGTGGACATGACCCAGACGGCACCGAGCCTGCAGGAGACCAGCGCTGCAATGCTGGCCAAGCATGAGCCTTCGCAGCAACACGTGCAGGACGAGCAGCAGCGCGTGGCCATGGGCCGTTGACCGCTGCGTGTGAAGAGGTGTGTGGTAAAGGAGGCCGGCCGGGGTAATCCGGCCGGCTTTTCCGTTCATGGGGCAAGGACATACACGGATGCCGTTTCGCATGATGCACAGCACGCCGCCATTGCAAAGCATGGCGTCCACATGAGCCGGGTGCTGCGGTGGCGCAACGCATGGCAGCGGGTAGGGCTGGCACTGCTGCTCTGCCTGTTGCCGCCGCCAGTGCTCGCGGAGGCCGCGATCCCGGCACTGGATGACCCGGTGGTGGACACCGCCAACGCGCTGTCCGCCAGCACCCGCGCCACGCTGCGCGAGCAGGCATTGCAGCTGCAGGCACGCAAAGGCGCGCAACTGCAGGTGCTGGTGGTGCCCAGTGTTGGCGATGACGGCATCGAAGCCTATGCACAGCGCGTCTTCGAACAGTGGCAGCTGGGCCGCGCCGGTGTCGATGACGGGGTGTTGCTGCTGGTGGCAGTGCAGGACAGGCGCGTACGCATCCAGACCGGCTATGGCCTGGAAGGCACCATTCCCGATGCCTATGCCGCGCGCATCATCGACAAGGCTATCGTGCCGCGCCTGCGTGAGGGAGACCTGGACCAGGGCCTGCTGGACGGCAGCAAGGTGCTGGTGGCGTTGATCGATGGCGAGCCGCTGCCGCCCCGGGAAGATTCATCCGCACGCAACCTGTTGCCAGCGGATTGGCGCACAGGGGATTCGGTCGTTGCCCTGACGTTGCTAGTGGGGTTCCTGGCCGGTCTGTGGCGATCACCGCCGCGCCTGCTGGCCACCAGGACCGAGGCCGAGTTCAGCGGTAAACGCCGTGAGCGGCGGCGCAAGGCATTGGCAGCCAATGCGGCAATGCCCAGGCCGAATTGGCCGACATTGCCTGCCTGGGGTAGACCGCTGCTGGTAACGGCAGTGATGGCCGCTGGGTTGGTTTCGGCGACGCTGCTGCTGCCGCGGCATGTGCTGCCTGCGCTGTTCTTCGTGCTGTTACCTGCTGTACCGGTGGCGGCGCTGCTGGGATGGTGCTGGCGTCGCAGCCGTGGTGTGCGCATCGTGCTGTGCGGCATGTTGGCCGTCAGTATCGGTTTCTTCGCGGTGATGCTGGTCCGTGGCCAGTTGCCGCCCAGCCTTGCCCTGCACACGTTGCTGAACCTGGCGGTCGCCCTTGCCGCCATGCTGGTGTTCTTCCTGGTGCAGGCCGGCCGCGCGCGCTGGCGCAAGAACCGCAACAGCTTCGCCGTGCGGCTGGTGGTACTGGTGCTGTTGACCGGCGCCTATGCGCTGGGCGCGCTGCTGGCCATCGACCGGGCCAGCGACGGGAACGCACGCGTGTTGGCGATGATCGTGTCCAGCGTAGGCACGCTGTTCCTGTACTTCATCTGGCTGTTCACCCTGCTGCCCGGCGAAAAAGCACGCAGCGGACGAAGGTCGTCCCAAGGCTACCGTTCCTCGTCCAGCACCTCGTCGTCGAGTTCGTCCTCGAGCAGTTCCGGCGGCTGGTCCGGTGGTGGTGGTCGCAGCGGCGGCGGCGGCGCTTCGGGCAGCTGGTAGCTCAGGCCGCCCACACCCGCCAGCCCAGCGCGGCATCGCGCAGTTCGCCGCTACCGTTCACATCACCCACCTGCAGCTGCACGCCCTGGGCACCGGGCAGGTCTTTCTGCTCGGGGAACCAGCGCCGGTCCGCAGCAACCACGATCAGCAGGCCTTCGTCGTCGCCCATCGGCGCGAACTGCGGCGACGGCGGGCTGATCGGCTGCAGGCCGAAGCGCTGGCTGGACTGTTCGCGCACCGCATCGACATCGTGGCTGGGTAGGCCAACCTCGCTCAGGCAGGTCAGCTCGCTGCCATGGAAGGCGCCTGCGCGCGTGCTGACTGGCAGACGGCGCCGGCCGATCAATTCGAGGATCAGGCCATCGGGACCGGTGAAGTACACCGACTGCGACTGCCAGCTGCTCTCCAGCGCAAAGTAATCCAGGCCATCAGGATTACGTTGCAGCGGGGTACGTTCGCGCAACCAGGCCATCGCCCCGCCGAAGCGGTTGTCCGGTACGTTGAAGGCCAGGTGCACGCCACCGACGGGGTGACCACCCGCCGGCTGCAGTTCGATGGTGCTCCAGCCGATGTGCACATGGTTGCCGACCACGCGCTGCTGCAGCACATCATGGAAATACGCGGCCACGGAAGCGACGTCGGATACCGGCAGGGTGAGGTGCAGCAGGCGCATGATCGATTCTCCGTGGACGCGCCCACTGTAGCGCCGGGCCACGCCCGGCGGCCACTAGCGCAGTGAATGGTCGAAGAACCGCACTGCTGCGTCCACTGTCTGCGCGTGGGTCTTTGCCTTTGGCACTGACGTGCTGCAGAGGTCCTGCAGCCGCTGCTGCCCGGTCGGGGTGCATGCGGCGAGGAAATCGTAATGGCCGACACCTGGCAGCAGCTGCAGTGCAGCGCCCGCAATCACTGCACGCGCGGCCGCGCCATTGGTCTGTGGCGGCGCAACCGTGTCAGCCTCGCCAAGCACAATCGACACGGGTAGCCGCAACGAGGACAGCTGCTCGGGCGCGAAGGCCTGGATGATCGCCGGTGCCAGCAGGAACATCGCGCGCACGCCGGGAATGGCGCGTGCGTCGTTGGCGTGGGACATCCACGGCGACAGCTCGGCCGACGCCGCAGCGGCAACACGCGCCTCCATCGTGTGCGTTGCCGCTTCCTGTTGAGGCCGGCAGACGCCGTCATCCGGATGCGCCGTGCAGAACGCCAGCAGTCGCTGCAGGTCCGGTTGCGCCCCAGCCGCCAACAGCGCGGTGTAGCCACCGGCCGAGAAACCGGCAACACCCAGGCGTTCAGGATCGACATGCGGGCCCAGCACTGGATCGGCCTGCACGGCCGCCAGTGCGGCGCGCAGATCATCCGCGCGCAGCCAGGTCAACATGCTGCCATGGAGGGTCATCTGGTCGGCACCATTGTTGCCGGGATGATCGACCGCGATCACCAGATAACCTTTCCGTGCCAGCGCGGTGCCCAGCCAGCCCATCATGCGCGCGCTGCCGCCGTTGCCATGCGACAGCAGCAGTGTCGGCAGGGGAGCGCCTGCGGGCGGCGCATCCATCGCCGAGCGACCAACATCGAACAGGGGCGTGCCAGGCGGCCCGATGGTCACCTCGACTTCGCTGCTATCGGCCGGTGCCGGATACCACACCGTGTAGCGCAGGGTGTTGCGGTGCTGCGCATCGCGCACGGCGGCACTGGCCACCGTCGTGGTGCCATGGCGCTCGCCGGCTTTCCAGGTGTCGCCTGCGTGGGCGGAGAGCGCCGGTGCCATCAGCAGCAGCCCGACAATTGTGATGTTCACGCGCATCTTCAGCTCCATGTCAGCAGGGACCTTCGTCTACCGGCAGCCAGATCTCCACGCCGCCGTTGCCAGTGTGCTCGTTGAACCGGGCGTCGTAGCGCTCCAGGTCCGGCGCGTCGGCCAGGCTGAGGCCGGCGCTGGGCAGGTAGTGATCCAGCAACCAGAACCAGGTCGAGCGGATGGCCGAGATGTGCCCGCCGTGCCAGGCCACCAAGTAGCGTCGTGCGGGCACATCCACGCGCTGCCAGTGCGCGGGTACAGGGCCAAGTGAACCAATCGGCAGCGCGGCGATATAGTCGAAGCCGCCGTCGTCGTCGTTGTTGCAGCACACCCCAAAACTGACCGGGGCCGGCGCCGGCCATTCCCGGTTGAGCTGGGCCCACTGCCCGGGAATGGCACCGCCGCTGTTGCGGGTATGGCGCATGCCGATACCGGCCAGCTGGAAGGCCGGGGTGTCGAGCAGCTGTGGCGCCTCAGCGCAGGCAGCCGGCGCCTCGTCCACGCGGATCGCCTGCACCAGCGCCAGCCCATCGGTGCCCTGTTCGCGTACCCGTTCCGGTGTCTGCCCGAACTGTTCGCTGAAGGCACGGGTAAACGCGGCATGAGTGGTGTAGCCCGCGCCAATCGCCACCTGCAGGATGTCGCATGCGCCGTTGGCCAGCCGCTGCGCGGCCGTTGTCAAGCGGCGCCCACGCAGGTAACGGACCACCGACGTGCCGGTGCGGGCCTGGAACAGGCGCGACAGATGGAATGGCGACAGTCCCACCGCAGTGGCGATATCGGCCAAGGCCAGCGGCTGCTCCGCATGGGTTTCGATGTACCACACCGCCTTGCCTGCCGCACTCATCCTGTCGTTCCATGAATCCGATGCTGGACACAGTAGCGGATCGGCAGGCGCGGCGTTTAGCAGTTCTTGCGCCTGCGCGGACTCAAGCTGTCGCACTGACGTCATGCCTCCTTCACAGATCGCGCCGAGACTGCGCGCCTTGTCCAGGCCTGTTGTGTCCGCACAGGTGCTGGCCCAGTCGCGTCCTCCCGGAGCCCTGCCGTGCATCGTTCGAAGCTTTCGCGTTCCATCCTCCTTGCCCTTTCCATGGCCAGTGCAGGAGGCGCGATCGCAGCGGAGGCCGATGCGGTCGATGCCGCAGGCGGCAGCCGCGCCGTACCCACCCAGCTCGACGCGATGCTGGTCACCGGTACCCGCGCGTCCAACCGAACCCAGTTCGAAACGCTGGCGCCGGTGGACGTGTTCACCAAGGAAGACATCAGGTCCGTTGAATCCACCGACCTGAAGGACGTGCTGGCGCAGCTGGTGCCGTCGTTCGTGGTGCAGCGCCTGCCGATGGCCGACGGGCAGGTGTTCGTGCGTCCGGCCACCCTGCGTGGCCTGTCGCCGGACCAGACCCTGGTGCTGGTCAACGGCCGCCGCTTCCATCGCAGCGCGCTGCTCGGCAACCGCGGTGCGCAGGCCGCTGATCTGGCACAGATTCCCACCAGTGCCATCAAGCGCATCGAGGTGCTGCGCGATGGTGCGTCGGCGCAGTACGGCTCGGACGCCATCGCCGGTGTCATCAACATCATTCTTGAGGACGGCCCCGGCACCGGGATCACCGCCGGCTATTCGCAGTACGCGCAGGGCGACGGTGCCTCGCGCGACTTCAGTGCGCGCACCGGCTGGTCGCTGGGCGACTATGGCAGCCTGGTGCTGTTCGCCGAGTCGTCCAATTCAGACGCCACCTCGCGTACCCGCCAGCGCCCGGATGCGATCGCCTTCCAGGCTGTACATCCGGAGCTGGAGGTGGCCAACCCGGTGCAGCGCTGGGGCCAGCCGGAACTGGAGAGTCGCCGCGTCGGCTTCAACATGAAGGCCAACGCCAGCGACGCGCTGGAGCTGTATGCGTTCGGTCTTTACAGCCACAGCGATGGCGTCAGTGATTTCAACTGGCGCAATCCGGACACCACCACCGGCGCCTACCGCACCACCGTCATCTTCCCGGGCTGGAACCTGCGCTCGATCTACCCGGTGGGTTTCAGCCCGCAGTACGGCAACGTCCAGAACGACCTGCAGCTGGTCGGCGGCCTGCGCGGCGAGATCACACCGAAGCTGCGCTGGGACGTGAGCGCCTCGTATGGCCGCAACGCCATCGACTACAGCCTGAAGAACTCGATCAATGCCTCGCTCGGCCCGGCCAGCCCGACCGACTTCGATCTCGGCCGCCTGACCCAGACCGAGAAGAACGCCAACGCCGACTTCAACTATGAGTGGGACGTGGCCGCGCTGACCAGGCCGATCAACGTCGCCTTCGGTGGCGAGTTCCGCCAGGAGACCTACCAGGTGCGCGCCGGTGACCCGGCGTCGTACGCGGTGGGTCCGGGCGCGGCTGCAGGCCTGGAGGCCAATTCCAATGGTGCGCCCGGTTTCTCGGCCAGCCAGGCCGGGCAGTGGAGCCAGCGCAGCAAGGCCGCCTATGTGGATATGGAAGTGCCGCTGGGCGAGCGCTGGAGCATCGGTGCGGCCAGCCGCTACGAGGACTTCTCCAGCTTCGGCAGCACGCTGGACGGCAAGCTGTCGGCGCGCTTCGCGATCACGCCGGATGTAGCCCTGCGCGGTACCGTGTCCACCGGCTTCCGTGCGCCGACGCCGGCGCAGCTCAACACCACCAGTACCACCCAGGGCCTGGACACGCGCACGCTGCAGATCTTCACCAGCGGCCGCCTGTCGCCGAACGATCCGCTGGCGCAGCTGCTCGGTGCCAGGCCGTTGAAGCCGGAAGAATCGCGTACCGCCTCGCTGGGCCTGACCTGGCGCACCGACCTGGGCCTGTCCGGTTCGGTGGATGTCTACCAGATCAAGCTCAGCGACCGCTTCAGCCAGTCGGCCAGTTTCGCCATTCCGGCCGGTACGCCCAATCCGCTGGGCTATACCTCGGTGAACTATTTCACCAACGACTTCGATACCACCACCACCGGCGTGGATGTGGTCGGCAACTACCTGCGTGATCTCGGCGCCGGCCGCATGACGTTGACCCTGGCCTACAACTACAACCGCACCCGCGTGGACAATGGCAGCACCTCGGTGGCGACCAACGAAACCCAGCGCGTGCTGTTCGAAGACCGCCTGCCCGAGCACAAGGGCAGCCTGACCGGCGGCTGGGACATCGGCGCCTGGTCGCTGATGGCACGCATGCGCTACTACGGCGCCTGGACCGATTCCAGCGGCAATGCAGTGGGCGATATCTACCAGCGCTTCGGCGCGATGAGCTTCCTCGACCTGGCCGTCGGCTATCGCATCAACGAACATCACAGCCTGCGTGTGGGTGCCGACAACGTATTCGACCGCTATCCGGACGAAGCCACCTTCCAGGCCAGTCGCGGCCTGGTCTACTCGCGCAACGCGCCGTACGACACCGACGGCGCCAACCTGTACGCACAGTACCGGCTGAGCTTCTGATGGACCCGGCCCGCCGCTCCCTGTTGCGTGCCGGCACCTTGCTGCCGGCCGCAGCCGCACTTTCTTCACTGCCGGCCATGGCTGCCACGCGTTACGCTGCGTCCATGCAGATTCCCGCAACGACCGTGGCGCCGGACGTGCTGGCCCGCGATGAAAACTACTGGGCCGCCGTGGCCAGCCACTTCGATGTCACCGACGAAGTGAACCATCTGGAGAACGGCTACTGGGGCGCGATGGGCCGCCAGACGCTGGCCAGCTACCAGCGCCATACCGCGGAAGTGAACCGAGGCAACGCCTGGTATGGCCGCCGTGAGTTCCCGGCGCAGTACATGGCGGTGCAGCGGCAGGTGGCCGAACTGCTGGGCGTGGGCGCCGACGAGATCGCACTGACCCGCGGTGCCACCGAGGCGATGCTGGCGCTGATCGGCGGCTACAACCGCCTGCAGCCCGGCGACCAGGTGCTGTACGCCGATATCGACTACGACAGCATGATCGGCGCGATGCGCTGGCTGCAGCAGCGCCGCGGCGTGCAGGCCGAGCGCATCGCGCTGCCGGCAGTGCCCGACCATGCGCAGATCCTGCAGGCCTACGAGGCCACGTTCGCGCGGCTGCCTCGCCTGAAACTGGTGCTGCTGACCCAGGTCAGCCATCGCCATGGACTGGTGCTGCCGGTGGCCGAAATCGCCGAACGTGCGCGGGCACGCGGCATCGACGTGATCGTTGATGCGGCGCACGGGTTCGGCCAGATCGACTACGCGGTGCCGCAGCTCAAGGCCGATTTCGTTGGCATCAACCTGCACAAGTGGATCGGCGCACCGGTCGGCGTCGGCGCGATGTATGTGCGCAAGGGCCGCGTTGCGGACCTCGACCCGTACATGGGCGAGACCGACGATGGCCGCGTGGGCAGCCGTGTGCACACCGGCACGGTCAACTTCGCCGCTTACCTGGCGCTGCCAGAAGCGATCGCGCTGCACCAGCGTATCGGCGCGGCCAACAAGCAGGCGCGCCTGCGCTACCTGCGCGAGCGCTGGACCGTGCCTGCGCGGCAGATGGCGCACATCGAAGTGCTGTCTTCACCGGACCCGGCGTTGGCGAGTGCATTGGCCAGTTTCCGCCTGCGCGGGCGCACCAGCGTGGCTGACAACATCGCGCTGCAGAAGCGCCTGTTGGACGAGCATCGCGTGTTCACCACGCATCGTGACGGGTTGGACTCCGGCGCCTGCGTGCGGGTGACGCCGTCGGTGTTCACCCGACCGGAGCAGTTGGATGCGCTGGTGCAGGCGCTCTCTGCCCTGGCCTGATCATGAACGGTAGTGCCGGCCGCTGGCCGGCAACCTCATGATCGTCGCCCACGAGCAGCTGCCGGCCAGCGGCCGGCACTACCGATCGGGTGGGTGCCGACCGTTGGCCGGCACATCCCATTCCACGATCTACCTCCGATCTGGCGGGTGCCAACCTTGGTTGGCACATTCCAACCGTGCCGGGGAATCTTCCGCCGGCCAGCGGCCGGTACTACCGATCGGGTGGGTGCCGACCGTTGGTCGGCACATCCCATTCCACGCCTACCGCTCGATCGCCGGCAACGCATCGGACAACAACAACCGGTCAATCCGCCGCAACGCACTCTCCAGCTGCCGTCGGTCCGCCGCCAGTCCCAGCGACAACCGCACGCCGTACTGGAGCGAGACCCCCGGCGGACAGAACGCCGATGACGGCGCAATCGCCAGCCCCTGCAGCTGTGCGGTACGCACCAGCGTGGCGTCGGTCCAGGGTGCCGGTATCCGGCACCAGGCATGCAGGCCCTCCGCGCGCTGCAGCAGCGACGGCGCGAGCAGGTAACGTGCCATGCGCATGCGCTCGCGTGCCTCGGCGCGTACCTGGGCCAGCAGTGACTGCGCCGAACCATCCAGCAGCAGTTGGCTGGCCAATGCCGAGACCAGCGGATGGCCCATCAGCCGCGTCGCCCGCAACGCAGCCGTCATCGCCTCGGCGTGCGCAGCGCTCGGGCACTGCGCGAACGCGGTGCGCAGGCCAGGGCTGATCACCTTCGACAGCGTCGCCACATAGAACACATGGCGCGGTGCCAGCGTTGCCAGGGGTATCGGTGCATCTTCGGCAAGGTGCCAGTACGGATCATCCTCGATCGCCAGCAGGCCTTCGCTCTCCAGTACACGCGCCAGCGCCTCGCGCCGCTGCAGCGGCAGGGTCAGCGCGGTCGGGTTCTGGCAGGTGGGATTGAGATAGACCAGGCGCGCGCCGCTTTCGCGCGCCTGCCGCAGCAGCGCTTCAGGGCACATGCCGTGTTCGTCGCTGTCCACCGGCATCAGCCGACGCCCCAGCGCCGCTGCGGCCTGCAGCAGGCCCGGATAGACCAGCGCATCGCACAGGATCGTATCGCCATCGCGGCCCTGGCTGACCAGGATCGCGGCCAATGCCACCTGCGCGCCTTCGGTCAGCAGCAGGCAGTCGTCATCCACGGCGCCCAGCATCGGCTGCAGCCAATGCGCCGCAGCATGGCGATCAGTGGGGTTGCCGCCACCCAGGTGATACGTCATCAGGTTCGGCGCGTTGCTGCGTGCAAGCACGGCGGCGGCACCGCGGCGCAGTGTCTCGGCCAGCGCATCGGCATCGGGCACCGGCGGCACGTTCATGCTCAGGTCCACCACCTGGTCGAAGCCGGCCTTGGGCGGTGCGATGAAGCTGCCCTGTGGTCCACGCGCTTCGATCAGGCCACGCTTGCGTGCTTCATCGAAGGCGCGGGTGACCGTGGTCAGGTCGATGCCCAGCTGCTGCGCCAACGCGCGCTGCGAGGGCAGGCGCTGTCCCGGTGCCAGACCACCACGGCGCACCGTGCGTTCCAGCGAATTGACGATGCGCAGGTAGATCGGACCGCTGTGCGCGAGCACGTCCTGCACCCACTCGCGCGCTGCGACATCCGGTCGCGGCATGTACGGAGCATGTCGGGGCGTATCGTTGCTTCCAACGGCGGGAGCCTGTCCATAACCATCGGTCGGTTCGGACAGGTGACCGCCGTTGTTGTTTGCGGCGGTCGCGCCACCCAGAGCCAGTGATGTCATTGCGCGTCCTCAGCGCTTGGCCTGCCACGGGCAGTAGCAGCCCACGGCAAGCAGTCCTTTGGGGCGCACGGTTTCACCGCGCACCAGTCTGTCCAGCAGCGGTTCGACGAAGCTGTTGGCCGAGTTGCAGACCATGCCGATGCTGTACGGGCCGGCATACGCCAGATGGCCGTGCCGGTCCCAGATCGCCACGGCAGGGCTGGCCGGGATGTGTTCGATACCGTCGATGGTCGGCAGGTTGATCACCTTGTTGCGCAGCGGCTCGGGCAGCGCGCCCTGCGTGCCAGGGCGGCGGATCGCGTAGAAGTCGATGCCGGCACGGCGGTACATGCTGATCAGGTAGCTCAGGTGCGCACCGGTCTCGCGGTTGCACACGCCGCAGGCCGGGTCCCAGAAATGCACCACGCGGATGCGGCCGGTATCTCCGGCCAGATCGGCCGGCAGGCGCAGCTGCGAGTCGTCGAAGACGATGGCCTGTTCGGTGAACGTGGACTGCGCGCTGTAACCGAAGTACTGCCACAGTGCAGCCGCCACGCCTGCCATGAACAGGCAGGCGAGGGCGATCATCGTCGGCAGCAGCCAGCGGCGGCGCGGCGCGGCTGCGCCCATCAGGAGTCTTCCCGGCCGAACTTGTGCACGTACTGCTTGCGCATCTCGCGGCAGGAATCGGCCTGCGCGCGGCGCTGGATCTCGCTACGCGACGGATCCTCGCTGCGCTGCAGGCACTGCTCGATGGCGTGGCGTTCGGCGGCCTGTACGTCCACGGTCTGTGGCTGCAGGCAGACCCAGGCCAGCGCGGCCAGCATCAGCACCACAAAGCCACCGCAACCGGCCATCACCAGGTGGAACTTCAGTTTCTCGGCGCGCATCGATGCACGTCCCTTCATCCATACATTGCATACAAAATATCATTTTGTATGGATTGGGCGCCATGCGTTCGGTTCAGACAATGGCGTTGTGCCGGGCCTCGGGAACTTCGGACAGGATCTCGTTCAGCTTGGCCAGCGCCCCGGCCAAAGCGCCCTGGTCGACCGCGCCGCCCAGCGACAGGCGGATTGCGTTGCCCGGCGGCGGTTCTTCCACGCTGAAGGCATCCGAGCTGGCGATGCCCAGGCCCTGTTCCTGCGCGGCCTGGATCAGCCGGTACTGGTCAAGCCGTGGCGGCAGCGGCAGCCACACATGCAGGCCGGCCGGATGGGCCTGGACGCGGGTGGGCAGATAGCGGGCGGCAATGGCCTGGCGCTCGCGCAGCTCCTGCTGGAAGCGCTGCACCATGTCCTGGGCCTGGCCACTGCGGATCCACTGCGAGGCCACCGCCACCATCGACTGGGTCGGCATCAGTGCGATCGCGCGCAGGGCGTCCAGCACTGGCTCCATCGGCTCGCCGGCCGGCACCACCAGGTAAGCGGTGCGCAGGCCCGGGGCCAGGCACTTGGACAGGGTGGAGATGTAGTAGACCGGGCAGCCGGCGTCGCGGTGGGCGGCCAACGGCGGCGCGGCGTCACCAGCCAGCAACCAGTAGGGATCGTCTTCGATCACGGTCAGATCGTGGCGCTTGGCAACCGCCAGCAGGGCCTGCCGACGCTGCGCCGACATCGTCGCCGTGGTCGGATTCTGGATGGTCGGCACCAGGTATAGCAGGCGCGGCCGGCGCAGCTGGCAGGCTTCTTCCAAGGCGTCGGGCAGCATGCCTTCGGCGTCCATTGCCACCGGCACCACGCCCCGCTGCAGCACGCGCGCGGCGGCCAGCAGGCCCGGGTAGGTCAGCTGCTCGGCGGCGATCAGCTCGCCCGGCTGGGTGCGGGCCAGGATCAGCGCGCACAGCGCGGTCTGCGCGCCCGGGCAGATCACCACATGGTCCGCACCGACCATGCCCAGCATCGGCGCCAGCCACTGCACGGCGGCGGCGCGGTCCTCACGAGTGCCGGCGCCGACGTGATAGCTCATCAGTTCGCCCTGGCCCAGCTGCTGGCCCACGTGCTGGAAACCGGCCTCCATGCCCTGTGCGAACGGCGCGCTGCCCAGCAGCGGCGGGATGTTCATGCTCAGGTCCACCGAGGTGCTGCGGTTGCCGGCCGACAGCGCAATGAAGGTGCCGCCGGCGCCCTGCGCATCGAGCAGGCCGGCCTGGCGCAGCTCGGCAAAGGCACGGGTGACCGTGGTCAGGTCCACGCCCACCTGCTGGGCCAGGTCGCGCTGCGGCGGCAGGCGGTCGCCCGGGCGCAGCACGCCGTCATCCACCGCCTCGCGCACCTGCTGGGCAATCTGCAGGTACAGCGGGCCGGCGCCCTCGCGGAAGGGGCGGACCCAGGTGCGATTGGGGTGTTTCAGGCGGCGGCCGGCGGCAGGTGGCGTCATCGGTCAGATATTTCCATACGTGCAGATGCACAAGTCCATACAATGCTGTATTTTGTATGGGCTTGATTGGAGTGGCTCGCCTGCTTGTAGGCGACCTCGTACCCACAGTGTAGCCGCTCCACGCCCGGGCGCTGCGCGCAGGCGAGCCGGTCAAGCGCGCTTCTTCAACAGGGTTGACCTCCAATGAATATCTGCTGGAACCGCATCCGCCTGGCGCTGGTCGCCCTGGCCTGCGTCGGCCTGTCGGGCTGTGACTGGGTGCTGCTGGATTCGAAGGGCATGGTCGGGCTCGCCCAGCGCGACCTGATCCTGATCTGCATCGGCCTGATGCTGATCGTGGTGATACCGGCCATCGTGCTGACCTTCGTGTTCGCGTGGCGCTACCGCGCCGGCAACACCAAAGCGAAATACACGCCGGACTGGTCGCACTCCACCAAGGTGGAGATCGTGGTCTGGGGCGTGCCGCTGATCATCATCGCGGTGCTGGCGGTGATCGTGTGGAAGTCCACCCACGAGCTGGACCCCTACAAGCCGCTGGACGTGGCTGGCGAACCGCTGCACGTGGACGTGATCGCCACCGACTGGAAGTGGGTGTTCGTGTACCCGGACCTGGGCATCGCCACGGTCAACCAGCTCAACTTCCCGGCCAATCGTCCGCTGGCATTCAACATCACCTCCAACTCGACGATGAATACCTTCTTCATCCCGCAGCTGGGTGGGCAGATCTACGCGATGGCCGGCATGCGCACGCAGCTGCACCTGATCGCCAACGAACCCGGCCAGTTCCGTGGCATGTCCGGCAACTACAGCGGGCATGGCTTCTCGAACATGAAGTTCATCGCCACTGCCAGCAGCAACGAAGACTTCGAGCGCTGGGTGGCCGAAGTGCGCAGCGCGCCGGACGCGCTCAGCTTCACGCAGTTCAAGGCGCTGGCCGCGCCGTCGAAGAACGCACCGGTGCAGCACTTCTCCAGTGTTGAACCGCTGCTGTTCAAGAAGGTCATCGACCAGTTCATCGTCGTCGGTGAGAACACCGCTGCTGCTACCCCGGCGGGCGCTGCCGGCGGTGCTCAGGTTTCCCAGGAGTAACGAACATGTTGGGTAAATTGACGTGGGAGGCTGTGCCACTGCACGAGCCGATCGTCGTGGTCACATTGGCGGCCATGGTGCTGGGCGGCCTCGCGCTGCTCGGCGCGGTGACGTACTTCAAGCTGTGGGGTCCGCTCTGGCGTGACTGGTTCACCACCGTGGACCACAAGAAGATCGGCATCATGTACGTGGTGGTGGCGCTGGTCATGCTGGTGCGTGGCTTTGCCGATGCGCTGATGATGCGCGCGCAGCTGGCGGCGGCCGGGCCAGGCAGTGACGGCTTCCTGCCGCCCGAGCACTACGACCAGATCTTCACCGCGCACGGCGTGATCATGATCTTCTTCGTGGCCACCCCGTTCGTGGTCGGCCTGATGAATATCATCGTGCCGCTGCAGATCGGTGCGCGCGACATGGCGTTCCCGTTCCTCAACGCCTTCAGCTTCTGGATCTTCGTAGTCGGCGCAGCGTTGATGATGATCTCGCTGGGCGTTGGCGAATTCGCCATGACCGGCTGGGTCGCCTATCCGCCGCTGTCGGGCATCGAGTTCAGTCCAGGCGTGGGTGTCGACTACTACATCTGGGCATTGCAGGCGTCCGGTGTCGGCACCTTGCTGACCGGCGTCAACCTGTTTATCACCATCCTGCGCATGCGTGCGCCGGGCATGACCCTGATGAAGATGCCGGTGTTCACCTGGACTGTGCTGGTCACCAGCGTGATCATCATCGCCGCCTTCCCGATCCTGACCGTGGCGCTGGGTGCGCTCACCCTGGACCGCTACCTGGACTTCAACTTCTACACCAACACATTGGGTGGCAACCCGATGATGTACGTGAACCTGGTGTGGGCCTGGGGCCATCCGGAGGTGTACATCCTGGTGCTGCCGGCGTTCGGCATCTTCTCCGAAGTGACCGCCACGTTCGCGCGCAAGAAGCTGTTCGGCTACAAGTCGATGGTCGGTGCCACGCTGGCGATCGGCATCCTGTCGTTCATCGTCTGGCTGCACCACTTCTTCACCATGGGCTCCGGTGCCAGCGTCAATGCCTTCTTCGGCATCATGACGATGATCATCGCCATCCCCACCGGCGTGAAGATCTTCACCTGGCTGTTCACCATGTACGGCGGCCGCGTCGAGTTCAGCGTGCCGATGCTGTGGACCATCGCTTTCCTGGTCACCTTCACCATCGGTGGCATGACCGGCGTGCTGCTGGCCATCCCGGGCGCGGACTTCCTGCTGCACAACAGCCTGTTCCTGGTCGCGCACTTCCACAACACCATCATCGGCGGCGCGCTGTTCGGCTACCTGGCCGGCTTCGCCTACTGGTTCCCGAAGGTGTTCGGCTTCACCCTCAACGAGCGCCTGGGCAAGTGGTCGTTCGCCTGCTGGGTGATCGGCTTCTACCTGGCCTTCATGCCGCTGTACATGCTGGGCTTCATGGGCATGACCCGCCGCATGAACCAGTACGACAATCCGGCGTGGACGCCGTACCTGATCGCCGCCTTCATCGGTGCACTGTTCGTGTTCGCGGGCATCATCCTAATGCTGGTGCAGATCTACGTGAGCGTTCGCGACCGCAAGCGCAACCTGGACCTGACCGGCGACCCGTGGAATGCGCGCACGCTGGAATGGGCCACGCCGTCGCCGCCGCCGTTCTACAACTTCGCCGTGGTGCCCAAGGCCGATGAGCTGGACGCCTTCCACGAAGCGAAGAAGCGCGGCCTGCCGCCGCCGCCGAAGAAGTACGCACCGATCCACATGCCGAAGAACACCGGCGTGCCGCTGATCCTCAACATCTGGATCCTGGTGCTGTGCTTCGCCCTGGTCTGGCACATCTGGTGGATGGCCGCGGCCAGCTTCATCGCGATGATCGTCACCCTGATCGTGCGGTCCTACGACGAGGACGTGGACTACTACGTCAGTTCCGAAGAGGTGGCGCGCACTGAAGCGGCCAACCTTGCCAAGCTGAAGGAGGTACGCGCATGAACCTGTTGACCCGCCCCGAGCTGGCCACCGGCACGCAGGCACACGAGGACCACCACGAACACGACCACAGCCACGAGCAGGGCGGCATGAAGGTGTTCGGCATGTGGGTCTACCTCATGTCCGACCTGGTGCTGTTCGGTTCGCTGTTCGCCTCGTACGCGGTGCTCAGCACCGCCTACGCCGGCGGCCCCACCGGCAAGGAGCTGTTCTCGCTGCCGTTCGTGATGGCCGAGACCTTCCTGCTGCTGGTCTCCAGCATCACCTACGGCCAGGCCGTACTGGCGATGCACCGCCACGACACCTCGGCGGTGCTGCGCTGGCTGGGCGTGACCTTCGTGCTCGGTGCCTCGTTCATCGGCATGGAGATCTATGAGTTCTCGCACCTGATCCACGAAGGCGCAGGCCCCAGCACCAGTGCCTACCTGTCGGCGTTCTTCGCGCTGGTCGCCACCCACGGCCTGCACGTGGCCAGCGGCCTGATCTGGATGGCGGTGGTCATGCACCAGGTCTACCGCCGTGGCCTGACCCCGACCAACATCACCCGCGTGTCGTGCCTGAGCCTGTTCTGGCACTTCCTGGACCTGGTGTGGATCTGCGTCTTCACCTTCGTCTACCTGATCGGAGCCTTCTGACATGGCCCACGTCGAAACCTCGCGCGCCGGCAATGCGCACGGCTCCACCAAGTCCTACCTGATCGGCTTCGTGCTGTGCGCGCTGCTGACCGTGGTGCCGTTCGCACTGGTGATGAACCCGGTGCTGTCGCGGCCGCTCACGCTGTTCCTGCTGGTCGGCTTCGCGGTGGCGCAGATCCTGGTGCAGCTGGTCTATTTCCTGCACATGGACCGCAAGTCCGAAGGTGGCTGGAACCTGGCCAGCTTCGTGTTCACCCTGGTGATCCTGTTCATCATCGTCGCGTTGTCGGTGTGGATCATCTGGAGCATGCACTACCACATGATGATCAACTGAGCCTGCGAACCGTGAAAGGCATCGCGTTCCCCCAACGTGGCCTGCGGCTGGCCGCAGGCCTGCTGCTCGGCCTGCTGGCCGGCTGCAGTGCGCAGTCGCGCATGGACTTCTACTCCAAGGACATCGCCTGCGAAGAGCTCGGCCAGCACTGGTCGATGCCCGACAGCCGCGGCGCCTTGCGCGGGCCCAAGGATCTGGAGGGGCAGGTGACCTATCTGTTCTTCGGCTTCACCAGCTGCCCGGACGTGTGCCCGACCACCATGGTCGAGCTCAGCCAGGTCAAGCACCTGATGGGCAAGGATGCCGACCAGCTGCAGGTGGTGTTCGTCAGCGTTGACCCGGCCCGCGACACCCCGGAGGTCGCGCGGACCTACGTGGAAGCGTTCGACCCCAAGGCAATCGCGCTGGTCGGCAACGAAGCGCAGCTGGCGGCGATGGCCAGCGACTTCAAGGCGTTCTACGAAAAGGAACCCGGTCAGGTACCGGATACCTACACGATGAGCCACATTGCCGGCGGCTACGTGTTCGACCGCCAGGGTCGACTGCGCCTGTTCGCGCCCTATGGCATGCCGGTGGACAAGCTGTTTTCCGACGTGCAGCGCCTGCTGCTGGAGCCCGCTCATCCCGCCGCCGGCAACGACGCACTGGCCAGCTGCAGTCTCAAGCAAAGCGACACACTCGCCGCGCGCTGACGTCACCTCCACTGCGGTGGGTGCCGACCGTTGGTCGGCACTTCCCCACACACCCATCCCCGGCCGGCCAGGAGAGCCAACCGGCCGGGGCACCACTCAACGCCTTACTTGGTCTCTTCCCACTGCACCACGTCCGGCTCGGTGGCGCGGATACCGGCGGTGGACAGCAGCTTGGTGCTCGCATCCAGCGCCGCGTTCACCGACGGGTACTCCACGATGGCCTGGCCAGAGGCCTTGGAGACCTTCACCACGGTACCGCCAGTGGCGGCGGCTGCGCGCTGGGCCGAGGCTGCATCGGTGAAGAACACCTTGACCCGCGACGTCGCCACCACCGGCGCGCCGTCACGTGAGACCGCCGCCGCGAACTTGCCGGCACCGGCATCAGCAGGCGCCGCCGCTGCGCCATCCAGCGTACGCTTGGTACGCGAGCTGGTGGTCGCCGCCGCCTGCGGGGTGATCGTGAACTGACCGCCGCTGGCCTGCTTCACGGTGGTCGAGGGGGATAGCTGGAAGCGCGTGCCGCCCACATCGAACGAACGGCCGGTAGCGGAGGCCTTCAGTTCCTGCGCGTCCACGGTCGACAGGGTCCTGGCTGGAGGGGTCTGCCCCGAGCTCTGTGCCCAGGCAGGGGAGGTCATCGCCGCGAAGGCGAGCGTGCTCAACAGAATGGTGGTCTTCATCATCAGTGCCCCAGAACGCGGATCTTGAAGAATTCGAGGTTGCCGCGCGAAGCTGCGGTCGCGACTTGCCCCATGTCGGTCACTTCCAGCGTCCAGGTGCCGCTGGCATTTTCATCCAGGAAGGCATTGCTGGACAGCAGGTCCCAGCTGGTGAAGTTGCTCTGCGCGCCACCCGTGCCCGAACCGATCGCGGTGAACGCCGGCTGCACCACGCTGCGGGTGCCGCTGGGCGACACCAGCACGAACTGCAGCTGGCGCGTGTTGCGGTGGTTGACCCGGAAGCCCAGCTGCACGCTTTCGATGTTGCGCGCGCCGTTGGCCAACTGGAAGGTCAGGCGTGCGGCGGCAGCCGAGGTGTTGCCGATGGCCACGGTACGCGTGGTGTTGCGCCAGCCGCTGTCGACCAGCGCACCGAGCGGCTGGAAGTTCTCGGCGACCTGCACTGCACGTGCAGCGTTGACCACGCCGAAGCCATACCAGTTGCTGTAGGCACGGCCGGCAGCATTCACCGTCCAGCCCGGCACCAGCGTGCGGCCGTCGGCCAGCGTCACCGCCGGCTGGTTCGGGTGGTTGCGGGTGGCGGTGGTGGCCAGGATGTACTTCACATCGCGATAGGACAGGTTCGGGTTGGCTTCCAGCACCAGCGCCGCCACGCCCGAGACCATCGGCGCCGACGCCGAGGTGCCGTTCATCTTGGCGGTGTAGTTGCAGGTGCTGTCGATGGCCGACAGGTTGCTGTCCAGCGTGTTCTGGCGGTTGGTGTTGGTGTTGCTGCCCTGCGCGCATCCGGTCACGTCGGTGGTGACGATGGCCGGGTCGTACGCGCGTGCCACCAGGCCGGGGGCGTACTGGGCCTGCAGGCCGTACTCACCGCCAAAGGCCGAGACCCACAGCGCCGAGCCGGTGGAGGAGTAGGACGAGCGCACGCCATCGGCACGCACCGCGCCTACGGTGATCACGTTGAACAGGTTGTTGCGCGGATCGCGTCCGGCCGGCACGCAGCCGGTATTGCGGTTTTTGGTGTCGGTGGTGCAGACATCCTGGGTCTGGCTGATCGAGGCATTGTTGAAGTTGTTGCCGGCCGACTTCACGTAGATGCCGCCACGGCCACCGCGCGTGCCCGACAGTGCCTGCTCGTACGAACGAATCGTGTTTTCGCTGTACGCCAGCGGCAGGTTCGGATTGCCCGGGCCGGCACCCCAGCTGTTGTTGAACACCTGCACGTCGGCCGACTCCGCGCCGTCCCACCAGGCGTACTCGATGTTGCTCTGCTGGTTGCCCAGGGCCGAGCGCGAAATCGGGTTGAAGCCTTTCAGCGTCGCCGCCGGCGCCACACCGCGCACGCCCAGGTTGTTGGCGCCCACCGCGCCCGCAATGCCGCCGACCATGGTGCCGTGGTTGTCGACATCCGGGTTGGTCGGGGTGGGGTTGTTCGAGCCATTGGTGAAGTTCTTGCCGGCCACCGCCGCCACGTTGGCGGCCAGGTCCGGGTGCGCGATCTGCAGGCCATCATCGACGATGGCGATGGTGACGCCCTGGCCGCGGATGCCGTTGCGGAACAGGCCATCCACGTTCAGGTCGTTGCCGGCCACCGGCAGGGTGTCAGCCGGGACCGTCTGCCCGGTGTTGAGCAGGTGCCACTGTATCCCCGCCAGTGGATCGGCCTGTTGGGCCTGGGCGGTGACGGCCAGGCTGCCCAGCACCAGGGCAGTGGCAAGGGCCAGGCGCGCAGAGCGCGGTGGCGCGGAGCGTTGCGTGTGTCGCTTCATACACGAATCCTTCTGTTGTGAATCGGCATGGCAGGACGGCGGGGCGGAACTGCCCCATCGCAACGAGCCAAACGCGACACAACGAAGAACCCCCTACCTCTTCACACACCCAATCTGCAGATGTGCCGATTGCGTCACAAACGCTTATGCCACGGGGTAATGACGACTGCCGAGCCCCGCATCTGGTGGACGCCAACCCTGGCTGGCACCCGCATCCACGCATGGCGTGGATCTACCATGTGTCATCGCGCGCCCTCACATCGCGCTGTGCTACTACAGCCCGTGCACCCTTCCGCACGGAGCACGATGATGGTCAATCCGCTCGCCCAGGCCCATCGCGGCCTTGGCACCACGCTGTTCAGCCTGTTGAATCCGATACCCTTCGGCTTCTTCGTCGGCGCACTGATCTTCGACGCGATCTATCTCAACAGCGCCGAGGTGATGTGGGGCAAGGCAGCCGCCTGGCTGATCACCTTCGGCCTGCTGATCGCCATCGTGCCGCGCCTGATCAACCTGTTCGCGGTCTGGCGCCGCAACGGCACGGCCACCCGCATCGACCGCATCGACTTCTTGCTCAACCTGGTCGCGGTGGTGCTGGCCATCTGGAACGCCTTCGTGCACAGCCGCGATGCGTACGCCGTTGCGGTGCCGGGCACGATCCTGTCGGCGCTGACCGTGGCCCTGATTGCCTTGGGCCTGATCCTGCTGTCACTGCAGCCGCCGGTGCTCCAGGGAGGTCGTCATGGCTAAGCACATCCTGCCCACCATGGGCGCCCTGGCGCTGGCCGTGATGCTGTCGGCCTGCGCCGGCAAGGCTGAATACCATCCCGCCGACCAGTCGGGCCCGCAGCCGCCGCTGCCCAAGCCGGCCAACTTCCTGATGCCGCCGATGCAGGTGCCCAAGGGCGTCGGCTGGGCTGATGGACAGACCCCCACGGTGGCCGAGGGCCTGAAGATCGAGCGCATCGCCGCCAACCTGCAGCATCCGCGGCGCCTGCTGACCCTGCCCAATGGCGACGTACTGGTGGTGGAAGGCAACGGCCCCGGCGAAGAACCGGTCACCACGCCCAAGCAGTGGATTGCCGGCAAGGTCAAAGCGCGCTCGGGCAAGGCCGGCAAGGGCGGGAACCGGGTCACCCTGCTGCGCCGCGCGCCGGGAACGAACACGTGGACCCAGCATGTCTACATCGAGGGCCTGCATTCGCCGTTCGGCATCCAGCTGATCGGCGACACGCTGTACGTGGCCAACACCGGCAACATCATGCAGTACCACTACGTGCCCGGCGAAACCCGCATGTCGGACAAGGGCCGCGAGTTCACCGACCTGCCCAGCACCATCAACCACCACTGGACCAAGGAACTGCTGGCCAGCCGTGATGGCCGCAAGCTGTATGTTGGCGTGGGCTCCAACAGCAACATCACCGAGAACGGCCTGGCCGTCGAATACCGCCGTGCGGTGGTGCTGGAAGTGGACGTGGCCACCCGTGGCAGCCGCATCTTCGCCTCGGGCATCCGCAACCCGACCGGCCTGGACTGGGAGCCGAGCACCGGAAAGTTGTGGGCTGTTGCGAACGAACGCGATGAGATCGGTGCCGACCTGGTGCCGGATTACCTGACCTCGGTGAAAGAAGATGGTTTCTACGGTTGGCCCTACAGTTACTACGGTCAGCACGTGGACGAGCGCGTGCAGCCGCAGCGGCCGGACCTGGTGGCCAAGGCGATCGTGCCGGACTACGCGATCGGCTCGCACGTGGCGCCGCTGGGCCTGCTGTTCTATACCGGCCAGGCACTGCCGGCGCAGTACCACGGCGGTGCCTTCATCGGCGAACACGGCAGCTGGGACCGTTCGCCACTAAGTGGCTACGAAGTGGTCTACGTACCGTTCAAGGACGGCAAGCCGACCGGGCGGCCGCAGACCGTGGTCAGCGGCTTCGCCTCGAAGGACGAGAAGACCCTGATGGGTGCACCGGTGGGCATGGCGATGGACGCCGAAGGCGCGCTGCTTGTGGCCGACGACGTGGGCGACGTGGTGTGGCGGGTGTCGGCGAAATAGCTGTGTAGCGTCGAGCCACGCTCGACTGCTGTGGATCCGACCTTTGTAGAGCCGAGCCCATGCTCGGCTTACGGGGCGCAGCGCGCGGGTTTCCGTGCACCGAGCGAACAGCAGCCGAGCGTGGGCTCGGCTCTACAGTTCGGCGGTACTGCTGCGGAACCCGCTGAACACCGACTCGGTGGCAAACCCCACGCCGCCCAACAGCACGCCGAAATACACCACCGTTGCCACCACGAAACCATAACCGGCCGCCACGGCCGCGCCATCGCGCTGGATGAAGCCAATCGCAAACGACATCAGCGCCAGTGCCGGCAGCGTGTTGCTGAAAGGAATCGGCCCGGCCGGCGCCATCAGCAGCAGGGTCGCGAACACCAGCATCAGGTTGTTCAGGCGCATCATCTTCTTCGAGCGCACCATCACCGCCAGCCGCATCGGCCGCGAAAGCCGCTCCATGCGGTGCACCCACTTCAGCGCACGGCTGAGGTTGGCCTTCAGCTTGTCGGTGGCGATCTCGCGGCGCGCCAGCTTCTGCGGCACCCACAGCGGGCGGTCGCGCACACGGCTCAGGCCGATCAACAGGATCGAGGCGCCAAACACGGTGCTCAGCCCTGGAATCGACACCGGGATGATGAAGATGGCCGAGAGCAGGATCACGATCAGCAGCAGGCCCTCATCGCCCAGCGCGCTGAGCAGGGTGCCGACGCGCACCTGGTCGCCGGGCAGCTCCTCGATCATCTGCTCGATCTGCTGGGCCAGGGGCGCGCTGTCATTGGTTTCGGGGGCACGGTAGGTCATGCGTCGCAAGGTTCTCCAGGGAAGGGCGGTCAGCGGGCCGTCTTGCGGTGGGGGACGCACAGGCCCCTGAAGTATCCCGGCCAACGTGGGCAAAGAGGTGAACCGGGCATGAGGGGGTAAACTGGCGTGCCCCGCACGAGTTGAACGCAATGGACATGGGCCGCAGGCAATCGACCATCGAACTGGTCGCCATCGACATGGATGGCACGCTGCTGGACCCATCGCACCAGCTCACCGCACGCGCTCGGCAGGCCATCGCGCAGGCGCGCGCGCTGGGCGTGCACATCGTGTTGACCAGTGGCCGCCCGGTTCCGGGCCTGGCGCCGTACCTGCACGAGCTCGGCATCACCGGCAACGACGACTACTGCATCGCCTGCAATGGCGGCCTGGTGCAGCGCATCGGTACGCGCGAAACCGTGGTCGAGTATCCGCTCAGCTTCGACGACTTCCTGTTCTGCGAGCAGGTCGCCCGCGACCTGGGCGTGCACTTCCAGGCGCTGGACAGCCAGCGCATGTACACGCCCAACCAGGACATCAGCTACTACACCGTGGCCGACTCGCATCTTTCGCGGATGCCGCTGTCCTATCGCCGCGTGGAAGACATGGACCCGTCGATGTCCTTCATCAAGCTGATGATGATCGACGAGCCCGAGGTACTGGATGCCGCCATCGCGCGCCTGCCCAGCGAACTGACCGAGCGCTTCGCGGTATTGAAGAGCGCGCCGTACTTCCTGGAAGTGTTCGACCACCGCGCAGGCAAGGGCCCGAGCCTGCAGAAGCTGGCCGAGCATCTGGGCATCGACCGCGCCAACGTGATGGCCATCGGCGACCAGGAAAACGATCTGACCATGCTGCAGTACGCCGGTACCAGCGTGGCGATGGGCAATGCCATCGACGCGGTGAAGGCGGTGGCGCGGTTCGAGACCACCAGCAATGCCGATGAAGGCGTGGCGCGCGCGATCGAGCGTTTCGTCCTGCAGTAACCACGCGTCCCTATGCCCTGGTAGGTGCCCACCTCATCCGCCCCGGTGGGTGCCAACCTTGGTTGGCACACGAGCACCGACCAAGGTCGGCCCCCACCACGCCGAAGCTATACCCACGTATAGCCCACCCATCCCCACCGCCATCGGCGCTGTACCACGGTGCAATGGCGGATGCGGCAGTGCGATGTAAGAATTTCGCACGTTGAAATCACGCCATCGAATTCTGAGGCAGAGGATCGTCTTCCTCTGCCACTGACCGGCGCGCACTGCGCCGTCACCCCCAACGCAACCGCATCGCCAGCCAGGGCGCCGACACCGGTGCTGCAACGCGCTGGGCGTGCGCCTGCGCCGCTCTCTCCCTGCACACGGATTTACTGCCATGAACACCCCACCCACGACGCGCCTCGCCCTGGCCATCATCGCGGCCATCACCGCACCTGCCTACGCAGCAGACGCGCACGACGCCGCGCTCGACACGCCCACCACGCTCAATGCCCTGCAGGTCATTGCCACACCGCGCGGTGCGGCCGTGGCACCGACCCAGGTGATCGGCCCCAACCGCTACATCATCAAGGCCGAAGACCTCGACGCGATGGTCACCGGCAACAACGGCCTGGCCATGCTGAAACAGGTGCCCGGTGCCAGCTACACCGCCACCGACGGGCTGGGCCTGGATATCTCGGCCACCAGCCTGTTCGTGCGCGGCTTCCGCATGAACGAAATGGGCATCACCTTCGAGGGTGTGCCGCTGAACGACAACGGCTTCCTCTCGCTCACCGGCACCAGCGTGGTGAACGTGGGCGTGCCCGATGGCATCGGCGCGATCACAGTCAGCCCCGGTGGTGCGCCGGTCAGCGTGTTCTCCAGCAGCGTCAACGGCGGCAGCCTGGAATACCGCCTGCGCGACCTGCAGGACACGCCCAGCCTGCGCGTGAAGCAGGGCGTGGGCAGCAACAACACGCTGGTCACCACCGTGTCCGGGCAGAGCGGCCAGCTCGGTGAGCATGGCCCGAAAGTGCTGGTCGACCTGCAGCGCGTGTCCACCGACAAGTACCAGGGCGAGGGCACGCAGAACTTCCTGCGCGGCGACCTGAAGCTGCAGCAGGACGTCGCCTGGGGCGATGTCACCGTGTTCCTGTCCGACAGCAAGGCCAAGGTCTGGGGCTACAACAACATCTCCTTCGACATGATCCGCAAGCTGGGCTGGAAGGCCGACATCTTCTATCCCGATTATGCGTGGGCGTGGTACGTGGCCTCGCCGGAAAACGCGGACAAATCCTGCGGCGCCTACACCTGCGGTGAGCTGTCCGAACTGATTCCGTACGACACCGGCCAGACCACCCGCGACCGCGTTTCCTCGATCAACCATCGCTTCCAGATCACCCCGGCGCTGAGTGGCAACGTGCAGCTGTACAACGCCAACAGCCACACCCAGGCCACGCTGACCGACCCGACCGTACCGTCGCCCAACGGCGCACCGTTCTCCGAACAGGTACAGACGCCGCGCCTCAACCGCCTGGGCGGCATGGTCAACCTGCAGTTCGAGACCGGCGCGCACACCTTCACTGCCGGTTTCTGGCAGGAGAAGAGCAAGGCCGCGGCCAAGACCGAGTGGTACCAGCAGCCACTGCTGGGCGAGGGCCCGCCGCTGAAGGCCACCGGCCCATTCGATGTGTATGGGCCCGCATTCAAGACCGACAACGCATCGAGCTGGGTGACCCGCTCGCGCCAGTTCTACCTGCAGGACGGCATCGTGCTGAACGACACGCTGAAGCTGGGTGTCGGCTTCAAGGCCGTGGACTTCCGCACCCGCGGTGGCGGCCTGGGTGATGCCAAGGACCGGCCGGTGAACGGCACGCTGCGCGCGAAGAGCAACTTCCTGCCGCACGTCTCGCTGTTCTGGAGCCCGACCGAATCCACCGACGCCTTCATCGACCTGGCCAACACCATGAACGGCTACCGCGTGGCCCAGCGCGGCAACATCGGCTACACCGCCTCGGCATGGACCATCACCGACCAGGAAGAGTTCGACCGCGTGGCCGGCACGCTGCGCCCGGAGAAGAACTGGAACCTCACCGTAGGCGCGTCGCATCGCTTCGATCGGCTGACGATCACCGGCGACGTGTTCTACAACGACATCCGCAACCGCCTGCTGTCGGCCGCCATCGGTACCCAGTTCGCGCAGATCAACACGGTTCGGCTGATGCCGAAGATGCATGTGATCGGTGCCGACCTCGGCATCACCGCCGACCTGACCGACCACCTGCAGTTCTATCAGGGCGTGGCCGTAGCCCGTTCGTACTACGACAGTGATTTCGTGGTGGGCGACACGGTGTACCCGATCAAGGGCAATGCCCAGCCGGGCTACCCGCAGATCTCGCTGGTCAGCGACCTGTCCGCCCACTTTGGTGACTGGCGTTTCGGTGCCACCAGCACCTCGTACCTGCGCCAGCCCTTCACCTACGAGAACGACATCCGCGTGCCGACCTTCTGGCAGGTCAACACCTACGCCGCCTACCGCTTCGGTGCCGATAGCGCGATGCCGGGGCTGGAGCTGCGGCTGGACGTGAGCAACCTGTTCAACCGCCACAACATCGGCACCGCCACCATTGCCGGCTCGTCGTTCTCGGGGGATTACCAGACCCTGCAGCGCAGCGCGCCACGGCAGCTGATGTTCAGTACCTCGATGGCGTTCTAGGTAGATCCACGCCATGCGTGGATAGCTGACCCCTGCCAGAAGCACGCCTTGCGCAATCAACAGGGATTTTCTGACGGCGACGCAAGGTTCCCACAATGTTGCTGGGTCATTCTGTTGGCATGGCACAGCAGACCCCGCCAACCCGGTTGTTCGGCATCCGAGGCCCAGTACGGCCCCGGCAAGCGCTGTCCGTGGCGCTCGCATTCGACCTGCGGGCCGAATACCAGTTCTGGCAGGTCTACGAACGCATGGTCCGCCCGCTACCCGGCGGGGGGCTGCCTCAAGCGTGGCTGGTGTGCCAGAAGGTGTATCGCGACCGTTGGCAGCACCCGGACGACAGCGACGAGGCGGCGTTGTCGCGGGTGCTGTTTGGCGGGAACATGACGGCTGGCCGGGCGTCGGAGCTGGCGGAGCTGCACGCGCTGGTCAGCCGTCGGGTGGCGCTGCTGGCGAAGCGGGGACGGGTGGATTCCGCAGCGTGATGCGCGGGGACGGCCTTGACGTCGCCCGGAGGGCCATGACCCGCTTTGGTTGCCCCGCTGCCGTGACCCGCGCTTGGTAGAGTCGACTGTTAGTCGACTGCCCTTCGCGTCGGCCCACCAAGAGACCGCGCTGCGCGCGCGAGTCGACTAACAGTCGACTCTACCAGCGACCACTCGGGACGGTGCTTCTAGGGCTTTCCCCGATCCAACTGTCGGTAGCCGATCGCCTCGGCCAGATGCGCCGTCTGGATCACCTCGCAACCCGCCAGATCCGCAATCGTGCGCGCCACCCGCAGAATCCGGTGCATCGCCCGCGCCGACAGCTGCAGGCGCTCGATGGCCTGTTCCAGCATGTCCTGATCTGCCTCGCTCAGTCGGGTACAGGCCCGCAGTGCCGCCGGCGGCAGATGCGCGTTGAGCCCGCCACGCACCTGCTGCTTGGCATGGGCGGCTTCCACCCGTGCACGTACCGCAGCACTGGGCTCCCCCAGCGGCGTGCTCTCCCGCAGCTCCACTGCGTCCATGCGCGCCACACTGATATGCAGGTCGATACGGTCCAGCAACGGACCAGACACCCGCGCACGGTAACGGTTGATACGCTCGTCGCTGCACAGGCAGCGGTTGCTGCGGTCACCGGCCCAGCCGCAGGGGCAGGGATTCATCGCCGCCACCAGCTGGAACCGCGCGGGATACTGCACGCTGCGTGCCGCGCGGGCGATGCGGATGTGGCCGGACTCCAGCGGCTCGCGCAGGGTTTCCAACGCACTTCGATTCCACTCGGGAAGCTCATCGAGGAAAAGGACACCGTGATGGGCCAGCGAGATCTCGCCAGGGCAGGGCGGATTGCCGCCACCCACAAGCGCCGCCGCGCTCGCACTGTGGTGCGGTGCCCGGAAGGGCCGCTGCCGCCATCGTCTTGGGTCCAGCCCCTCACCGCTCACTGAGGCAATCGCGGCCAGCTGCAACGCCTCGGCTTCCTCGGTGTCCGGCAACAGGCTGGGCAGGCGCGAAGCCAAGAGCGTCTTGCCGCAGCCAGGGCTGCCGATCAGCAGAAGGTGATGACCCCCCGCTGCGGCAACCTCCAACGCGCGCCGCGCATGCGCCTGCCCGCGCACGTCGGCCAGATCGGGCAGCGGCAACGGTGACGTGTCCACGCGCTCCACGGGTGGCAGCAGGCGCGGATTGCCCAGCCCGGCACAGCACTCCAGTAGCGTGCGCGCCACGCGCACATCAGCGTGCTCGGCCAGCGCCGCCTCGGCGGCATTCCCTGGCGGCACCACCAGAATGCGCCCGGCGTCTGCCGCAGCAA
This sequence comes from Stenotrophomonas thermophila, assembly GCF_001499715.1. NCBI lineage: Bacteria > Pseudomonadati > Pseudomonadota > Gammaproteobacteria > Lysobacterales > Lysobacteraceae > Stenotrophomonas > Stenotrophomonas thermophila. The sequence continues at coordinate 261,303 of NZ_CVIW01000001.1, read as the reverse complement.
TCGCCGCCGGCAGCGCTCCGGCCACCGGTCGCAGCTCGCCGGTCAGCCCCAGCTCGCCCAGGAACTCGTACTGCAGCAGCGACTGCGGATCGACCTGGCCACTGGCCGCCAGGATGCCCAGCGCGATGGCGAGGTCGTAACGCCCGCCTTCCTTGGGCAGGTCGGCGGGTGCGAGGTTCAGCGTGATGCGTCGCTGCGGAAAGTCGAAGCGCGCGCAGAGCAGGGCGGCACGCACGCGCTCGCGTGATTCGCGCACGCTGGTCTCGGCCAGGCCGACAATCTGGGTGGCGGGTAGGCCGCCAGAGAGATGCACTTCCACCCGCACCAGCGGGGCATCGACCCCGGCGCGTGCACGGCTGTGGACCAGCGCCAGGCTCATGTGTGGTTTCCTGCAGATGGATGTTCGATGGTGCGGCAGGCATTCGGCATGGCGCCATCGGGCATTGCGGGTGAGACGCCTAGGGGGATTCTGGTCAAGGGCGATCCTTTTCCCTGAACAGATATCGCTGCGCATCAGGAGTCGCCTCGCTGAAGTGCCAAGATCGCGCCATCGATCTAGGATGGCTGTGGCTGTGGCTGTGGCTGTGGCTGTGGCTGTGGCTGGTGCTAGCTGCTAGTTTGATCTGCTAGGGGGGAATTTGCGGACTGGCTTGAGGAATGCAAGCGCAGATTGGGGAACGCCCTGCCAGCAATGTCGGAGGGCGTACACACGCAGCACGAGCGGCAGCTGAGTAGATGCAGGACGCCAATGCTGGAGCGATGAGAATGCTACAAGGAACGACCGAGGGAGATTTTAGGTGGGCTGATGCCAGCCGCCGACGCCCAGCAATTGTGGGCCGGATCCGCCACAATGAAAACTCGCTTCCAGAGCCCTCTACTGAGGGGAGGGCTTTGCCATGTCAGTCTGCTTCTGAATCACTGGGCCCCAAGTGACGCCTCAGCGTGGATGTCGTATCGGCCCCCTCGGGCCAAACCTGCAGCATTGCTAGAGGTAAGCGGAAGGAATCGCCGGGCCTCTGCGTGCTAGTTCTAACTGGCGCCGAACAGGCGCCCAGAGACAGAGTAAAGAGGTTCCAGCACCCATTCGTAGATCTTTCGTCTATCGCCAACGATGTCAGCGTCAACCCGCATACCCGGCCTTAGCGGCTCTTGTAGCCCATAGGCTTGGACGGTCTGGCTGCGCAGGGAAACAAGAACCTTGTAAACCGGTTCTGATACAGAAGCCTCCGCAGAGCTGATCGCGCTTCTGGAGATCTTCAGAACGCGACCTTCATGGGCTCCAAATTTCTGGTAGGGGTAGGCCTGATAACGCAGAAGGACTAAGTCCCCTTCCCGGACAAAGCCTATTCCCGAGCTAGGAACAAGAAGCTGAGCTTGTAACATAGACCCTTCAGGCAAAAGACTCAGGAGGGGTTCGCCTGCAACAACCGACTTCCCTGGCTCTACCAGCCTGCTGGCAATCAAACCTGCTACTGGCGCTCGAACCAAAACCTCTCCGCCGGCGCGTGTCTGCACCTGCTCCTGACGAAGCTGTGCCAAGTCGCCGTTTGCTCCGGCGGAAAGAGCTCGCTGGCGAAATGGTATCTCGTGGATGGATTGGCGAACATCACTCAGTTCTCTACTTAACGCAATCTTCTGTCGCTCAAGGACCTGCATGGCATTCGTCAGTTCAAGCACGGATTGCTCTTGCTGATTCAGCTGCACAATGCTCACGTACTGCTGGCCCACAAGCTGCCGATAGCGGCCCAGGACCTCATTGCCGATCCGGACCTGCTCCCGCCTAGTCCCAATTTCGAGGTCAAGGTTAGCGATCTCTCTAGCAAGCCCCTGCTCGCGATCCAGCAGGCCGGTTCGCTGCAGTATGATCTGGCTCGATTGAGCCTTCATGCTTTCACTAAGTTCGTTCTGCCTAATAGTCATCTGCTTCTGAACCACATCGAGAGAATCCTCGCCTGAGGCAATAGCACGAGGAATGCTCATCAGGACAAGGGCTGCACCGCTCCGCACAGACCCACCTTCCTCGACGGCCACGCTCGATACGAGACCACCTGAGGGTGCCACCACCGTAGCCAAACCCAAGTCAGGCACAAGTTGTCCCGTCACCCGGGATCTTTTGCTGTATTCCCCAAACCATCCGATGGAGATGATGCCTATCGCGGCAGCTAGTGAAATCAGCATTAGTACCCAGAGTTTCAGGGGCTGCGAGACAGATATCGTTCCAAGCCATGAATCGCGTCTAGCGTCTATCGCCTCCCTTCGAAAAAGTGCGCTCATGACGTCGCCTCCTCCACAAATCTGAGGGGCGAACGATCGTACTGAGCGACATCGCTTACCAGTCCGTTCTCAAGAACAATGACGCGATCAGCGCTAGCAATCGTCTCTGGGCGATGAGCCACAATGATGCGACTTAGGTCCATCTGTTTAACAGCCTCGTTCACCAAGTGCTCTCGACGCACATCGAGGTGACTCGTGGCTTCATCCAGGATCAGCAGTTTCGGTTTTCTGTAAAGAGCACGTGCTAGAACAATCCTCTGCTTCTGGCCACCCGATAGTGTGCTTCCCATATCACCAATCAGAGTTTCATAACCCATTGGCAGTCCGCTTATGTCCTCATGAATGGCTGCAAGCCTCGCCACTTCAAGGATCCTGTTCTCATCGATGTTGTCATCGAAGAACGAAATGTTCTCGCGAATCGATCCTGCGAAAAGCTGGTCATCCTGCATTACTGCACCAATCAATGAGCGGTATCTTGATACACCCATGTCATCGATGTTGTGGCCATTGACCTTGATTGTTCCTTCGATTGGTCTAAGGACGCTGAGGAGTAGTTTTATAAGCGTTGTCTTCCCCGCACCGGAAGCGCCAATGATCGCGACAGACTGACCGGGCTCTACCGTGAAGGAGCAGTTCCTTACAATCCAAGGTTCACCATCTCCATAGCGGAAGCTCAGCCCTTCAATCTCAAGTTTTACGCCACTACTTAGATCAATTCCATATCCGGGTCGATCGTCTGTTTCCGGTTCGGTGAGAACGACCTCCGCGAGTCTCTCTCCATGCAAGCGCAACATCCTGAACTCAACGGCGCGATCAATAAGTGCCGATACGCGCAATGCGAACTGGTCCTTATACGCGAGATAAGCTACAAGCATGCCGACGGAGAACACTCCCTTCATTGCAAGTGAGGCGCCGATCCAGATGACCGCGACCTTCTCCAGACCGAAGATCAGCTGATTCGCGCCGGTAAACAAAAGCGAGAATCTCGAGACCCAAAGATCACGTCCTATTGATTCGCTGACCAGGTTCTGGAACCCAGACTTTCGGCTGCCTTCCTTGCCACCGATCTTGATTGACTGGATGCCACGAATAGACTCCAGCAGAAAGCTTTGCTGCTTTGCTCCAGCCACTAGTTGCGCTTCAGTGCCTGATCGTAGGGGCATGAAGGAAGCAAGGCGGGCGATAAAGTACGTGCACAGTGCTAGCAATGTGACAAGAGTCAACTTCCAGCTGTAGATGGCCATTACTAGCAGCGTGATGGTCGCCATCAGGCCATCAACAAATACTTCGACGAAGGTCGTCGTCATGGTCTTCTGGATCGCCTGGATGCTGCCCATGCGCGACACTACATCGCCCAACTGCCGCTTCTCAAAGAAATCGAGCGGAAGTCGAGTCAAGTGTCGGAACACGCTTACCGTCCACTGCATGTTGACGGTGCTGGATAGATGCGTAATCGCCCAGCCTCGACAGATGCCAGTCGCAACCTGAAGAACAACCAATGCTCCGAAAGCCACGCCAAGGATGGTTAGAAGATCGCTGTCCGCTGACAATAATACGTAGTCGACCACCCACTGCATGTAGAAGGGTGCAACCATCGCCAACGTCTGGAGTGCGATGGATATGCCGAGGATCAATGCGAGGGCACGCTTGAGTCCAACTAAGTTTCCAGTCAGTTGTCGCAACGAGACCCGGCGCGGTGCTGGAGCCGCTTGAAAGTTCGTCGATGGTGAAGCTTCAAGAGCAATGCCAGTGAACTTTCTAGAGAACTCAGCGAGAGGCACCTTGTACCGACCAATCGCGGGGTCCAGCAACGTTGCCGATCGCCGCCCGACGTCGACAAGAACAACGAAGTGATTGAACTCCCAGTGCAGAATGCATGGAAGTGCAAGCAGCTTGAGCTGATCCATGTCCACCCTCAGGGGACGACAGTCAAGCCCCAGCCGACCACCAAGCTCAACAAGGCCATGCAAAGTCATGCCCCGAGCCGCATTGGGATAGGAAAGGCGCGCTTCTCGCAAGGACACCTTTCTTCCGAAATGACTGCAGACCATTGCCATACAAGCCAGCCCGCACTCGGCCGACTCTGATTGCCTCACAACATCCATGTACTCTGCTCCAACTGCTGATGGAGTCCGCGGCTTGCGGCGCACTTGCCGCTAATCGCGATCGAACTCCGGCCCTTGCGTGACAAGCCGGCAGCCACTCTTGAGCATCACAGTGCTGGTGTCAACTTCAATTTTTCCTTGCGTTCTCGAAGGTGATCTCGTAGGTTCATAGCGAACCTAATGATGCGCGGCACGGACGCCGAAAGAACATGCAAGGAGTGCCATGTGTGTAGTACACAGACTAGGCGTAGTCCCAGTCGGCATCACACAGAAGATTCGCTGTCGCCCACCGAGGCCAGCTCCATGCTTTGATCTCAGGCCATAGCTCTGGCCGCCACCAATTTGCCAGATGGACTGGCGAATGCAGGGACGTTTTGTCCAAGAAAAAGGAGTTGTCATGAACAAGAAGCTTGAGTTGAATGCGCGCAGTCTGCAGGGGTTGAGCGAAGAGGAAATGAAGCAGGTTGCTGGTGGAGGCTGGCTCACCGACATCATCGGTACGCCGTCGGTCTTCAGCTGTGGTGGCGACCAACCCACTGCTTGGTGCACCGCTTTCGGTGGCGGCGGCGGCAGCGGCGGTAACGGTGGCGGTAGCAGTGGTGGAGGCGATAACGATAGCCCGGCACCGACCACGATGAATGTCTGCAGCCCTGGTCCCGCCTAATTAGCAATTAGTCCATTTGGGAGGGGGCGTCCTGCCCCCTTCCTCGCGGCCGGACAGCTTGATCATCCGCTGGTCCCGCCCGAGTTGCGTTGAGTAGTTCTGGAATTTCTTGATGAACATCCAAGATAGCGCATCGGTTGTGGCAGCGATCGCGCGAGCGGTGGCACATTCGCCACCCAGTAGGACCGCCGAACTAGCGCGAGGGGATTCAGGTAGAGTCGTGCTGCTAGGAACGTGTCTTGCTCTAGATGGAGGACGCGATGAGTTAGCTCTCCTTTCCAAGGAGATCGACCGTGTGCTGCAACAACTGAAAGACGCTGAAATGGGGCCGGCACTCTTCACTGGGCTCGCGGGAGCCTTCTGGACGCTAAGGCACTTCGCCGCTTCCGCAGCGATCCAGCATCAATTGGACGGCTACGACAGCATTCTACTTCCCAAGCGGCTACTTCACGCGCCTTTGGATATGATCACTGGATTGAGCGGAATTGCCATCTACGCGGCAACCAGTGAGAAGTCACAACTCTCAAAGGCCTGTGCTCTCGAGCTTGAGACGATGTTGCATAGGCCTGTTCGTCCTGGTGAGGATCTCGGTATTTCCCATGGCGTGGCGGGCACGTTGCTTGCCAGCATTACGGTGGCGCGCCGAAAGGCGGCCGATGTGTCGGATCGCTTCTGTGCCGCGCTGCGCCGGGCTTGTGAAGATTATTGCTCGGTGATCGAGGAACAGAAATTCGTTGTCGGTTACAGCGCTAACGATGGAAAGTTTGGGCGGCTAGCGTGGTGCTACGGCCCGCTGTGCTCGGCACTAGTTCTTGCTGGGGCAGGAGTCCTGTTCAGCGAAGTGCGCTTCACTTCGGCGGCAATGGAGATCATGCGCGGAGTAGATGGGCGGGAAAGGCATCTATGGGGCGTCGAGGACTATGGTCTCTGCCATGGAATCGCAGGGGTTGCTCTGATGCTCTCCGAGATAGAGCGCCTCACGGGCGGATCCTTCAGCTCAACGAAGCTGGCTATCAATGAGGCAACGGACACTGCGACCGGCATCCTTCAGTCTCAGATAATCAGCTTGGGTCCAGATCAATCATGTGGTGAGTTCAGTCTCCTGGGAGGGCAGTGGGGCCTCCTGCTGTGGTGGATCACCCAGCGGTTCCCGGAGGCGCCAGCGTACTGGAAAGCTCTATTCGTAGGAGACATGTAATGTCGCTAATTTTCCAGCGTCGATGGAGTGGTTACGCTGCGAGCAGAATTCTCTCCGACGCCGGAGGCAGTATTCCCCTCCATGATGGTCTTGTTGAGAGTGATCTCTGGGATTACCAAGACTTTAGGGCCAGCCTTTCATTGGCGAACCCTTCCCTTCATGGTCGCCTTCTCTCAGGAGATCTGGATCGCCGATCCTTGGCATCCTTGGTCAAGTATGCATCTAGATTTGCGTTCCGGGCGACGCCCACTGGAATGCTTGGTTGGTTTGATCATGCATCTAGCGTCCATGCTGAAGGATACGTCGAAGTTCACCATTCCTCGTCTGTCGCAGGCGGGCAGGGTGCCTTAAACACCGATGTCAAAAGAATGCTCATCCTCAGCCCAACTGCCTATGTAGTTGATGGCGAGGTCAGATACTATTGCCGAGAGAAGGACGAGGCGAGAACAGAGGTTCTTGAGTGCATCTCACGCACGGAAGTTCTCGACCTCATACTTAAGCATCTCAGCGACAGCCACAAGGTCACTTTCGATGATATGCGTACCTTCGTGTCGGAGCTAGCAGATTGCTCTATTGAGGACGCTAGTAAGTATGTTTGCTCTCTCGAGAAGCGTGGCCTGCTCGTCGAGCTTAAGGCGAAGAAGCCCGGTCTCGGGAAGCCTCTGCGCTTATTCACCATTGATTCGGGCCAAGCTTTCCCTTCAGTCGTGTCTCTCTTGGATCAAGAAGAGACTGCCTTGGGGGGGCAGGACTTTTCAAGCAAACGGCCGCTCCACGTGATTTCTCGATTGTCATCTGCAGCCGAGCCCCCGCCCTCCCATATTGCGGAAGAAGTGAGGCAGGCAACGGCGGCGATCCATAGTTGCTCTGATCCACTTGCGCGTTTCAAAGCGGACTTTGAGCACAGGCACGGCGGCGCTTGGGTTCCACTTCTTATGGTCCTTGATGCCGAAGTTGGTCTACCCTTCTCGCCAAAGCTCGCCAAGGTTTACACACGCTCATCAGACCTCTCTGCGAGCGCGAGCGAAGTTGCCAGTAGAGTCCGATCTCGGTTGGACCGGCTTACGAACGAGTTCGAGATTCGTATTGACGACATCATCAAAGACGTCATGCGTAGGGGCGGTAGCGCCACCGGCGGCATAAGCTTGCTTGAAAAGAACTCAGGGGGGCGTGAGGTATACACACTACGGCGGTGGTCGAGCGCAGGCATCTTCAGGCCGGTCATGCGCGGACTTTCGGAGGATGACTCCCGCTTGTTGGAGATTCGAAGAGCGATCGCCTCCCATGAGAGGTCTGACCTCGTATTTGCCGAAGTGGTGGATATCGCGCCAGACTCGGTGGCGGACATCGCGCGCTATCCAAATTTCACAAGCCACGTCATTGATATCTCGGGTACTAATTCGGGTCCTAGTCAAAGTCGAATTTCATTGGGCCAATTGGAGGTCAGCGTTTGCTCTGGCCATGTCGTACTTAGGCTCGCAGGTACGTCGACTCAGGTCGTTCCATTGCTAGGGAATGCACTTACTCCTGGCTTGGATGGCGGAGCTGTATCCTCGTTTCTCAACCTCATCGAAATTCAGGAAGCGCGGGGATTCTCCGATGACTGGATACGATCAGTAAGTTCGGCTGAGTACCACCCATCCATCCTGTTTGGCTCGATTCAGTTATCCCCCGAGCAATGGAAGGTGGCTGCTTCTGACTTCATCCGTGATGGCCGAATGGAGTTGCCTAACGTATTGCATGGGAGGGCGCTGCCCAGATTCCTGCGCTACGGCGGCGGAGATAGGGTTCTCACTCTTGATCGGAAGTCGCATCACTCGATCTCGGTCTTCCACGAAGAGCTGGAACGAAAGGGTGAGCTCTGGATTGAGAAGAGCCCAAATCAGAACCCGTACTCCGTCTCTTCCGATCACGGCGAATACGTCGTTTGCGACTTTGCCGGAATGATTAAAGGACGGGGGGGCGTTTTGATCAGTTCCAGAGATCAGGGGATGAAGACTGGCTGTTCTTTGAGATGAAGGGCACAAGCGCTGGCCTCCGCGCTTGCGGCGCGAGAGCAATTTCAGAGGCCCTGGCTACGGTGCGAGATTCCGGAGTTACTCGCCCGAAATGGCACTACCTATTCTATGGGGTCACGTTGAGATTTCGTATCCATATTTCTCGTTGTCTTCATCAAAGGGTTAGGGAGGCTGTCCTTCGTAGCTGTATTGGCGCTGGCGGGCTGTCGATGCTTGACGTTTCCGAGAGGCGCTATCTTCCCGAGTTTTCGAGGTATGGCAGCCTTATTGATGAGGTGGAGGATTACTGGACATTTGACAGCGAGAGACGGCTTGCTGGGCTGCGCGCTGATGTCGCGAAAGATCACTCGCTTTCAGCAGTTCGTGCTGTGCTCCAGGTCGCGCAAGATCTCAGATGCGGGCGAGCGAAGTTGGTCGACAGATTGCTGCGGGCCCGCCGATACTTCCAGCAGGAGTTTGGTCTATCCGAAGAAGATAGGGCCTATCTGCGGGAGGTGCGGAACTCCACTCGTGGCAGTGCCGACGTCCTCGATCTGGTAGGTCGGCTTTGTGGTGCAGAGTCGGACCGTTCAATCGTGGAAGACGACGAGCATCTTGAGTCCCGCGCTAATGCAATCGAAGTCTTTTTTCACGAGATAGCTCACATTTCTGTCGCACGCCTCTCGGGTGCGAATCCTAGAAGGCGGGAATGGGCAGCCTACGAGACTATCCATTCGCTTGTTCAGCAATTTCAGGCGCAACACGCGCATCATAAATCCTAGTCTCGGACTAATTAACATTAATAGATTATCAGTAGCTTCAATTTCCGCGGCTGTCGCCGTCATACTGGCTGCGGCTTTGGTGTTTCAGGATAGAATCCGCACTCGAACCCCAGCGGGATTCGCCGGTGTTGCGATGGAGAAAATTGATGAGCGCTCTCCGTATGCTGCTGACCCTCGCTGGAATGTGGCCAAGAGCGAGCTTCGGCATTTGGTGAGTATGGGGGCCACGAAGTCCGATGTCATTCTGAAGATCAATGCGACTTTGCGTCTTCTAGGTGATGAGCACTCCATGCTGGTTGATCCTGTGACCGTCAAGGAGAAGATGTCTGCCTTCAAGGGCGACGGTACCCCTAGGCGGATTGAAGTGGCTTCGATCGACGACTATATGTACGTCAAGTTGCCTACACTCACTGAGTTCGACGAAGCGATTGCCGCGAAAGCCAACGCTGATGTCAGCAATGGGGGCGCTGCGGCGGAATGCGGGGTGATTCTGGATCTTCGTGAGAATGGCGGAGGCAGCATGTGGAAAATGATTTCTGCGATCGCACCGCTCGTAGGCGAGGGGCGACTCGGATACTTTGTTTCTGGGGATGGTACGCGCCAGGCTTGGGGGATCCGGGAGAACAGAGCTTTTCTTGGGGAGAAGTCGATGGGTGCAATTCCGGCTTATGGGAAATCCATGCTTTCCGATTTGCCGGTGGCTGTGCTCATTGGACCCGGTACGCTGAGCTCCGGCGAAGTCGTTGCCTCTGTCTTCTCTACGCGCAGCAAGGCACGCTTGTTTGGCCAGCCTACCGGAGGAATGGCTGACGCTAGGGAGGCATTCTCTTTGGGAGACGGGAGTATTCTTTTCCTTACTACGGCCAGGCTTGCCGGTCGTGATGGGGTTACCGTTCCTGGTCGTCTAAGGCCCGACGTTTGGATCTCTCAGGAACGATCTGAAGAGAAGGATCTCACCCTTGTCGCCGCCGAAGAATGGCTTCAAAGCGGCTGTCGATAGACCGTTAGGGCGCGATGTAGATCTCCACTAGCATTACTCAACCATAGCAGCTGGTCGCCTTTCGCTAGAGCGGTAGGAAGGGTCGATTGCTGCGTCCGGTAAGCATCCCTTGGCCGATACCGGTCAAGGGGACCCATGTCCTGAACGGCGAAATTTCTTTCAACGAACAAGAAGGGCATGTCCGCTCGCCCGTGCGGTTCGCCGAGATGACGCCTCGAAGGGGAAGTGCCTCAAGTAGCTGTCGTTGCACAGTTGCTTGGACCAAGTGCGAGGAGGGGCTTCATCAGTGTCTACCAACTCCACATGGATCGCGGTCCACTCGAGAAGGCTGTTCTGCTTCTGTAACGGGCCGAGAGTGCGCAATGCGAAAATGGTTGTCATACAACTTGACAGCCTAAGGGTGAGCTCATCAAGGAACAGGACTCCATGGTAGGCCAGTGATATTTCACCGGGGGCAGGGCGGGTTGCCCCCACCCACCAGCGCCGCCGCGCTCGCGCTGTGATGGGGCGCTCTAAAGGGCCGCTGCCGCCAACGTCTTGGGTCCAGCCCTTCGCCACTCACCGACGCAATCGCGGCAAGCTGCAGCGCCTCAGTCTCTTCGGTATCCGGCAACAGGCTGGGCAGGCGCGAGGCCAACAGTGTCTTGCCGCAGCCAGGACTACCGATCAACAACAGATGGTGCCCACCGGCAGCGGCCACTTCCAACGCGCGCCGTGCATGCGCCTGCCCGCGCACGTCGGCCAGATCGGGCAGTGGCAATGGTGTCGTGTCCACGCGCTCCACGGGTGGCAACAGGCGCGGATTGCCCAGCCCGGCGCAGCATTCCAGCAACGTACGCGCCACACGCACATCAGCGTGCTCGGCCAACGCGGCCTCTGCGGCATTCCCCGGCGGCACCACCAGAATGCGCCCGGCTTCGGCGGCTGCAATCGCGGCGGGCAGCGCACCGGCCACCGGCCGCAGCTCACCGGTCAGGCCAAGCTCGCCCAGGAACTCGTATTGCAGCAGCGACTGCGGATCGACCTGTCCGCTGGCCGCAAGAATTCCCAAGGCAATCGCCAGGTCGTAGCGACCACCTTCCTTGGGCAGGTCCGCAGGCGCCAGGTTCAACGTGATGCGCCGCTGCGGAAAGTCGAAGCGCGCGCAGAGCAGGGCGGCTCGCACGCGCTCGCGGGATTCGCGCACGCTGGTTTCCGCCAGGCCCACGATCTGGGTGGCAGGCAGGCCGCCGGAGAGATGCACTTCCACCCGCACCAGCGGGGCATCGACCCCGGCGCGTGCACGGCTGTGGACCAGCGCCAGGCTCATGTGTGGTTTCCTGCAGATGGATGTTCGATGGTGCGGCAGGTGAGCTGCGGCCAACCATCGGGAATTGCTGGTGAAGCGGCTAGGGGGATTCCGGCAGACGGTTGGGGCATGCCTTCCTCCTCTGCGGAAGCAAGATTCGGCCATCAAGTGAACGATGGACGCCAATTCGCCGTGCTACTCAAATTGACGTGCTACTCAAATTGAATAGCGTCGGTTACACATGGCCACGCATTTCCAAGCGCTACGCCAATTCCACTTGGGGCATCCAGGTGGTGCAACCATGGATGCTTCTGGAAAAACAGCGTGGCAACAGCCACCGCTTGATTCACATCGACTCGCATTGGTTTTCAATGTGACTTCCCCAGCCATCGGGGGCTGTGATATGAAGACGGAATCTTGCTGGAAGGCTCTTTCAAGGGGATGGGGGGAATGGAAACGTTTGAGGAGGCTGATCGTCGTGTTTCCCTCGTCCTTTGGGGGGTGGCGAAGCGCATTCCCGAACGGGGCCCCGTGGGGGCCTGACTCTGTTGCACACTAATGATGAGCCTGGCGCTGACGCCATCGGCAAGTGCCGAGACGGTCACCTACATTCATACCGATGCGCTTGGTTCGGTGGTTGCCGAGACCGACGCCAATGGCAACGTGGTCAAGCGCTATGACTACGAACCCTATGGGGCCGTTGTTGGCGGGCAGGTTGCGGATGGACCTGGATATACGGGACACGTGAGCGACGCTGCCACTGGGCTGAGCTACATGCAGCAGCGCTACTATGATCCCCAGTTGGGACTCTTCCTCTCGGTGGATCCGATCTCTACGCATTCAAGCACGAAACACTTCAATCGATACAGCTACGCTTATGGCAATCCGTACTCCTTCACCGATCCGGACGGAAGGGTTCCGGTAATGCCATTCATCTACGGCGCCGTCCTGGGCGGCCTCGCAGACATCGCGGTCCAGAAAGCCATGAATCCGGATAAGCCTATCGACAAAGTGGAGGCTGGCATTGCTGCTGCGGTTGGCTCAGTCTCCGGAGGCGCTGGTGGAGTGGCCGTTGCGGCAGTGGGTTCCGGCACGATTTCGGTAGGGCGTGCGGTTGCCATACAGACCGTGGTCAATGCGGTGGCGGGCGGTGCTGGCTCCGCCGCAGAGAGCGCAATCAAAGGGCAACCCATCACGGCGGAGGGCGTCGCTTCAAATGCGATTGGCAGTGCAGCGGGTGGATTGGCAGCCTCCGGGGTTGGCGTTGCCATGGGTGATTTCGCAGGCCCAGCTGCACGCGGATCACTCCAACGGCTGAGTCAATCCCGCGGCCCAGGTGGGCCGAACATGGCAAGTGCCACTGCGTCAACCGGAACTGCCATTCCCAGGCAATCGGCACTCCAGGGTGCGGCGTCCCAAGCGGGTCAGGGCCTGGCGGGAGCAGGGGCGACTATCGTGCAGAAGGAACTGGAGAAGAAAAAATGAGTCCCTTGTTGAAAGGCCTCATAGGCACTCAGCTTCTCGCTGCGGTCTTTGGCGTTTCTTACTTCGCAGTTCTCACGTACCGCAATTACCCGGACGCTATGCATACGGGATTGCGTATTTGGGGCTACTTCGCGGTGATCTTCCTATTCCTTCATCTGTTTCTTGCGCTGAAGCAGTGGTGGGAAAATTCGCGTCGAAGGCGATAGGCGTGCCCCCTTCCGTGATCTCGTTTGCACTAGAGAACAAGTCGCCCAATGGGCGGCTTGTGCTTTTTGCGGGGAGGTTCACCGGCCTTCAAGTGAAAGCATGCCAATCTCCACATTGGCTGCTGGAAAAGCTGCGTTCACTTCAAGTCCCTGGCGGCTTGCGAGTACTGATGGCCCTCTCGCTCGCCATGGGCCTGCCGGGGTGCGGGGAAGAGGTGGAGAGTTCAACGTATCCCATTGGCCAGACGGGAGAGACGTGCACCGCCTACAAGGGCTTCGACCGCCAGCCTCCTGAAGTAGTTGTGGCGGAGCTTGGCCCCTCGCGATCGAGCATCGGGCGGCCCCTTGCTGTTCAGACGCAGCGCCACTGTGAGCGTCAGCCTACGATGGCACTTCAGCGCTGAAGTAGTTGGTGGGATCGGCTTGGCGGTGTCCTCGGGCCCCAAGCAGACACCGCTGCTCATCCTGCACCAACCCATTGAAGCGCCCAAACCGGGCCTCAACCCACGAAGGCCCCGCGCTTTCCACCAGCAACCGCCCTTGGCTCTGGTGCAGATCCAGCCAGCGCTCGAAGCTGATGCGCAGACGTTCGATATTCGGTGCCCGCCAGCGGGCATCGGCAGGCATGCGGATCAGCACGCGCGAGGGCGCGTTCTCCACCTCCATCACCAGCACGCCTTGCACCGGATCTCGAAGGACGTCGCCCCGGCATGGCGCGTGTGCAGTTCAAAGCCCTCGCGGGCCTTCGCGGTCACGAAGCCGAGCGCATCACTGTGCAGCAGGCGGTAATCGGCCGGCTGCAGCTTCTGGTAGGCCCACACCTGATCGCCCGCGGGCTCGGGCCGCTCTACCCACATCGCGCCGATCACTGCGATGCACACCACCGCAGCGGCCACGCCCTGCATCTTCATACGTCACCCCGCACACAGGCAGAAAGGTCCGCGCCATAAGCGCGCTCAGTCCTTGGGGCGCATCCGCTCGTGGATGAAGGCGGTCAGCGCCAGATCGGCCATCACCAGCCCCTCCATCACCCGGTCGCCCACGTACTGCTCCGGCTCGCTGTTCTGGCGCGTGCGCTCGGCCGCCAGCAGGATCTCCTGCACGATGCGCTGGCCGGTGAGCGCGCAGTCGGCGTCGGACAACGCGATCTGCCGGCTGCGCAGGTGGTGCCGCTCGGGCCAGGGCTGGCCGTCGGCCGCAGCGCCCGCACCGATGGCGTGCAGGATGGCGATGAGGCTGTTGGGGTCCAGCGCAGGCGCGGGTGACGGTGCTTCCTGGATGGGGCGTGGAGGAGGGGAGTGCGGTGTGGTCATGGCGGGCTCCGTGCAAGCAGGCGGACGCCGCCACCGATAAAGGTGGCGGGCAGAGCGTGGCTCGAAAACCGGATGTTGGGAACCGGCGGGGACAAGACCCCCACGCCCCGCCCGCCATAGCCGGCAGACGGATTGCCAGCCGGCACCACGCGCGGTGGTGCCGGCTGGCAAGCGCAAACTACTTCCCAACAAAACGGGCTTTCGAGTCCCGACCACCGATGCACGGTGGCGCAGTAACGATTACCTGCTGTTGTTCGGAATGCCAACGGGTAGGGGTCAATGCCGCCAAAACCCGAGACGCTTTTGGCATTGTCGCATAGCACCGGAAGCGGCGAGAGCCTTGGCGTGCCAAGCGGAACGGCACTTCTGGAACGGAGTCGTCAGAACCTTCCGCCAGAGATGCAAGGCGCGGCAAATGCGACAGTACTCGCCCATCGGACATGTGTGATCGCCCATGCAACCGAACCGCTGCGACACCCGCTAGTTGGTTTAGATGACTTCTTGCCTATTGAACCTATCGAGCGCCACGCGCAATCTGACTACTGCTGTAGTCAATCAAGATCGTCCTGCCCGCAGTAGGAAGGTTCTGCAGTGTTCGATTGGATTCCACCCACTGGCGCAGGCCAAACAAGGACCACTGCACGTGTCACGCCGCAGCCGACTGCTTCTCTGCGCGGGTCTGGTCCCGCTTCCCTGGTTCCTGTTCTGGACCAGCGTTGCCGCCGTATTCGCGCCGGGCTACAACCCGCTTGCACAGCACGCCAGCGAGCTGCTGCAGGCGCCAACGCTTGCAAGCATCTGCGGCAGGATTGCGGCTATCGGCTCCGGTATGGGCTTCGTGGCGTTCTCCATCGGGGTATGGCGGGAGTCCGGCCGGCGGATTGCCGTAGGTGCAATCTGCTGGTTGGTCTTTGGCATTTCCATGCTGACCAACGGGCTCTGGCCCATGGGCCATCCGATGCACGGCTTCTACACCATCGGTATCGCAAACATCATTGCACCGGCGATGTCGCACATCGAATTGAGCGCATGGTCTGCCAACCGAAGGGCGTACTCCGTGACTGCTGCGGTGAGCGTCGTGAGCATCGTCTATCTCTGGTTGAACGTGGTGGGAGCGGACCCGGAGGGGTTCAGGGGGCTGACGCAGCGCCTGTTCTCGTCGATCAACTCGCTGTGGCCGTTCCTGGTTGCGTTGTATCTGGTGCGCAGGAGCTTCAATGAGCTGACGACGCATCCGGTGAATTGAGGGGTAGGCATGGGACGGACATGGAGGGCCATTGAGCGCGTGGAGCTGAGAATGTGGTGAAGATTCTTCGCCGTTGGCTGATCTACGTGCGAGTGCATCAGGATAACTTTGCTGCGTGCATCGTCGCTGGGTACGGAACCACTCGACGCTAGCGCTACGCCCTTGGCAATAGCGGGTGCTTGTCAAGGACCTTTCTCCCCTCAGACTACGGCTAGGTACCCAAGCTGATGCCGGCTGGCATGCGCGAACCTCATCACAACGGCGCGCTTTCGAGTCCCTACTGCCGTTGCAGGGTGGAAGTGGCGATTATCTGCCGTTGTGTGGAACGCCAAGGATTTGGTCGGAGACCGCCAGGGTCCTAGTCGCTTTTGGCGTGGGCGCATAGCGCGGAAGTTGTGCAGATTCGTTGGGGACCCGTGTTCACGGATCCTGGAAGTAGGAGAATTCCTACGGCGAGTTGCGGCGTTCACTGACCTGTGCGTATCGAAATCTCAGTGCAGAATCGGCGTCGCTGCATGAACGGATTGTTCATTTTCGCCAGGGGAACGTTATGGGATCCAGGTGGTTGCGGTTCGCACCAGTATTGCTGTGCCTCGTTGCTTCGTCTGTTGCTGCCCAGCAGCTTGTGCAACCAGAATCGGAGTACGCGAATAAGGTGGGCAAGGCACAACAGATGGGGCGCCTTGACGAAAAGACCTTCGGCGAGAACATCTCACTGTTCAATGGTCAGCTCAGCTTTTCGGTAACCGATATCGCGATCCCAGGAAATGCCGGACCTCCAGTGGAACTGGTTCGGAAGCGCTCGATAAGCGAGCGCTATCTCTATCAAGACAGCAAACCTGGCGATCTTGCCGGCTTCTACGATTGGGACATCGATATTCCGCATCTTGAGGGCGTGTTCAGCAGCCGTGGGTGGGTGGTTGGGCCCGACGACGACGCTTCGCGCTTTCAAAGGTGTTCCCAGCAGAAAAAGCCCTACATCGGCGACGGCATGGGCAGTTTTCCGGAAGCCGCATTCTGGAATGGATATGGATTGAATCTCCCCGGCGATGGAACATCGCAGTTGTTGGTGGCTTCTGCTGGCGTGCCAATGCCTGCCGATGGGCTGACGTATGCATGGGTAACGACGGGTAATGTCCGGATCCGTTGTCTGCCGCAGACGCAGAATGGAGTACCGGGCGAGGCCTTTCTTGCATTGGCGCCGGATGGGACCAAGTACTACCTGAACTGGGTGGTCACCCGGGAAATGCCGTTGTTCAGCTACAGGGACAATCCGCTGGCACCGACCCGCGTTCTTTCGCGCAGCCATGTGTTCTTTCTGGCGACTCGGGTTGAAGATCGCTTCGGCAACTGGGTCAACTATGCCTACTCAGGCGACAAGCTCACCTCGATCAGCAGCAGTGATGGGCGATCGATAAGCATTGCCTACAACGGCGAACGAATCTCCAGCGCTTCGGCAAATGGTCGCACGTGGACCTATCAGTACCGCGAACCAGGTGCCCTTGGATCGGGCATCGACGGTGGCTTGGCGGCGGTTGTGCAGCCTGACGGCACTCGCTGGACCTACACGGTTACAGGCACCCTCAGGCCGCCCACGTTTGGTCCTACACAGGAAGGGTCAGAATGTGATCCGCGAATGGGAACCGTATACGGACCCTACAGTTACACCGTAGGTCACCCATCAGGTGCCACCGCAGCCTACTTGCTTGCCTATCGCTATTTTTACCGGGCGACAGACATAAGCCCCTGCTCGTCGCCGGAACAGATTCCCTATACCGGCGTCTGGAGCCTGCAGCAGCGCACGATCACGGGCGCCGGCCTGCCTACGATGGCGACGTCCTACTCCTTCCAAGACGGATTCTCCGCCGGCGGTCGATGGACGACGATTACCCAGCCGGACAGTAGCGTCGTGAGCTATCGTTTCGGGGTGCGGCCGCGCATCGATGAAGGAAAGATTCTGGAAACGCGCACCGCCAACGCTGCAGGAGCCACGCTGGAGGGTGTGACCTACCAATACCTGGCCAAGGAAGACGCCGCAGGGCAGTTCATTCCTCTAGTGGGGCAATCGCTGAGCATCATGACGCCCGCGGAGGGCCTCATCCAGCCGCAGAAGCTGGCAGTAACCCTCCGCGAGGGGACGTCCTACACCGAACGGGTAGATCGCTTCGACGCATTCGCAAGGCCGGTGGAAACCTATAGTGGCAGCGATGTCGGTGTATCCAAGGACCGGACCACGTTCCATGACGATCTCTCTTCCTGGACATTGGGACAGAAGGCGCGTGTCGTCGATATCGACACGGGGATCGAGCAAAGCCGGACTGAGTACAATGCCCAATCGCTTCCACAAGCAACGTGGCTGTTTGGCAAGCTGAAACAGACGCTTGCGTACGACCCATTGGGAAACGTGGTGCAGGCGAAGGATGGCAACGGCAACATTACGCAGATGCAGGACTACAAGCGGGGTACTCCCCGCCGTGTTATCTACGCGGATGGCACCAGCATCTCTGCCACGGTAGACGACAATGGCTGGTTGCTGAGCAAGACCGACGAAACATCAGCAACGACGGTATTTGCCTACGATGCGATGGGACGCGTGAGTCTGATCCGCTATCCGTCGGATGACACCGTTGGCTGGAACGATACCGTCATCAATCACCAACGTACTGCCGGTACTGAGCGAGGCTTGGCTGCTGGTCATTGGCGAGAAATCGAGGCAACAGGGAATGCGCGTCGGATTACCTATCGCGACGCACTCCTGCGTCCAGTGCTGAGGGAGGAGTACGACGCGACAAGTCGAAGCTCCACGCTGATGCAGGTGATTAGCGCGTACGACCACGCTGGAAGAACCACCTTCCAGTCCAATCCGGGCCGCTATCGTCTGGGGGAGCCGTGATGAGCATCCTGATGAATTCGGCGCTCACTGAGCGACTGGGCTGGATTCGTGCCATGGCAGTGGTGGTTCTGGTTCTGGCAGCCAGCCCCGCCGCGTATGCCCAGGCATGGGTGAAGCTGACCGGCCCCGCACAGACGGTGTATACCGCGCCCGCTACCGTCAGCATGACGGTCGGGTATGGCAGCACCAACGGCGGATCAAAATCGGAGTACATCGACAACGTACGCCTGACACAGAACGGAGTTCTGCTCAGCAATTTCGCCAACGGAACCTACACCGTTTACGGACTCCCACCTGGTACGTACCAGTACATGCTGACTGCCCAGGGCATCCGCAATCTCAACGGTGAGGAAATTGTCCGGTCGTTGCAGAGCGGACCGGTGGTCATCACGGTCAATCCACCGCCTGCACCCGTGGATTCCGCTGAGAAGGTTGCTGCATCGCTCAATACAGATCGGGTGGTCGCGGGGCAACCGTTCGTCGCAACTGTGACCATGAGGAACACGGGCGAGACCACCTGGTCACCGGAGGGAGGCTATGCGCTGAGCATGCCGGACAACGGGCTGGTCTACTGGAACGCAGCGAGCTCAGCCGTTCCTGCGGTCATACCTCCCGGTCAAAGCGCCACTTTCAACGTCACGCTTACACCCAGCACAGGGGCTGCCAATGGAGGCTGGTATGGCGTGACTTTCCAGATGCAGCGGAATGGAAGCTGGTTTGGTCTGAGCACGGGCCAGATTGGCTTCTTTGTGTGGCAGCCGGTGAACAGCGCCGAGTTTCAGAGTCAGAGCGTTGCGCCTGCAATGAAAACGGGTAGCACCCAGACGGCGTTTGTTAGGATGAAGAACACGGGCGATACGGTGTGGCAACCGGGTAGCCATTGGTTGGGGGCGCAAAACCCGACCGATTCCACCCAATGGGGAGCGGCGCGTACCGCGCTCCCACGAGCCGTAGCGCCAGGGGAAGTTGTGGATATCGCTGTCCCGCTGCAGGCGCCAGCGACGCCAGGAAACTACAACTTCCAGCGGCAGATGTGGGCGGATGGCAAAGGATGGTTTGGCCCTGCGACGTCGAATGTAGTGATCAGTGTGGCGGCACCGGTAAACAATGCGCGTACGGAGGAGGGAGGAGGCATCCCGGTTGAAGTGCAGGCAGGGAGCACTGTCCAGATGCGTCTTCGCTTTCGAAATACTGGCGAGACGACCTGGAGCAGTGGTGCAGGCTACAGCCTTGCAACGGAAAGCCCTTCGGACAATACCGTCTGGGGTGCAGCGCGAATCCCCCTGCCGCATGATGTTCCAACGAATGGAATCGTCGAGTTTCTGTTCTCCATAACTGCGCCATCAACGGCGGGTCAGTACCCTCTCCAGTGGAGGATGAATCAGGAAGGCGTTGGACGCTTCGGAGACGCTACCGCCAACACAAATACTCGCGTCGTCCTTCCACCATTGAAAGGTGTCTGGACCGAATACGATGCACTGGGGCGGGTGACATCGATTTCAAAGGATACTGACGCGGGACTCGCAACGACCGTTGTGGCCTACGAGCCCGGGAATCGGAGAGCGACGACCGACCCTCGGGGAGCCACTACGAGATTCCAGTATCAGGCTTTCGGTTCCCCTATCCAGTCGGCTGTGATCGCAATCAGTGCGCCCGAGGGGCAGTTTACTGATATCCCCCGCGACAGATATGGGCGCCCGACGGCCATTGTGCGTAGGGATGCTACTGGCAGCATCCAATTGCGCAGAACTCTGGTTTACGGCGAGGGCGGAAGCCTGTGCAAGTCGATCGAACCGGAGTCTGGCAGCACAGTGATGGGATATGACGGCGGGGACAATACCATCTGGACAGCGAGCGGCTTGGACCTTCCGGATCCGGGCAACTGCGATATAGCTGCCGCCCATGGCTCGCCTCGTCGTGTCGATCTGACTTATGACGCTCGCAATCGGGTGTCTACGCTCTCCTTCCCGGATGGCAATGGCAATCAAATCTGGACCTATGCCGCAGATGGGTTGCCTGCGCGCATCTCTACGGCTAATGACGGAGGAGCAAATCACACCATCAATGCCTACAGCTACAACAAGCGCAGGCTGCTGATTGGAGAGTCGAGTTCACAGGAGGGATGGTACACGTGGGGACTTGGCTATTCCTACGATGCCAACGGCTCGCGTAGCGGGATCCAGTATCCCAGTGGCCTGTATGTGGCCTTGGCGCCTGATGCTCTCGGCCGGGCAACCCGGGTTGGAGACTACGTGCTTGGCGCGTCCCATCACCCGGCAGGTGTTGCAAGCCGCTTCACGTATGGTAATGGCATCAGGTTCGAGCAGGACCTGAACGTCCGAGGGCTCCCGGCGCGCCTCAGTGCGCTTCCGAATGTCAGTATTCTGAACTACGACTACGATCTGAATGGAAACGTTGTCACGATTGCCGAAATCGGACAAGGAAGCCGCAGCCGCACGATGATGTATGACGGTTTGGATCGTCTCACCCAGGCCACCTCCGCCGCCTTTGGGGGGGATGGTGTTGTTCGTTTCACGTATGACGTCTTGGACAATATGCAGAGCGCAAAGCTTGCGGGTGGCAAGGATCATTCCTACTACTATGACCAGCACAATCGTTTGACCAACGTCAGATCCAGTGCTGATGCGACAACGATGGGGCTGTCCTACGACGTGCAAGGCAACCTGTCGATGCGAAACGGGCAGAGCTTTGTCTTCGACATAGGCAATCGAATGAGACTGGCGCCGGGCCCTGAGACATACCGCTACGATGCGCATGGTCGGCGCGTACTGGCATGGTTGCAGGGTAGTGGTTCCATTCACTCGATGTACGACAGGGAGGGAAGGCTCCGTCGCCAGCAGAGCGAGCGTGATGGGACATCCAGAGAGTACCTCTACCTGGGAGAGCTGCTAGTCGCGACATTGGAGACTGGAAGTGATGGCGTGACCCGGCCCAAGTACCAGCATCTCGATGCGCTGGGATCGCCCGTTGCGGTCACAGACACGGCCGCAGCCGTAGTCCAGAGAAGCGTTTACGATCCTTATGGGGAATTGCTGGAGCGCCCTCTTGCTGATGGCGTCGGCTATGCTGGCCATGTGAGCGACAGCACTAATGGTCTGTCCTACATGCAGCAGCGCTACTATGATCCGCAGGTGGGGCGGTTTCTGTCAGTGGACCCAATCGCTGCCCATAGAACTCCAGCGGGATCGTTCAATCGTTACTGGTACGCCGACAACAATCCGTATAGATATATTGATCCTGATGGCCGTTCCAGCATGAATCTGTTCGGCGACCACGATCCGGCGGGATTAAGGAGGGCTGGAGACGCGGTAGATTCACGCTCAATGTTTACGCTCACCGCTCACGCAAATCCAGATCTGGTACAGGACCAGCGCAACTCAACGCGCTACACGGACTTCAAATCGTCGGAGTCCCTTGATCGCGCTCGAAGTGACTTCGGCTTGAAACGTGGGCAAACCGTATTCATGGCTGCGTGTCATTTAGGCGTGGCCCCAATAGGATTGAACAAGTCAATTGGCCAGCTATGGGCCGATCTGAACGATTCCACCGTCTATGCGCCGAGTGGTTTTGTCATGTATCCCACAAACTACTCAGGTGGCCCTGTTACCCTGCGTGTTAACATGCAGCAGGACGGCAAGGGCGCGCCAGGTGTCTGGAATCGATTGACTCCAGGCGGTACGGGAAGTTCAGGCCCAGCCATCAAGACGATTCGATTCAATGCAAACGGCTCGACGACCATAACATTTGCTGGATCACAGACTGGAAGTAGGCTTCCTCTTACTCAGACCATCGGAAAACCAAAATGACAAGCCTTAAGGCTTCGTTGCCAGCTTGGCTGATGTTGCTTTTTTCGGCATGTGGCAATTCCGGAGGAACCTCTTCCGAGAAAGCCACAGGCGATGTGATCGCAGGGAGCAGAAGCGAAAGCTACGGCCCCGAATCCGCAGCACAGATGGAAGCCAGGGCCCGCTCTGGCGATGGGCACGCTCAGGGGTTGGTGGAGAATCACTACCGCGAGATAGGCAATGCAGCCCTCTATAGGCAATGGATGGAGGAGGGGGTTTCGAGAGGAGATCCTGCGGCGATGCAGCGCCTCGCTTCCCATCTCATTTCGTTGGGGGGGAGGGAGAATTGCCGCCGGGCTGAGGTGATGCTGGTGCGGGCGCGCGCGCTTGTGACAGACGACGATGCGTCGTTCCTTGGAGCGCTCGACTCCACGATGCGACGGCTGAAGGGCGAGCTACCGGGTAGCACACCCTGCAAATAGCGGCCGCAGGGAAGCGCTGATCTTCCTCCTTATCAGTGTCAGTTGATGATCTCCCCACTCCCCGAAGCAACAAACGCCTTCAACTGCCGAACGAATTCCGCGTCGTAGAGCTCCCACTCCACAATCTCCCCAACCACCCGCAACGGCTGCGCACTCCGATACGACCGCGTCGGGTTCCCGGGAAACTTCTTGTTGGTCACGTTCGGATCGTCCTCGAACGGCCCGGTCGGCTCCACCACATACACGCGCGGTCGCCCTTCACCGCGAGCCATCTCCGCAGCCAGCCCGGCGCCCTTGGGAATCGTGGTGAAGTAGATGTGGTTCATCACCACGCTGTCGCGATAGTTGGAGCGGAAGCCCGCGCTCAGCAGCTCGCCCACCGCCAGATCAGCGCGGGTGCCGTGATAGAACGGGCCGGCGATCTGGTCGCAGGTGTCATGCGAAACGGGTGTCCAATCGGTGTCCTGCGCCATCGCTGCTGCCCCTCTCTGTGCTGCCGGATCGACAGGCCGGCGAGTCTAGGGCGTCCGGTGGGCCTTGCTGCAAGGGCCCATCCGGGAAATAATCTGTAAACGGGAGGCGCAGTGCGCCTCCTTTTTTCATTCTGCGGCGCCGCGCCCTTCCAACTCGCGCACGGCCGTTTCCAGCGCGTCCAGCTTTTCGCGGGTCTTCAGCAGCACGGCGCGCTGCACTTCGAACTCCTCGCGGGTGACCAGGTCCAGCTTGGCCAGGCCGGCCTGCAGCGCGCTCTTGAAGGTGGCCTGCAGTTCCTCGCGCGATTCGCGCAGGCCCGGCGGCACCAGGTCGCTGAGGCGACGGGCGAGGTCATCGATTTGATTCAGGTCGATCATGGGGTGCTCCGTGGGGGTGGGCCCGTGCATCCGGCGCGGGCAGGCCGTTCGGGCACAAGGATACTGCCGGCACCCACTGCCCGGACAGGCGGCAGCGGCTTCGCACGGGCCGCGTTCAGGCGCTATCCTCCACGCCGGAAAACAGGAGATAGACGATGAAGATGGTCATGGCGGTGATCAAGCCGTTCAAGCTCGACGACGTGCGCGAAGCGCTGGCCGAGCGTGGGGTCACTGGGATCACGGTGACGGAAGTGAAGGGCTTTGGTCGCCAGAAGGGCCATACCGAGCTTTACCGTGGCGCGGAGTATGTGGTCGATTTCCTGCCGAAGGTGAAGCTGGAAGTGGCGGTGACGGATGACCAGGTGGAGGCGGTGGTTGAGGCCATCGTGAAGGCCGCCGGCACCGGCAAGATTGGTGACGGCAAGGTGTTCGTGTACGACCTGGGCAGCGTGGTGCGTATTCGTACCGGTGAGCTGGACGCGGACGCGTTGTAAGTGCATCGCCGGATGCGCGAACGCGACTGGTCCCGGGAACGCTACGGGGTAGAGTCGACTGTTAGTCGACTATCGCGCGCAGCGCGGGCATTTCGGTCACGGACGGGAAGAGCAGTCGACTAACAGTCGACTCTACCCCGTCAGGCATTCAATGCCACCAGGCTATACGGCTCTGTCGCTTGGCCGGCGGGTTGCTTGAGTCGAGCAGACTCGACTCTACGGCGCGGTGCGTATCATGGTGTCGATCCAGTCGGCATAGCGCGAGATGCGCACGTTGTGCACCACCTGCCCGTAGTAGCCGGCTTCAAGCGCATGCTCCGGCACTGCGGTGATCCACGAGCCCAGGCCGATCAGCTCCCAGCCATGAGCGCCGTGGATCATCAATGGGCCGCCGCTGTCACCGCTGCCGAGCACGCCCTCCAGTGGCAGGCCGCCGTCGGGCCCGTCGAATCGATACCAGAGATAGCGGCCATTGCCACCTGTCACTGCGTTTTCGGCGCGGCGCAGTACGCCGCGGTGCGATCCACCCGGCGCCAGCCCGGTCATGCCGGTGCCCGTGGCCCCCTTGCCGACCAGAGTAGCGATCTTTCCCGCTTCGGCCTGCCCGCGATAGAGGCGAACCGGCGCAACGTCGCTGACCGGTGCGGCCAGCTGAATCAGGGCGATGTCATCGGAGGCGGCCAGGAAGGCGTGGATGGGGCCTGGGTTGCCTGACACCAGCGCCGCCTGGCCAAGCGCTTCGGGCATGCGCCGGTAACCGGGATGCACGAACACGCGCTCGACACGGTACGGGCGACCGTTGATCTGCACCTCGGTGTCCATGCCTTCCATGGGCGCGGCGTGTGCGGCGGTCACCACCCAGCGCGGCGCGATCAGGACGCCGTGGCCCTCCCCGGGCAGGTCGGTCAAGGCCGGGAATGCGGATGCCGGTACGCGGTAGGCGCTGTCATCCACATCGCTGCGGATGACAATGGCGTCGGCGGAGAAGGGCAGGGTAGCCCAGGCGAGAAGAAGCCAGCGGCGCATGGTTCGCAGTCTTGTGCGTGGAAGGCCATGACCCTAGCCGGGATCGGATGGCGCGAACACCCGTGTGCGACGAAGTGCCGTCCCGGCGTGATCAACCGGGCGGAATGAGGGGTGACGACCGCCACTCCGGCAGACCGAGCGCGCGGCGGGTGCGCGTCACGATGGCGCCGATCTCTGCCTCGAAGCCGCCATCAGGTTGCAGCAGCGGCGTGAGTTCGGCACAGCGTTGCTTCAGCACATCGACCCATGGCGCTGGGTGGGTCTCCGTAGCGGCCAGTGCCAAGTGCCTGCGACCCTCGTCGTAAGCGCCCGCCAGCCCGGCAGTGATGCCCGCATGGATGTGTTCGCGGATGCCCGGTTTGGGGTGATGACTCATCAATGTACGCACGTGCCCCGGGGTGGGAAAGCGGTCACGCAGGGCCATTACCTCGGCTGCGGCCTGCTCGGCCAGTGTCTGTGCGGCCGAGGCAAACTCGGCGGTCTCGGTGAAGGGTTGGAATCCGGCAACGCGGCCGCCCACGTCGAAGGACAGGTAGTCCTTTTCTTCCCAGAGCCAGCAGGCGCCGACATTGAGATAGCTGCCCCTGTCCCATGCCGAAGGCTGGAACTCGACCACCCCGACCCACCAGCCCTGGTCGTCAAGCCAGGTGCGCGAACGGCCTTTCTGCACGCAGCCCAAGGGGCGCAGTATGGATCTTGCGGCTGCAGTCAGCAGGCGGGTGTGTTCAGGTGTCGGCATCCCCAGCATCCTTGCGAGTGGCGTGCCGACGAGTATCGCAGAGCACATCGGGCGTGTGGCCCGGGGCAAATGCAGGGGCAAACCGCAGTCGCGCAAGCAATGCAGGGCGAACAGCGCTTACCGCCGCTTGGCCCACTTGTAGAACCGCTTCCAGCCCTGGCGCACGGCTGCCACCCAGCCCGGGTCGGCCACCAGTGCGGCCTGCGCGGCACTCGGGGCCTGGCCGGTCATGCGCTGGCGGATCTTCAGCAGGTTCTTCATGTCGCTGCGGCGCATCTGCCGGCTGAGCGGGTTGCGGCGCAGCCAGCGCGGTACGCGCCAGGCCGAGGTGAAGTCCAGCAGCACGGGCACGCCGCCGCTGACCACCACGTTGGTGCCATGCAGGTCGTTGTGGGTGATGCCGGCGGCGTGCAGGCGGCTGAGCGCGTGCTGCAGCTGCTCGAACACTTCATTGCCCACGGCCTGCGCGCTGCTCAGGGTCTGGCCCGGGATGAACTCCATGCCCAGTGCCAGGCCACCCAGGGTGCCGAGCAGCGCGGGGGCGTGCTTCCAGCCGCCCAGGCGCTGCAGCATGCGGGCTTCCCGGCGCACCATCAGTCGCGCGATCAGCGAAACGGGAGTGCCGCGGTAACGGGAATAGTCCTTGATGACCGCCTCGCGCCCGTCCAGGCAGGTGCGGTAGACGTCGGGGGCCAGGAAACGCTCGCCGCGCTTGAGCAGCAGCGGGGAGGCGGCGTCATCGCCGCAGGACCGGGATGGCAGGGCAGGAAGATGCATGTCGGGGTCTCGGACGACCCGGTGGGTGGCGCAATGCGTCAAGCGAACCGGTGTTACAGGGAGTTACTAAGTTTTCGTTAATTTTAGTACTCGCCAGTTCGCTATTCCACGATTTGTCGGAGAAATGTCGGGGTCGTGGCTGGAACAGTTCGTCGCGCAGAATCGGACAATTCTGTCTCACTTATTCCGGTTGGCCTTTAGCATCAACAGCTTGCGCGCCCAGCCCTGCGCCTCCTTCGCAACCGGATGAACACGGCGCACGGGCAACTTGACCCCGGCGCACGGCCTGCCGACCATAGGCTGTTAATCCGCGACATCGGCGGCCGCCCCCTCCGGCACGTCCCCGTCCCCTGCCGCGTTCCCCACCGGTGCTGGCCGCCTGGCCGTGCATCGCCCCGTTTCCCGTTCCGGCCGCGGCTGGAGGAAAGTGCTTTGATCATCAAAATCGTCATTGCAGCGCTGTTCGTGGCCTGCGTGCTGTACATCCACTTCCGTGGCAAGGTCCGCGCGCGCTGGTCGCGCCAGCTGCTGGACCACTCCAGTTTCATGGCCCCGATCAACGTGGTCATGTACATGTTCTCGAAGGTACCGACCACGCCGTTCCTGGACCCGGGCAAGGAGTTCCCGCAGCTGGAGCCGCTGCGCCAGAACTGGCAGATGATCCGCGACGAGGCGCTGGCGCTGCGCGACGCGCAGAAGATCGCCGCCTCCAGCACGTTCAACGATGCCGGCTTCAATTCGTTCTTCCGTCGTGGCTGGAAGCGCTTCTACCTGAAGTGGTACGGCCCGTCGCATCCGTCGGCGAAGACGCTGTGCCCGAAGACCACGGCGCTGATCGAGTCGATCCCCGACGTGCGTGCGGCGATGTTCGCGCAGCTGCCACCGGGCAGCGAGCTGCGCCCGCACCGCGACCCGTTCGCCGGCTCGCTGCGCCTGCACCTGGGCCTGAGCACGCCCAACGACGATGCCTGCTACATCGAAGTGGACGGCATCAAGAAGAGCTGGCGCGACGGCGAGTGGATGATGTTCGACGAGACCTACATCCACCATGCGCACAACGAGACGCAGCAGGACCGCGTGATCCTGTTCTGCGATATCGCCCGTCCGCTGCGCTTCGGCCTGCCGGGGCTGTTCAACCGCGCGGTGGCGGCCACGCTGCTGGCCGGTGGTGCATCGCCGAACCTGCCGGGTGACCCGACCGGCGGCGTCAACAAGGCCTTTGGCAGCGTCTACAAGGTGCGCCTGAAGGCCAAGGCGCTGCGCGAGCGCAGCGTGGTGGCCTATCAGCTGATCAAGTGGGGCCTGGTGGTGGCGGTGATAGCCGGTATCTGGGCGCTTTGATCGTTACATGAGGTTGCCGGCCAGCGGCCGGCACTACCGGAACATGAAAAAACCCGCGCTGTCGCCAGCGCGGGTTTTTCTTTTGCATGGGTGGGTGCCGACCGTTGGTCGGCACGCCTTACTTCAGTGCCGCCTGCACGAACGGCGGGGTCACCAGCACGCCGGTGTGCAGCGCGGCGGTGTAGTACAGGGTGTTGAAGGTCTTGGCGGCCGAGTCGGCCTGGCGGAAGTCGAAGCTGCTGTCGCCCTTGCGCGCCATGGTCACGCTCCACCAGCCGGTGGGGTAGCACGGCTGCGGGAACGGCAGGGGCTTGAACGAGCCGAAGCCAGCCTTGCCCATCTCGGTGCGCATTTCGTTGATCAGCTCCAGCTGCATCAGCGGCGACTCGGACTGCTGCACCAGGATGCCGTCGTCCTTCAGGGCCTTGAAGCAGCTCTCGTAGAAGGCCTTGTTGAACAGGCCTTCACCCGGGCCGACCGGGTCGGTCGAATCGACGATCACCACGTCCACGCTGCCGGCCGGGCAGTTGGCCATGTAGGCCACGCCGTCGTCGAACAGCAGTTCGGCGCGGGCGTCGTCGTTGGAGTCGCACAGTTCCGGGAAGTGCTTGCGCGCCATCACGGTGACCTGCTCGTCGATGTCGCACTGGGTCACGCTCTCCACGCCGCTGTGCTTGAGCACTTCGCGCAGGGTGCCGCAGTCGCCGCCACCGATGATCACCACGCGCTTGGGCGCGGCATGGGTGAACAGCACCGGGTGGCTGATCATCTCGTGGTAGAAGAAGTTGTCCTTGCTGGTCAGCATGATGGCCCCGTCGATGGTCATCAGATTGCCCCAGTCGGTGGTCTGGAAGATCTCGATCTTCTGGAACGGCGACTGGACCTCGTCCAGCTTGCCGGTGATGCGGTAGCCGATGGCCGAGCCGGTGCGCTCGAAGTGTTCGATGTACCAGTTGTTGCTGTCAGTCATGGGAAAACAGTCCTGTTCGGAGGGGTGGAGCCGGGCTGGCGGGCGGGGCCGCGTGGCACAGATGCCACATCCGGACGGATCGGCCCGTTCAGGTTGGAACCTGTCACGGGCGCGGGCGCGCATGATAACGAACCTGTGGGCACATAGGCGTTATCATGCCCCCCCTTTTATTGCCAACAAGGCCGACTGAAATGACCGATTGGTCCCTCGACCAAGCCCGCAAGACCTACTCGATCCCGCATTGGGCGGACGGTTACTTCGACGTGGATCAGGCCGGGCACATGGTGGTGAGACCGACCGGGGCGGACGGCCCGGTGGTATCGCTGCCCAAGGTGGTGGACGCGGCGCGCGCGGCCGGTGCCAAGCTGCCGCTGCTGGTGCGCTTCCCGGACATCCTCGGCCAGCGCCTGGGCAAGCTGCAGGCGGCCTTCGCCCAGGCCCAGCAGGACTGGGAGTACAGCGGCGGCTATACCGCCGTGTACCCGATCAAGGTCAACCAGACCCGCGGCGTGGCCGGCACCCTGGCCAGCCACCACGGCGAGGGCTTCGGCCTGGAAGCGGGCAGCAAGCCTGAGCTGATGGCCGTGCTGGCGCTGTCGCGCCCGGGTGGCCTGATCGTCTGCAACGGCTACAAGGACCGCGAGTACATCCGCCTGGCCCTGATCGGCCGCAAGCTGGGCCTGCAGACCTTCATCGTCATCGAGAAGCCGTCCGAGCTGAAGCTGGTGCTGGAAGAGTCCAAGGCGCTGGACGTGAAGCCGGGCCTGGGCGTGCGCATGCGCCTGGCCTCGCTGGGCGCCGGCAAATGGCAGAACAGCGGTGGCGACAAGGCCAAGTTCGGCCTGTCACCGCGCCAGCTGCTGGACCTGTGGAAGTCGCTGCGTGACACCGAGTACGCCGACTGCCTGAACCTGCTGCACTTCCACATGGGCTCGCAGATCTCCAACGTGCGCGACATCGCCAACGGCATGCGCGAAGCCACCCGCTACTTCGTGGAGCTGTCGCGCCTGGGCGCGAAGATCACCCACGTCGATGTGGGCGGCGGCTTGGGCGTGGATTACGAAGGCACCCGTTCGCGCAGCTTCTGCTCGATCAACTACGGCCTGCATTCCTACGCCAGCAACATCGTGCAGCCGCTGGCCAATGCCTGCGAAGAGTTCGGCCTGACCCCGCCGCGCATCGTCACCGAGTGCGGCCGCGCAATGACCGCGCACCACGCGGTGCTGATCGCCAACGTGTCGGAAGTGGAAGAGGCGCAGGAAGGCCGCGTGCCGGACCAGCACGACGACGAACCGGCGGCGATCCGCCACCTGCGCGAAATCCACGACGAACTGGACGTGCGCCCGGCGGTGGAGCTGTTCCAGGAAGCGCAGCATTTCCATGCCGAAGGCCTGGCCAGCTACGCGCTGGGCCAGATCGACCTGCCGCAGCGTGCGCGCATCGACGATCTGTTCTACGCCATTGCCCACGGCGTGCGTGCGCGCCTGAGCTATGACGAGAAGAGCCATCGCCCGGTGCTGGACGAACTGAACGAGCGCTTGGTCGACAAGTACTTCGTCAACTTCAGCGTGTTCGAATCGATCCCGGACGTGTGGGCAATCGACCAGGTGTTCCCGATCGTGCCGATCGAGCGCCTGGACGAAGCTCCGGACCGTCGCGGCATCATCGCCGACATGACCTGCGACTCGGACGGCATGGTGGAAACCTATGTCGAGAACGAGAGCCTGGACAGCTCGCTGCCGTTGCACAAGATGAAGCCGGGCGAGAGCTATCGCATCGGCTTCTTCATGGTCGGTGCCTACCAGGAAATCCTGGGCGACATCCACAACCTGTTCGGCGATACCGACGCGGTGGAAGTGCTGGCCGATGCCGATGGATACGCCATCACCCAGCAGCGCCGTGGTGACACCACCGACGTGATGCTGGATTACGTGGGTTACCGCCTGGACGAACTGCGTGCGACCTATGCGCAGCGCGTGGCCGAGGCCCAGCTGTCGCCGGAACGCGCGCAGGAACTGTCGGACGCGCTGGAAGCCGGCCTGACCGGTTACACCTACCTGTCCGACGAACCGCTGGTGTGATGGACGGCACCGGGCCCGCCCGGTGCCACCGTTGCCGATGAGCGCGCGCGCGATCTTCCACCTGTTCCTGCATGCCGCCGTGCCAGCCCTGCTGGCATGGCTGTTCTGGCGCAAGCGCTTTGCCTCGGCGTGGCTGCTGATGCTGCTGGGCTGGATCATCGACCTGGACCATCTGCTGGCCGACCCGATCTATGCACCAAACCGCTGCAGCATCGGGTTCCACCCGCTGCACACCGCACCGGCCATCGCGGTCTATGCCGGGCTGTGCGTGCCGAAGAAAACGCGGTTGTTCGGTATCGGTCTGATCATCCACATCGTGCTGGACGCGAGTGATTGCTGGTGGATGCATCACCGTTGATGCTTGGTGTACGGCGACCGGTCGGATTGGCGCTTGGTAGAGCCGGCCGCTGGCCGGCTTCCCCAAGGCGTTCCCGGCGACCACGTGGTTGCCGGCCAGCGGCCGGCACTACCCACTGTTGGGTTGGTCGCGTCACCCCACCGGCAACCACAACGTTGCGCGCAGGCCGGGCTGCGCATTTTCCAGCGCCAGGCGCCCGCCATAACTGGCGGCGATATCCTCCACGATCGCCAGTCCCAATCCACTGCTGCCCTCGCGCTCATCCAGCCGCACACCGCGCTGGGTGACCTGTGACAGTGACTCCGCGGCCAAGCCCGGGCCGTCGTCGCGTACTTCGATGCGTAGCTGTCCGTCGCTGATGTCCGCGGTGATGTCTACCTGCTGTCGCGCCCAGCGCCCGGCGTTGTCCAGCAGGTTGCCCAGCATCTCCTCCAGATCCGCACTGGCGCCGGCGAACTGCAACGCTGGATCGATACCTGCTGCCGTGAACGCAATGCCGCGTTCGCCATGCACGCGTGCCATCAACCGGCATAGCGCCTGCGCGACAGTCGCAACGTCGCTGCGCTGGCGATGGTCTGCGGCCAACCCTGCCGCCAGGTAACGGTCAACACTGGCCTGCATGCGTGCGCTCTGTTCGCGCACGGTGGCGCGCCAGTGCGTACCGTCGCCGTCGGCCTCGGTGGCCAATACGCTCAGTGGTGTCTTCAGCGCATGCGCCAGATCCTGTGCACTGGTGCGCGCACGCGCGACCATGCGCTGCTGGTGGTCCAGCAGCGCGTTGAGTTCTTCACCCAGCGGCGCGACCTCCGCGCCCAATCCCTGCGTATCGATGCGCTGCGCATCGCCGCGCCGTACCTGTTCCAGCTGCACACCGAGGCGATGCAGCGGGCGCAGGCCGAAGCGCACCTGGCTGGCCAGCACCGCCAGCCACGCAGCGACCAGCACGCCCAGCGCGATGGCGGTGCGCTTGCGGAACGCGGCGACATCGGCATCCAGCGCGCTGCGATCGGTGGCGACCACGGCTACGAACGGTTCGCTGGCGCGTGGCAGTCGCACCTGCTGCACGCGTGCGCGCAGCGATTGCTGCAGCGGCCCGGCCAGGTTGCGGGTGGCCGGGCCGGCGGCCGCGGCCGCCAGCGTTTCATCCCACAGCGAGCGCGACTGCAGCAGAACACGGCCATCGGCACCGGCTATCTGCCAGTAGGCACCGGAGAACACGCGCTGGAAACGCGCGTCGTTGGGTTCCTGGCGCAGCTGCAGCTGGCCGTCGGAAGCAACTTCCATCTGCGCGACCAGCGTCAGCATGTCCTGCTGCAGTTCGTGGTCGAGGCGGTCGCGCGCGCTGCGCTTGAACAGTTCACCCAGCAGTGCACTGGCCAGCAGCGAGACCAGCAGCAGGCCGACGCCGCCGGCCAGCAGCAGCCGCCGCCGCAGCGAGGGCTGCCGCGTCACGGCGCCGCCAGCCGCCAGCCCTGGCCGCGCACGGTCTGGATCAGTTCGGTGTCGAGCTTGCGGCGTACGCGCCCGAGCAGCACATCCAGCGCGTTGGAGTCCGGGTCGTGGCCGCCTTCGAACACCTGCTCGCCCAGGCGATCACGGCCGATCACCTGGCCGCTGTGGTGGATGAAGTAACTCAGCAGGCGGAACTCCTGCGGGCTCAGCGCCAGCGGCTGTCCGTCCAGTTCGAAGCGGCCGGCGTTGACGTCCAGCTGCAGCGGCCCGCAGTGCAGGCGCGGGCTGGCATGGCCATGGCTTCGGCGGATCAGGGCGCGCAGGCGCAGCACCAGTTCGTCGGCCTGGAACGGTTTGGTCAGGTAGTCGTCGGCACCGGCATCGAAGCCGGCCAGCTTGTCGTGCCAGCGCCCGCGTGCGGTCAGCACCAGCACCGGAAAGCTGCGGCCATTGCCGCGCCAGCGCTCGATCACGCTCAATCCGTCAAGCCCGGGCAGGCCCAGGTCAACGATGGCCGCCTGCAGGTCTTCGATCTGGCTGATCTCCTCGGCCTGGCGGCCATCGGCAACCACATGCACCACGTAGCCGGCCTGCTCCAGCAGGGGCACCAGGCGCTGTGCCAGTGCGGCATCGTCTTCGGCCAACAGGATGCGCATCAGTCGTCGAGCTCCGTCTTCAGCAGCTTTCCGCTGCGCGCATCATAGTCCAGCTCCACCACCACGCCGTCGCCGCGCAGGATCTCCACTTCGTAGACACCATCGTCCAGCTCCACTTCCAGCAGCTGCCCCGGAAAGCGCTTGAGTGCATCGCGCACCACGCTTTCCAATGGCACGTAGCGGCCCTGCTGCACGGCACGGCGCGCGACCTGCTGCGCCGGGTCCTGGACGGGCGCGGCGGCGGTCGGGGCGTTGGCCAGGGCCAGCAGCAGGGGCAGGGTGGAGAGCATCGGGGCGCAGGGAGGGCTGTAGGAACAGGCGTGAGAGTGCCGGGGGTGACTAACAGCTGGCTAACAGTGCCGGCTAGGGCGCTGTTAACCACGGGGTGCATCGTGGCGTTGCCGGGATGGTCCGGCCACGAACACGAACAGGAGAACCCCCCATGTTGAAGTCGCTCACCCTCGCCACTGTTGCCCTGCTGACCGTCGCGCCGGCCGTACAGGCCGCGCCGCTGGGCATGGCCCAGGTTGAACAGACCCTGCGCAAGGCCGGCTACACCCAGATCCACGAGATCGAGCGCGATGACGGCCTGTGGGAGGCCGACGTGAGCCGCGCTGATGGCCGCTTCAGCGAGGTCTATGTGGACCCGAAGACCGGCGAGATCTTCGACGAGCACAGCGGCCGCGCGCTGCTGACCACCGAGCAGGTGCTGGCACGGGCACAGGCGCATGGCCTGCGCGAGATCCATTCGCTGGAACGCGATGGTGCGACCTGGTCGCTGGAGGCCCGCAATGCACGCAACCAGAAGGTGGACGTGCGCCTGAGCGGGTATGACGGCCGCATCCTGCACAGCGAGCGCGATGGCTGGCTGGATTGACGTTGGCCTCTGTAGAGCCGAGCCCATGCTCGGCTTTCCGGCCAACCGTAGCCGAGCATGGGCTCGGTTCTACAGGGCTGGCTTACCAGCCAAACGGCGGCGGGTAATCCCAATAGCCCGGGCCGCGGCCGTAGTAACCGCCGTACGGGCCGAAGAATCCCGGGCCCTTGCCTTCGCTCACGTGGATGTTGACGTTGACCCCGTGGGTCTTGCCCTCATCGGTGGTGTAGTTCTTGCTCAGGTTCAGCGTGGCCGCGTTGTAGTGGCTGTTGCCACCGTTCTTCGAATAGCCGATACCGGTGGTGAAGCTGCCGGACACCTTGACCTTGTCGTCGGTGACGTCGGCGATCTTCGCGTCGTCGTGCACGCGCGGGCCGCTCTTGTCACCGTAATAGGTGCCGGGCGGGTCCTGCTGCAGGGCCGGGTCGTTGAGGTAGCGCATTGGCGCCTGCGGCAGCGTCAGGTCCAAGCCAGCGGCCTGCGGCGCAGTGGCGCCAGCGGCGGACTGGGCCAGCACGGTTCCCGGCAGGGCCAGGCACAGCAGCAGGGTCAGGGGGCGGATCATGACGGCGCTCCAGCGGACAGGTGGCCACGCAACACGCGGCGGTACAGGCCGACGCTAGCAGGGGTTGCTTGAATGATGCCTGTCGGCACCGGATTGGGGTAGAGCCAGGCCGTGCCTGGCCGCAGGTCACAACCGCCCGAATCCGAACAACCCCTCCAGCGCATGCCTGCGCCGCTCGATCCGGGCCCGCAGCAGCTGCGCGCCGATCATCGAATAGGTGATGCCGTTGCCGCCGTAGGCCATGGCGAAATGCACCCGCGGCCCCCACTGGTCGTGCGGGCCAAAGAACGGCAGGCCGTCGGCGGTTTCAGCGAAGGTGCCGGCCCAAGAGAACGCCGGTACCGGATCCAGACGCGGGAACCAGTGCAGCAGCTGATCCATCAGCTTGTCGGCCTTGTGCTGCACGCGCCGGTCGCGGCGAGCCGGAATGTCGATGGCGTCATCCAGCCCGCCCACCAGCAGGCGGCGGTCGCCGGTGGCGCGCAGGTACAGGTACGGGCGTGCGCTCTCCCACACCATGGTGTTGCGCAGCCGGCCGAGCGCGCCCGCATCAATGGGATCAGTGATGAAGGCATAGCTGCTGCGGTTGCGTGCGACCCGCTGCTCGAGCCAGCGCTGGCTGGCGTAGCCCATCGCCAGGACCACATGGCGGGCGCGGACCGTGGCGCCGGCCTCGGTCAATGCGGTTACGCCCTGCGCGCCGGGCTTGAGCGTGTGCAGCACCGTGCGGTCGTGCACATGGCCACCGCGCCGGCGCACCCGTTTGAGCAGGCCGTAGGTAAGGCAGTAGGGGTCAACCCGGGCCGCCTGGCGGGTCAGCAGGGCGCCACCGGCGTCCACGTCGAAGCGTTCGCGAAGGGCTTCGCGGTCCAGCCAGCGGGCGTCCAGTCCAATGCCGCGGCGCGCAGCACCTTCGGCCATCAAGCGCGGCACGTCGCGCCGCCGGCTGGCCAGATACAGGCTGTCCATCTGCTGGAAATCCACGTTCTTCAGTCCACGTGCCACTTCGCCCAATGCCGGGATCGCATCGGCACAGGCACGGTAGGCCAGGGCGGCCGCATCGTTGCCATAGCGCTGGGCCAGCTCCAGCAGGTGGGTGTCGATCTCGTACTGCAGCAGCGCGGTGCTCGCGGCCGTGCTGCCCCAGCCGATGTCGCGCTGCTCGATCAAGGCCACGTCATGGCCATGCCGGGACAGCTCGTCGGCGATGAGTGAACCGGTGATGCCGCCACCGACCACCAGCACGTCGCAGCGCAGGTCCTTTTCCAGCGGCGGGAACGCCTGGATCAGTCCGTTGCGTATGGCCCACCACGGGTAGCCACTTTTCAGGTCCATGAAGTGTGCTGCTCAGGCGGTCGGGTGGCCGGTATGCGGGGTCTGGATCAGTTCGGACAGATCGAAGCCCTGCAGGCGCGCTGCGGCCAGATAATGTTCCTGCACGGTGGCGTCCAGCTGCGGCTCGCGTGCCAGCAGCCACAGGTACTTGCGATCCGGGCTGCCCACCAGCGAAACGCTGTAGTCCGGGGCGATCTGGATCACCCAGTAGTCGCCCTTGGCAAACGGCAGCCAGCGCAGGCCCTTGGGCAGGAAGCTGACTTCCAGGCGCGCGCTGTCGTTTTCGACGGCGCAGGCCTCGCCGGTTGCCTCTTCGATCTCGCCGTCCATGCGGCAGCGGTTGGTGACGCCGACGTTGCCGTTCTCGAGCAGGGTGTAGTGCGCCGACACGTCGGTGCAGCCTTCCGGCTCGTGGCGCATCGGCAGACGGGCGATCTCGTACCAGGTGCCCAGGTAGCGGGGCAGCTTGAGGTCGGCGACGGTCTTCAGCGGCGGGTGGTCGGTCATCGGCAGTGGTGGCAGTGGTGGGTCTCCACGATGCCGATGGGCTCGCCATGGGCGGGTGAAGCCGGGGCGATGGCCGTGTCCAGAACGTTCCGTCGCCGCTGCGACGTGCCTGTTGCCACCGGCCTGGCGGTATCCTGCCGCCAGCGCCGTGTTTTCCTGATCCAACCGAGGTGGAGGTGCCGATGTACCAGGTGATCCTGTTGAAGAGTGAATCCGCGTTCGCGCGCGAACAGTGGCCGCAGGTCGATGACCTGGTCGACTACGAGGGCGTG
This sequence comes from Stenotrophomonas thermophila, assembly GCF_001499715.1. Lineage (NCBI taxonomy): Bacteria > Pseudomonadati > Pseudomonadota > Gammaproteobacteria > Lysobacterales > Lysobacteraceae > Stenotrophomonas > Stenotrophomonas thermophila. The sequence goes on along the minus strand of NZ_CVIW01000001.1, from coordinate 224,263 downwards.
AGCTACAGCCTGCGTGCCGGCCCGCGCCAGCCGCTGCCGACCGACCACGACTGGTACCCGGTGGCGGTGTATGCGCCCGATGAGATTACCGAGGAAGAGTTCCAGGACTGGTATGCCCTGCAACAGCCGACGGTGGAAGAGTTGCGCCTGAAGTACTGACGCGCGACGCTGACGGGGCCGCCCATCCGCTGTTGACCGCCTGTGCCGTATAGTCGCGCGCAGGCGCGGTGGTCCGCGCGAACTGGTATGTCTGGCGTGTCTTCTTTCCTGCGATCGATCCGTGCACGGGGGCCCTGGCTGGCCCTGCTGCTGTGCACTGCCTTCCTGCTGTCCGCACCGGTGCTGGCACAGGATGAGGACCCCACGCCGAAGCAGCAGCTGGCGGATATCGATGCAAAGCTGAAGGAAGTCGACCGCAAGCGTGGTGATGCCGCGGCCATCGAAACACTGGCCATGCTGTCCGAGGATGCTTCGAAGGCCCGGCGTGACGCCGAGGCGCTGGAGAAGTCGCTGCAGCCGCAGCTGGACCGCCTCGACGAACAGCTGGCGCAGTTGGGCACGCCTGCCGAGGGCGCCACCGAGCCGCCCGAACTGGCGGCGCAACGGCGCACCCTCAACAAGCAGCGCGATGGGCTGGCCGCATCGGTGGCGCAGGCCAAGGCCAGTGCCGTGCGTGCCCAGCAGCTGGCAGCCGACATCGACCAGCAGCGCACTGCGCAACGCGCCGAAGACATGGGGAAGAAGGTCGCCTCGCCGTTGTCTCCGGCGCTGTGGAGCAAGGTGGCCGAGCGCCTGCCGATCGATATCGCACGCGTCGCGCCGTTGGCCGAGCAGGGGCGCGATACGTTTGTTGCTGGTGTCCGGGCCAATGGCTGGGGCACGCCGTTGCTGGGCCTGCTGGCCGCGCTGGTGATGATGTTCCCGCTGCGGCTGTGGCTGCGCAGGCTGGGGCGGCGCTTTGCGGCGTCCGAGCGTGCGCCGGACGGTCGCCTGCGGCGATCCGGACTGGCGATGTGGCTGCTGCTGGTGGGCACGCTGCTGCCCGGCTATGCCGTGGTGTTGCTGATGGCAGCGCTCGATGCGATCGATGCCATCGCGCCGCGTCTGCAGGTGGTGGCCGACGGCCTGGAGACGGCCACCTTCCGCGCCGCCTTCATTGCGGCGCTCAGCGCGTGCATGCTGGTACCCAAGCGTCCGTCGTGGCGGTTGCTGAATCTGGATGACACCGCCGCACTCAAGCTGCGCAAATACGCCTGGGGCGCGGCGGCGCTGGCCTGGCTGAGCACGGTGCTGGTGGCCCTCGACCAGGCTACGCGCACCAGCGACGTCACCACGGTGGCGTTGGACGGCCTGATTGCCCTGACCTACCTCGGCCTGATCATGGCCATGCTGGTGACCCTGGCGCGCCTGCATCGGCGGCAGACCGCCGAAGCCGAGGCCAAGCTGGAGGCACAGGCCGATGGCGTGGGTGCGGCAACGCCGGTGCGTCGCAGCAGCTGGCTGGTACTGGCACGCGTAGCGGGCAACGTCGCGGTGGTGGCCGCCATCGCCGCGACGTTGATGGGCTACCTGAATTTCGCCAAGTTCGTGAACCAGCAGCTGATTGGCGGCAGCATCGTGGTGCTGGCGGCGACCCTGCTGTTCAAGTTCGTCGATGACCTGAGCACGTGGATGCTCAACGCCGACAGCAAGGTCGGCCAGACCATCCTGCTCAGTACCGGCCTGAGCGTATCGCGGCTGGAACAGGCGGGCGTGCTGCTGTCGGCGGCGTTGCGCACCATCGTCGTACTGATCGCGCTGCTGGCGCTGGTGGCACCGTTCGGCAACATCGGCGCCGTGGTGGAGCGCTTCTCCTCGCTGTTCACCTCTGGATTCGACATTGGCGGAACCAAGCTGGAGCCGGTGCGCATCGTGCTGGCGGTGCTGGTGCTGCTGGCTGGCCTGGCCGTTACCCAGCTGGTACAGCGCTGGCTGACCGACACCTACCTGCCCAAGACCGAGCTGGACCTGGGCGCGCGCAATTCGGTGAGTACCGTTGCCCGCTATGTGGGCATCATCATCGCGGTGATCTGGGCGCTGTCGGCGATGGGCCTGCAGCTGAGCAAGCTGGCATTGCTGGTCAGCGCGCTGTCGGTGGGTATCGGTTTCGGCCTGCAGGTGATCACCCAGAACTTCGTCTCCGGCCTGATCCTGCTGGCCGAGCGGCCGGTGAAGATCGGCGACTGGGTGAAGCTGGGTGACCAGGAGGGCGACATCCGCCGCATCAGCCTGCGATCGACCGAGATTCAGGTGGGCGACAAGTCGACGTTGATCGTGCCCAACTCCGAGCTGGTCACCAAGACCGTGCGCAACATGACGATGGGCAACAACCAGGGCCGCATCCAGATCCAGTTCGCGGTGCCGCCCAGCACTGATGTCGGCAACCTGCGGCAGGCGCTGCTGGATGCGTATACCGCGCACGCCAACGTGTTGCAGCAGCCGACACCGACGGTTTACATCGACAGCATTGCCGGTGGCCAGATCACCATCAACAGTTTCGCGTACGTGGCCAGCCCGCGGCAGGTCTACGCCACCCGCAGCGATCTGTACTTCAGCCTGCTGCAGATCCTGGCGGAGCGGAACATCCCGCTGTCGACCCCGACCGACATCCACATCACCCGCGATCCGCAGGAGTAGGGGGTGTTCTGCAGGGCTGCGCCCTGCACCCGCGGTAGTGCCGGCCGCTGGCCGGCAACTTCAACAGCAACAGCAAAGGCTGGTTTCCTGAGGGATGGCGGGGTGGGTCCGGTTGCGGGGGACGCTGCAAGTACGTCCATGTAAGCTCGGTCGCCGCATCCATGCGGCTCACGCCCCCGCAACCGGACCCACCCCGCCTTCGACAGTTTTCCGCGATCTGTTGGAAATACTATTGGGGTCAGATCCGTTTTCCGTAGGAAAACGGATCTGACCCCATTTTGATTTTCGATATCTGACAGATTGTGTCGACCAAGGTCGACACCTACCGACAGCCGCAGGAATCTGTCAGAGGTGGGGGGGGGTCGGAGTGCGGGGTGTCAGCCGCATGGATGCGGCTGCCAAGCCTCCAGGGACGGATTTTCGGCGTCCCCGCACTCCGACACCGCCCCGCCATCCCACGGAATGCACGCTGTTGCTGTTGCCGTTGCCCCGGTTTGTAACGGGTGCAGGGCGCAGCCCTGCAAAGAACCCTACCCTCGCGGTCGGCTGCGCGACGGCACCAGTGCGAACGTATCCACTGCCAGCTTCTCGGCATGGTTCAACCACGCGCGGATCTCCAGATCATCCACTTCGTGGTCCAGCCCGAACGTCACGTTGATCTTGCCGTCGGCATCGGGCTGCACCCACTGCTGGGCCAGCACCACCTTGCGCTGCGACGACACTGCTTCGATCCAGAAGCCGCGATCCGGGCGCGTGCTCGCCACCAGCTGCAACATGTACTGGCCGGCACGCGTACGGCGTCCCTTCTGGGTGATCATGTGCGCCTGGCGCACGCTCGGGCGCGGGCCCTGGAGTGCATCCAGCGGTGCATCGACCGCGATGCCGCCGCGCAGGTCGTTGTCGCGGTACAGCTTGATGCCGTTGTCGCGGTTGACCAGCAGCGCGCACCAGTCACCGTCGGCCGAGCCGTCCTCGAACGCGGTGCAGCGGTCGACATAGGCCAGGGTGTTGTCCGGGTTGGCATCATCGAACTGGCGCGAGGTGTTTTCCAGGTACACCGACTTCAAACCCCAGTCCTTGTCGTACTCGAGCAGCACCGGTGGCTGCACGTGCTGCAGGCCGACCACCACCTGGTCGTCGCCGTCGATCTTCAGTTCACGCGTAGGTTCACCCAGCCACAGCGAACGGGCGAACGCCAGATACTGCGGGTAGTCGCGACCCTGGTCGCGTCGCGCGGCCACACTGGCGCTGGGCGCGCGTTGCGGGTCGATCAGCGAGCGACCGAAGCCCATCGTCTTCAGGTTCGGGTCCAGCAGGCTGAGCAGAGTCGCACCCGAATCCAGCGTGGTGCCGGCGTCGGCGCTGAGCTGCTGCGGCGCAATGCCATCGCCCAGGAACAGCAGCAGGTTCTCGCGCTTCTGCCGGGTCAGGATGTGGGTCAGATCGTTGGGCATCGCCAGGTGGTCGGAGGCGATCACGATCAGCGTGTCCTTGCCGTACGGGCTGGCCTGGATGCGTTCGACCAGCTGCGAGATCAGCCGGTCACTGCATTTGAGCGCGTTGAGCATGTTGATGTTGCCGTACCGGCTCTGGTAGCGCTCGCCCTTGCACGACACCGGCAGGTGGCCCGCCGGGTGGTGGGTGTCCATGGTGAGCGTGGTGAGCATGAACGGCGAGCCGGCGCGCGAGAGCTGTTCGAAGCGCTGGTAGGCGGTATCCAGCAGCACGTCGTCGTGCACGCCCCAGGCCGAGTAGTGGATGCGACCGATCTTTTTCTGCTGCTTGAACCAGGCGAGGTCATGCACTTCGTCAAAACCGTGGCTGGCCAGGAACTGGCCCTTGCCGGCGAACTGGCCGTTGGCCCCGCCCAGGTAATGGTTGGTATAGCCCTGCTGCTTCAGGTAGTCGCCCAGGCACACTGCCTTGGGCAGGAAGCTGCCCATCCGGTCCATGCTGTTTTCATCGCCCTGCGAGGTGGTCAGCGGCACGCCGCACATCGACGACACCAGGCCGGCGATGGTCCAGCCGCTGCCTTCGGCCGAGGCAAGGCCGCGCACGTCCAGCGACTTCGTGGCCAGGCGGTTGAGATTGGGCATCAGGCCCGGGAACACGTTCTCGTCCAGGTAGGTGCGCTCCAGGCTCTCGCCGTAGATCCAGACGATGTTGCGTGGGCGCTGCAGCGGCTGCGTCGGCACCTGGTATTCGGGGGCGATGCGGGCGAAGTCGACCGGGCGCAGCTGCTGGTACAGGCGTTGGCCGTCGCGGGCCAGCGGGCTGATCATGATCGTGGCCACCCACACGGCCGCGAAGCCCGCGAACAGCGCGCCACCGTGGCCGGGCCGGCGCCAGCGCTTCACCCGCGTGGCGAACAGCGGCAGCAGCGAGACCAGCGCCAGCACGATGAAGCCGGCGATGTAGCCCTTGAAGTCGGAGACACCGGCGCCTTCCATGTCGGCGCCGAGGTGGTAAAGGGTGGCAGCGTTGAGCCCATCACCGGACAGCTTGTCGATCAGCCACCATGCGCTGAGCATGAGCAGCAGCAGCGAGAACGCACTGGCCTTCCACCACACCCATTTCTCGGACGCGAGGAACAACCAGCACAGCAGCAACAACGACAGCAGCAGTATCCAGAGCATAGGCAGCTTCGGCAGTGACGGGGTGGTGGTGATGGACGTCGTACCGACGCGTGTCCATCCGACCGGCGCTGCCGCAAGCACATGCATGTGACAGGCCGATGACCCGATAGTGCATGCACGAACCTGACTGAAATGTTTGTTGAAATGACGCGCGCGTAATCGCGCTCAGAAGGTAAAACGAGCGTGAAAGGGGTAGCTGGATTGCATTAAAAACTGCATGAATACGGGTGTTTTTGTCGATGCGCTAGCGATGCCCGCGTTCTTCGCGTGCCCGCGCACGACGGTCGAACAGCAATGCACTGGTTACGATGCCAAGGCCGAGCACTACGCCGATGAACAACAGAATCAGGGCGATGAGCGGATAGCCGAACAGGTGCCAGCCGGTGTCGATCTTCATCATCATCGCGGCGGCCATGATCAATGCCGCGCTGATGATGCCGGCCGCCACGCGGTTGGCGATCTTCTGCAGGTTCTCCATCAGCCGCGATTCTTCCAGGCCCGTCACCTTCATCTGCAGACGGTTCTCGGCCAGCAGCGCCATGATGTCCGACAGCTTGCGCGGCCCATCGCGCAGCAGCTGCTGCAGCTCCATCGCCTCGCTGGCGATGTTGGCTGCGGACAGTGATTTTTTCAGGCGCGCACGCATCACATGCTGCAGCTGGCGCTCGACGATGCGGCGGGTATCCAGTTCGGGTGCCAGCAAGCGGCATACGGTTTCCAGGTTGAGCAGTGCCTTGCCGAGCAGGCTCAGTTCCGGCGGCGTGCGCAGGCCACAGGCGGTGGCGATGCGCACCATGTCCAGCACCACGCGGCCTTCGGAGAACGTGCCGCTGGCGGCGTAACGCGCGATCAACTGGCCGGTCTCGCGCAGATAACGTTCCTCGTCGAACGCCTCCAGCCGCGTGCTGATGCTGATCAGGTCGTCAGCCACTTCCTCGCCACGGCCATCGACCGCTGCGAACAGGATCTTCAGCAAGCGCTCGCGCAGGCGCGGCGGCATGTGCGCAACCATGCCCAGGTCGAAGATCGCCAGCCGTCCATCGGGCATCACCCGCAGGTTGCCGGGGTGCGGGTCGGCGTGGATCTCGCCGTGCACGAAGATCTGGTCCAGGTAGCCGCGGATCAGCGCGGCCGCCAGCGGGTCCATCGATTGTTCGGTGCGGCGCACATCGGGAATCGCATCCACGCGCACGCCGGTGGCCAGTTCCATCGTCAGCACGCGCTGGCTGCTGTAGTCCCACAGCGGCTGCGGTATCCACAGGCGGCGGAACGGCTTCAGGTGCCGGCCGAAACGGGCCAGGTTCTCGGCCTCGGCGTGGTAGTCCAGCTCCTGCATCAGGGTCTTGGCGAATTCGTTGAGCCAGTCGCGCAGACGCACGCGGCGGCCCACCTGGGTCAGGTGGTCGGCGGCCAGCGCGAAGCTGCGCAGCGCCTCCAGGTCCGAGCGAAGTTGTGCGGCCACTTCAGGCTTCTGCACCTTCACCGCCACCTGGCGTCCGTCGTGCAGCACGGCCCGATGCACCTGCGCGATCGATGCGCAGCCCAGCGGCTCGGGGTCGAACGCGGCAAACAGCTTGTTCACCCCTACGCCCAGCTCCTGCTCGATGATGGCGTGGATGCGCTCGACGGGAATCGGCGCTACCTTTTCCTGCATGCGCTCCAGCGCCGTGGCGAACTCTACCGGCACCATGTCCGGGCGCGTGGACAGCATCTGGCCCAGCTTGACGAAGGTTGGCCCCAGAGCTTCCAGATCGCTGACGAACTGTTCCGGGTTGCCGTCCGCGGGAACGTCGGCTGGATTGCCTGCGGCATCCAGGTTCATGCCCGAGAACACCCCTGAATGGCGATAGCGCATCAGCAGGCGCAGGATCTGGCTGCGCCGGTTCATACCTTTGACCAGCGGAGGATTGCCATTGGCGGTGGGCGGATTGCTCAAGCGGAACTCCCATGCGACGAAGACAGGTAGCGCCGGCCACGGGCCGGCAATGTCCGGATTCCGCAGTGTCGCCGGGGGGCGGTGGGCACGCGGTGAATCCGACGTCTTCCGCAGTCCACACCGGATCGGTCAGAATCCGCTCATTCCCTCTCTGGACTTCCCATGGCCGGTGCCAGCCTGTTCGCCCTGCTCGACGATATCGCCACCCTCCTCGACGATGTCTCGGTCCTGACCAAGGTCGCGGCGAAGAAAACCGCCGGCGTGCTGGGCGACGACCTGGCGCTGAACGCGCAGCAGGTCACCGGGGTCAACGCCAACCGTGAACTGCCGGTGGTGTGGGCGGTGGCCAAGGGCTCGCTGGTGAACAAGGTGATCCTGGTGCCGGCGGCATTGGCGATCAGCGCGCTGGAGGCCTGGCTGCACAGCCGCGGCTGGAACGTGCCGCTGATCGTGCCGTTGATGATGATCGGTGGTGCCTTCCTCTGTTTTGAAGGCGTGGAGAAGCTGGCGCATCGCTTCCTTCATTCCTCCGATGACGATGCCGAGCGCCAGGCCGAGCGGCGCAAGGCACTGGCCGATACCCAGGTGGACATGGTGGCGTGGGAGAAGGACAAGGTAAAAGGCGCGATCCGCACCGACTTCATCCTTTCGGCCGAGATCATCGTGCTGACGCTGGGGGTGGTCGCCACCGCATCGTTCACCAACCAGCTGGTCACGCTGGCCGTGGTTGCACTGGCAATGACGGTCTTCGTCTATGGGCTGGTGGCGGGCATCGTGAAGCTTGATGACGTCGGCCTGTACCTGTCGCGCAAGGGTGGGGCTTTGGCCGCCTTCGGTCGCGGCCTGGTGGCCTCGGCGCCGTGGCTGATGAAGTTCCTGTCGGTGGCCGGCACCATCGCCATGTTCCTGGTCGGTGGCGGCATCCTGGTGCACAACGTGCCGGCGCTGCACCACGCGGTGCAGGCGCTGGGCGGCGAGGGCCAGTGGGGCTGGCTGGTCAGTGCGGCGGGCAACATGGTGGTCGGCATCATCGCCGGCGCCATCGTGCTGGCAGCGGTGACCGGGTTCCAGAAGCTGCGCGGGAAATGATCTGTAGAGCCGAGCCCACGCACGGCTGCTCTACGGCGCTGCGCGCCGCCGCCCGAGCATGGGCTCGGGCGCTACAGCGTCTGCGCGCTGGATCATCAGCCCGCCTGCACCCGGTTCTTGCCTTGCCGCTTGGCCGCATACAGCGCGTCATCGGCGCGGCGCAGCAGGGTCTCGGTATCGTCGCCCGGCTGCCATTGCGCCAGCCCGGCGCTGAAGTGCACCGGCACGCGCCGGTCCTGCACGGTCAGCACGCGATGCGCCAGCGAACGCTGCAGGCGCTGCACGGTGGCCATGCTGTCGGCGCCCTGGGTTTCCGGCAGTACCAGAACGAACTCGTCGCCGCCCAACCGTGCGATGCCGTCGGTGGCGCGCAGCAGCAGCTTGCACACGGCCACCAGGTGCTGCAGCAAAGCATCGCCACCCGCGTGACCGTGCGCCTCGTTGGTCAGGTGGAAATCATCCAGATCGATCACCGCTACGCCCAGCGGTGAGTTGTTGCGCGCGGCACGCGCCAGTTCACGCTGCAGCAGTTCATCCAGGCCGCGGCGGTTCAGCGCCTGGGTCAGCGGATCGATGCGCGCCAGGTCACCGGCGGCACGCAGTTCCTGCTCCAGCTCGGCAATGCGCTGTTCGGCGCGTTCCACTGCCTGCCGTGCATTGGCCAGGTGATCGCGGGCCTGCGCGGCCTGCTGCTGCACCTTGCCGGTATCGCGCATCACCTCCTGCAGCAGCTGGTTGAGGTCGGCGATGCTGCGTGCCTTGCGCAGCTGCAGGGCGTAGCTGCCGATGCGGTCGTGGTATTCGCCGGTGCTGGTGGCCATGCCATCCATGCGCTCGATGAACTCGCCCATCAACCCGCGCATCGCCGCCTTCGAATCGTCGATGCCCTGGCGCAGCAGGCCCTGCTTGTAGATCACTTCGCGCAGTTCGGCACGGGTGCGCTCGACTGCCTCGGCTTCCAGCGGCCCGTCCAGTAGCTGGCGCACCGCCGCGATCTGGCCCTGCAGCCAGCTGCGGTCGTCCAGCAGCTCGCTCACGTTTTCCAACAGCAGCGCGAACAGCTCCAGCAGCAGCGCCTGCTGCTCCTGCCAGCTCTCGGCACGCACGCCGACCTGGTGCCCGAGTTCGCGCACGCCCTGTTCGATTGGTTCCAGGGCCGTGCCCGGCTGCCATTGGCGCAGGCGCAGGGCCAGCGCCTGCGCCTGCTCGCGCAGGTCCGGGTCGTGCTGCAGCAGGGCCACCACCGCACCGCCCAGCAGCAGCCGCAACTGCTCGGACAGGCGCAGGCTTTCCGGCTGCCCGTCCGGCGAATGCTGCTCGATGGTGCGGATGTACTTGTCGATCAGCTGCCGCATCGCGCGCCCATAGCGCGGCCAATCGGCGCTGGCCTGTGCGGACTGCAGGCGGTCGCCCATGTCGCCCAGTTCGCCGGGCAGGGTGGCCATGCCGTTGGCGAACGCCGCCAGCAGCGGTTCCGGCGCATCGGCGCCCGCGAACAGCTGCTGCAGCGCCACGCCACCGCCGCCCTGCAGCACCACGCGGTCACCCCGCCCGTCCACCACCGCGCGCACGCGTGCCGGCGGCCCAAGGGCGGTACCGGGGGCAGGGCGGTGGTCGGGCTGGTCCGTCATGGAGCGAATCCTGGGGCTGGCAGGGACTGGTTCCAGCATATCGGCGCGGCCGCCGAGGGCTTGAACGGCTAGGATGGGCGACAGGATGCCGCAGTGGAGGTGGTGATGCGCGTGATGTTGCTGGGGGCGACCGGCCTGGTCGGTGGGCTGACCCTGCGCAGGCTGCTGGACGACCCGCGCTGCGGCGCCGTGGTTGCCCCGACCCGCCGCCCGTTGGCTGTGGCCCACGCCAAGCTGGAGAATCCGGTGCTGGCCTTCGATGCGTTGCCAGCCGCAGCCGAGTGGGCGCGCGTGGACGCGGTCATCTGCGCGCTCGGCAGCACCATTGCCCAGGCCGGCAGCCGCGAGGCCTTCCATCGCATCGACCATGACTACCCGCTGGCGTTCGCCCGCCTGGCGCAGGCACGGGGGGCGCAGACCTATGTGCTGAATTCCGCAGCCGGTGCCAACCCGCAGTCGTCGATCTTCTACAGCCGGGTGAAGGGCGAGCTGGAGCGTGACCTGCGTGCGCAGGGCTTCAACTCGTTGACCCTGGTCCGCCCAGGGCTGATCGGGGGTGAGCGCAACGAGGTGCGTCGCGGCGAGCGTTTCGCATTGACGGTACTCGGCGCACTGGGGCCAGTACTGCCACGGGCGTGGCGGATCAATCCGGCCAGCGAAATTGCCAAGGCACTGGTCGAGGCCGCACTTGCCCCGCAACCGGGTGAACACGTGGTGGCATCGAGCGCGCTGGCCGGCTGATGTCGCGTGCGCTGCGTCTGACCCAGCTTCAACAGCTGCTGCGCCGCCATCGGCGGCCGGTGGCCGGGCAGGTGCTGGCCGAAGCGCTGGGCATCAGCCTGCGCACGCTGTATCGCGATATCGAGACCCTGCGCGAGCAAGGCGCCGACCTGCGTGGTGAGGCCGGCGTCGGCTACCAGCTGGCGCCGAGCGATACCCTGCCGCCGATGACCCTGCCGCCCGCCGAGATCGATGCACTGGTGCTTGGCCTGCGCTGGGTTGCGGCCCGCACCGAGCCGGCGCTGGCTGAGGCCGCGCGTGATGCTTTGGCGCGTATCGCGCATGTGCTGCCCGCAGCACGCCGGGAAGCCTTGCGTGATAGCGGCCTGCGCGTTGGCCCTTCGCGCGCTGCGGCCAAGGTACCTGCTGCACGCCTGCAGGCTGTGCGCGAAGCGGTGAGCGCGCAACAACGCCTGCAGTTCGGCTACCAGGATGCGCAGGGCCAACGTACCGAGCGCATTGTCTGGCCGTTCGCGCTGGGCTACTTCGATGAAGTGCCGATGCTGGCGGCGTGGTGCGAAGGCCGCGAGGACTTCCGCCATTTCCGCCTGGACCGCATCCGCCAGGTGCGCGTGCTGGAGGATCGCTACCTCGTGCCGCGCGCCACGCTGCTGCGGCGCTGGCAGAAGGCGCAGGGCATCGCGCCGGACTGGTTGGACCGCTCGTAACCACATCGAGGAATGGCGCTGTGCGTCAACGCGGTGGGCTTACACAGCTGGTGGGCTATGTGCCGGGGGAGGCCGGGGTGGTACAGGTAATCGTCGACTCTATGGCTTGGGTTACGAGGCCCGACGCATCTTCCAAGAATGTCCTGACTCTCGAAACTTGAGGTTCACCAAGTTCACTTGGTGTACAACCCCAAGTGAAGGTGATGGGGGATGGGATGTTCCTGTCGACTTTGGCGCGGCTACCGCTGCAGATCCATCCGGCAGGACAAGTCAAGATCTCGAGGTTGATATATACCGGAAACCTCGGATCCCACTGAAGTTCATCTTGGCAGTAACACTGGCGCCTGTTCCAGACACGTTCGGAACGCTGTCCAGCTGAAATGGCTTCGTCAAGGTAGCCACGCCCAGGGTGGACATCCTCTCTATGGGCATGAAGAAAAGGTCATTCGCCCAAGGAGAGCCGTCGTTTCCCCTGCCATGAACAAGGCCGTAGGCCGAGTTGCCGGCATAGACGGGGCCACCACTATCGCCGCCTTTGTTCATCACGGTTCCATCAAGGCTGACGACTTGGACGTAGGTGCCGGCTTCCCCATTCCAGTTGGCTGCGAACTCTGCGTCTTTGATGGATCCGCATGTGCGACCGGTCGTTACGCCGAACTTGCAGACCGTTGTGCCTGGTGTCATGTCGGCAAGTGATGCCTCATCGGTTATCGTCAGTTTTTCCCCATCGACAATGATTTCGTTCGACTGGGAGAAGATGACGCCGCCACGCTGCTGTGCACCCCACTGAACGTCGTAAGATCCTTTGTTGCGTTCACTCTTGAACAGAATGCGAGCGGTTGGATTGCGCTGATAATTGTCATTGTCACAGTGACCGGCAGTGGCCAAGCCTAGTTCGCGAGTTGCAGTTTCGACCACGTTGAAGCCGGCTGTGCAGAGCTGCTGCTGGTAGCCTTCCAGTCGCCGCCCGCCCGCTACGGTGTTTGTTGGCTCTATGAAACCTGTGGTCTCTTTTATGTGGATGAAGTCGGCGACAGAGAGAAGTTTGGAAAGTCTGGCGCGTACGGCATCGGGATCACGTACATATACCTCTACGATAGAGCTCTTCGTGTTTACCGTGGCTGCAAAATCAATGCCGGCCTTGACGAGCTGATCGGACACCTCCTCTTGGGTGGCGCGGAGAAGCTCGAGAGAACGTGGCGCGGTTTCTGCGACGTAGAGGCGGTCCTTGGTGTAAGCAGAAAGTTGGCGTGAGGCATCGCCGGTGAACCTCACCACGATCCTGAATTCAGGGGAGTGCTCGATGTAAAGGCCGGCGAACGTCTCCGGCTTCTCCCTCTGAAGCCGTGCGCTGAGTTTACCTGCGGCCCGTTCCGCATCCATTCGTTGCGCGGCTTCGAACGTGCCTATGTGCATGGTTTCCGCGTAGTGCTGTATTGCTACATCCTTGGGGGCGTCGTCCGCAAGGGCGGGAGAGGCGGTGAGGATGGCTGCCAACAACGGGAGATAACTGCGTGTTGTGGTCATGAACTTTCCTTTTCATGTGTATTACGTGAATTGGCGTTCCATCTGCATTTGACTCTAAATCACTTCTGTCTGTTGCAACTGGTAACTGAGTCTCCCTTTGATTGGTCCGAGCGAAGGTTCATCGCCGACGACTGCTCCCATCATGACTTGGCTTTGCGATATATCGCGAGATCACAGCGGGTCGCCTGTTTTTCCATCCGATGGCGGAAGTGCCCGAAATACGCGAGATGTTCGAACGACGAACGACTCTACCCGATCGATTTCATTCGCTTGATCTACTGACAGAATATGTCAGCAGGCGTGTTCCACCATGAACGCTCCCAACAACGGAGGTTCCCCATGTTCATACCCAGCACCCTGCTGCAGTACGTGCGCGACGTCGCCACCAGCGCCACGTTCTACAGCGGCATTCTCGGCAAGCCACCGGTCGAGCAGTCGCCCGGTTTCGCCCTGTTCCTGCTCGGCGATGGCGCCGCATTGTGCTTGTGGCAACGCGACGACGTGCAGCCGCCGGTGTCCGCGCAGGCCGGTGCCGCCGAACTGGCGATGGTGGTCGCCAACCCGGAGACCGTGCAGCAGATGCACGATGCGTGGCGCGGGCTCGGCGTGCGGATTCTGCTGGAACCGGTGACACTGGAATTCGGCCACACCTTCGTCGGTGCCGACCCTGATGGTCACCGCCTGCGTGTCTACAGTCGCGCCGAGGGTTTGGTCGCGCGCGATTGATCGCACGAATTCTGTAGAGCCGAGCCCATGCTCGGCCGCTTTTCAGTAGATCCACGCCATGCGTAGATGAAAGCATGAAGCAAGCCGAGCATGGGCTCGGCTCTACAGTGGAGCGGGCACAAAAAAACGCCGGGCAGTGCCCGGCGTTTCTCCAATTCATGTGCCAACCAAGGTTGGCACTCACCAGTCAGTTTCATGCGCCAACCAACGGTTGGCACCCACCGGTCAGGTGGCCGATCAGCTGGCCAGTGCCAGGTCGTCCATCATCGCGCGCAGGAAGCGGGCGGCTTCACCGCCAGTGGCTGCGCGGTGGTCGAAGGTGACCGACAGCGGGATCACCTTGTGCGCTTCCACGCCGCCCATCACCGGGGTCATCTGGTGGCGGGCACGGCCGGCACCGACGATGGCCACGCACGGCGGCACCACGACCGGGGTCGCGTAGCGGCCGGCGAACATGCCGAAGTTGGACAGCGAGATGGTGTAGCCACTCAGTTCCGAGGCGGCGATCGAACGCGATTCCACCTGCTCGCGCAGGCGATTGACGCCTTCGCGGATGCCGCGTGCATCGAGCATGTCGGCATTTCGCAGGGCCGGCACGAACAGGCCGTCGTCGGTGTCCACGGCGATGCCGATGTCCACCTGCGCGTGCAGGGTGCGGGTCAGTGCTTCGCCGTCGAACCAGGCGTTCATTGCCGGCACCTTCTGTGCGGCAACGACGATGGCGCGCACCAAGCGGGCGGTGACGTCGTTGCCCGGCAGCCAGGCGTGGATGTCGGCGTCGTCGTTCAGCGTGGTCGGCACGACCTTGCTGTGCGCATCGGCCATCACGCGGGCCATGTTGCGGCGCACGCCCTTCAGCGGTTCCGGCTGGCCCTTGGCGACCACGCCCGGCGGCTGGGTGCGCATCGGCTTGCCGGCGGCAGACAGCGGGGTGCGGGCTTCGCTCTGCACCGGGGCAGACACCTGCGCCGGGGACGGCGCGGCATACGCGGCGGCAGCGACCGGCGCCGGAGCAGCGCCGAGCTTGGCGGTGCCGTTGGCGGCGGCCTGCTTGACGTCGGCCATGGTGACCGCGCCATCGGTCCCGGTAGCGGTCACGCGGCTCAGGTCCACGCCCAGCTTGCGCGCCATCGCACGCACGGCCGGCACGGCCTTGACGCCACCGACGGCCAGCGCCTGTTCGGCATGCACGGCGTTGGAGCTCTGCATGGCGCCGACCACGGTACCGGCATCATCGCGCTCGGCCGCGGCGGGCTTGGCCTCCTCGGCGGCAACCGGAGCGGCCGCAGCCGGCAGCGGCGGGGGGGGCGGGGCGGCCGCCGGCGCCGCCGGTGCGGCGTGGCCATGGCTGTGGCCGGTGTCCTGGCCATCGGCGCGCTGCGGCAGGTTCGGGTCCAGTTCGAAGCTGGCCAGCACCGAGCCGGTCGGGATGATGTCGCCGGCCCCGCCGGACAGCTTCAGCACCTTGCCGGAGAACGGCGAGGGCACTTCCACCACGGCCTTGGCGGTCTCCATCGAGACCAGCGGCTCGTCCAGCTTGATCACATCGCCTTCCTTGACGAACCACTCGACGATGGTCGCGTCCGGCAGGCCTTCGCCCAGGTCGGGCAGGTTGAAGTTCTTGGTCTGGCTCATTTGCAGTTCTCTTCCAGCAGTTCCAGTTCGCGGGCCGGCAGCCAACCCGTCGCGCCATTGGCGCGCTCGGACCACCACCACCCGCCGTGTTCGTGATGAAGCTTCACCATCTCGCCGCTTTCCACATCCAGCTCGCGGGCGTCGTAGTCGCACAGCGCTTCGGCGCGACCCTCGTCCAGCAGCTGCAACCAGGCGATGGGCGCCCATCCAGCGCGCCCATCGTTGGTGCGTACCCAGGCAAACGCCGGCCATTCCTCGTCACGCACACCTACTTCGACGATCTGGCCGGTGTGGAACCGGAGCGGGTTGGGATACTGGCTGCGGTAAGCCCCCAGAAGGCGGGCCCGCATGTCAGCCGGCCGCCACCGCGCGCTTGGCCGCAGCCACGATCCGCTCAACGCTCGGCAGGTACTTCATTTCCAGGCGGAACAGCGGAATGTGGGTGTCGTAGCCAGTAACGCGCTCGACCGGGGCCAGCAGGTCGTAGATCGATTCCTCGGCCAGGCGCGCGGCGATCTCGGCGCCGAAGCCCGCGGTTTTCGGGGCCTCCTGCACGATCACGCAGCGGCCGGTCTTGGCCACCGATTCGGCGATGGTGGCGAAGTCCAGCGGACGCAGCGTGGCCACGTCGATGACTTCGGCACTGATGCCTTCGCCGGCCAGCTTGTCGGCCGCTTCCAGCGCTTCCTTCACCTGCGCACCCCAGGTCACCAGGGTCACGTCGGTGCCGTCGCGCAGCACGAAGCAGACGTCCAGCGGCAAGGCTTCGCCGTCGTTGACGACCACTTCCTTGTACTGGCGGTAGATGCGCTTGGGCTCCATGTAGATCACCGGATCCGGCTCGCGGATCGCGGCCAGCAGCAGGCCGTACGCACGCTGCGGCGACGACGGCAGCACCACGCGCAGGCCCGGCACGTTGGTGAAGATCGCCTCGTTGGCTTCGCTGTGGTGTTCCGGCGCGCGGATGCCACCGCCCCACGGCACGCGCAGCACCATCGGGCAGTGCAGGCGGCCACGCGTGCGGTAACGCAGGCGTGCGGCGTGGCAGACGATATGGTCGACCATCGGGTACATGAAGCCATCGAACTGGGCTTCGGCCACCGGCTTCATGCCTTGTGCGGCCAGGCCGATGGTCAGGCCGGCGATGGTGGTTTCGTCCAGCGGGGTGTCGAGGATGCGGTCCGAGCCGAAGCGCTGCTGCAGGCCGGCAGTAGCGCGGAACACGCCGCCGTTGACGCCCACGTCCTCGCCCAGCACCAGCACCGACGGATCGTGTTCCAGCTCCCAGGCCAGCGCCTGGGTGATGGCTTCGATGAGGGTGATCGGGGTGGTGGTCATGCTCTCTTCTCCGCGCGCGACCGCAGCGCTGTCGGCGGCGTTGGTGTGCGCGCCGGGCGCGCCGTTCTTGATCTCATCCATGGCGCTTCTCCAGGGCGATCGCCTGGGCACGCTGGGCCAGCAGGTCCGGCGGCGGATCGGCATAC
This sequence comes from Stenotrophomonas thermophila, assembly GCF_001499715.1. Taxonomy (NCBI): domain Bacteria; kingdom Pseudomonadati; phylum Pseudomonadota; class Gammaproteobacteria; order Lysobacterales; family Lysobacteraceae; genus Stenotrophomonas; species Stenotrophomonas thermophila. Next base: position 207,475 of record NZ_CVIW01000001.1, on the reverse strand, counting down.
AGGAAGTCGAACATCGCCTCGACCGGCTGCACCGGCGTGTTGAGGTACAGGTTCACTTCCTCGTCCACGCGCTTGCCGCACTCGGCGACCCAGGCGGTCTCTTCGTCTTCGCTCCACACACCGGCGTTGATCAGGTACTTGCGCAGGCGCAGCATCGGCTCGCGCTGCCAGGCATCCTTCACTTCAGCGTCGTCGCGGTAGCGGCGCGCGTCATCGGCGGTGGTGTGGTCGGACAGGCGGTAGGTCATCAGTTCCAGCACGGTGCCGCCGTCGCCGGCCAGCGCACGTTCGCGCGCCTGCTCCATTGCCGCCAGCACCGCGATCAGGTCGTTGCCGTCCACCTGCAGGCAGTGCAGGCCACCGGCCAGGCCCTTCTGCGCCAGTGTTTCGGCACCGGTCTGGGCCGAACGCGGCACCGAGATGGCCCAACCGTTGTTGACGATGCACAGGATCAGCGGGAGCTTGTAGGCGCCGGCCGAATTTAGTGCTGCGTAGAAGTCGGTCTTGGAGCTGCCGCCGTCGCCGCACACCGCCACCGCGATCTGCGGTTCCTTGTTGAGCTTGAACTTCAGCGCCGCGCCTGCGGCATGCAGGCACTGGGTGGAGATCGGCACGCAGAACGGGAAGTCCTTGGCCGCGTTGCCGCCGTAATCGTTGCCGCGTTCGTCGCCGCCCCAGTACATCAGCACGTCGTGCGGGCGCACGCCACGCATGAACATCGCGCCATACTCGCGGTACGAAGGCGCGAACACGTCGTCCTTCTGCATCGCCGCGCCGATACCCACGTGCGCGGCTTCATGGCCCAGGCAGGCGGCATAGGTGCCCAGCTTGCCGGTGCGCTGCAGCGCGATGGATTTGCTGTCGAACGTGCGTACGAACAGCATCTGCTTGAACAGCGGCACCAGGACCTTGGGGTCGCGCAGCGACGCGGGCAGGTCGTCACGGACGAGCGCGCCGTCCGTGTCCAGGTACTGCAGGTATTCGATCTTGAATTCAGCGGCAACCGTCATTGCGTACTGCACCTTCGACAGAGAAGTTACAAATGATATGAATCGCCATGTTAAGGAACGCGTACGGAATAGCCTTCCTGCGCCGCAACACGGGGATTCCCCGTTTTACCCCTGCCGGCGGGTGGGGGGCCAATAACAACAACGTATTCAGTCGTTGCTGCAAAGCATCAGAATACGCCTCTGGCTGACCGCCAGTACAACGGCCTGGACGGTTCCACGCGCAGGCCCGGGATCGGCCGATGCTCCACGGCCAACCGCACGCTCCGGTATGGACCCGGCGGCTGCCAGCGCGGCGGCAACGCGCTACCCTTGCCGCCCCCGATCTGGTCCCGCCCATGTCCGTCGACAACAACCAACGCGATCTCGAAGCCGGCATCCACACCGACCTGCAGGGACGCCTGACCTACGGCGGCTACCTGCGGCTGGACCAGCTGCTCAGCGCGCAGCAGCCGCTGTCCAGCCCGCCGCACCATGACGAGATGCTCTTCATCATCCAGCACCAGACCTCGGAGCTGTGGCTGAAGCTGCTGGGCCATGAGCTGCGTGCCGCAATCGGCTTCCTGCAGCGCGATGAAGTCTGGCAGTGCCGCAAGGTGCTGGCGCGCAGCAAGCAGGTGCTGCGCCAGCTGACCGAGCAGTGGTCGGTGCTGGAAACGCTGACCCCGTCCGAGTACATGGGCTTCCGCGACGTGCTGGGCCCGTCTTCGGGCTTCCAGTCGCTGCAGTACCGCTACATCGAGTTCCTGCTGGGCAACAAGAACGCGCAGATGCTGCAGGTGTTCGAGCATGACCCGGCCGGGCAGGCGCAGCTGCGCACCGTGCTGGAGGCGCCGAGCCTGTACGAGGAGTTCCTGAAGTACCTGGCCCGCTTCGGCCATGCCGTGCCGGCGGTCTACGAGGCCCACGACTGGACCCAGCCGCACGTGGCTGACGACGCATTGCAGCCGGTCTTCGAACGCATCTACCAGGACACCGACCGCTACTGGCGCGAGTACGCGCTGTGCGAGGACCTGGTGGACCTGGAGACCGCCTTCCAGCTGTGGCGCTTCCGCCACATGCGCACGGTGATGCGGGTGATCGGCTTCAAGCGCGGCACCGGTGGCTCGTCCGGCGTGGGCTTCCTGGCCAAGGCACTGGAGCTGACCTTCTTCCCCGAGCTGTTCCAAGTGCGCACCAGCCTGCAGGCCGCGCCCCCGACAGCGCTGGGTTGATCCCCATTCAGCTTGGACCCCAGCCGGCGGCTGGATCGTTTCAGATGCAAGTTCAGGGAGCAGGCTGCCACCTGCCTCAAACGGCGTGTATTTGACGTGAACGCCAGAAGTCGGTGATCCTCGCGCGTTGCTTCAACTGCACAGCGGACGTGCTCGTCATCCACCGAACCAGGAAATCCGCATGAGCGTAAACGCCACTGCGAACACCCCAGAGCCGGCACTGCCGGACTTCAAGACCACGCTGGGCCACCCGCGCCCGCTGTGGATGCTGTTCATGACCGAGTTCTGGGAACGCTTTGCGTTCTACGGCATCCGCTGGGCGTTGGTGCTCTACATCGTTGCCCAGTTCTACAACGGCAGCGCTGCCGGTGAAGGCGACGCCAGCCGCATCTATGGCGCCTACCTGGCCTTGGTGTACGCCGCGGCGATCTTCGGTGGCTACGTGGCCGACCGGGTACTGGGCTACCAGCGCTCGATCCTGACCGGCGCGATCATCATGGCCGCCGGCCTGTTCATGATCTCGCTGCCGCAGGAGCACATCTTCAAGCTCGGCCTGGCCACGATCATCGTCGGCAACGGCCTGTTCAAGCCCAACATCTCGACCATGGTCGGCAAGCTGTACGGGCTGAAGGACGAGCGCCGCGATTCGGGCTTCACCATCTTCTACATGGGCATCAACATCGGCGCGATGATCGCCCCGGTGCTGACCGAGTACCTGGCCCGCAAGGTATTCGGTACCGATGCGATGCCGTCCTACAAGGTCGTGTTCATCGCCTCGGGCGTGGGCATGCTGATCTCGCTGGTGTGGTTCTACATCGGTCGTGCCGGCCTGAAGGGCATCGGTGCACCGCCGGCCGGCGCTGAAGGGTTCGGCCGCATCATCATGGTGCTGGCCGGTGCCGTGGTCGCCATCCCGGTCGCGTACTTCCTGCTGGCCACCGGCGCCACCGCGCTGGCCTGGATCCTGGGTGCGATGTTCACCGCGCTGGCCGTCCTGCTGCTGGTCGAGGGCATCCGCGAAGGCAAGGTGCAGCGCGACCGCGTGATCGCCATGCTGATCATCTTCGCCTTCAACGTGATGTTCTGGATGTTCTTCGAGCAGGCCGGCAGCTCGTTCACCTTCCTGGCCGAGAACATCGTCAACCGCCAGTTCGGCAGCTGGACCTTCCCGACCGCGTGGTTCCAGTCGGTCAACTCGGTGGCGATCATCACCCTGGCCCCGGTGATCGCCTGGATCTGGGTCGCCATGGGCCGCGCCAATCCGTCCATCCCGCGCAAGTTCGGCCTGGGCCTGCTGTTCAACGGCGCCGCCTTCGCGCTGCTGATGTTCGCCCTGTCGCAGATGGTGGTGGACGGCAAGATCCCGTTCTGGACCCTGTTCATGGTCTACGTCATCCAGTCGGTGGGTGAGCTGTGCCTGTCGCCGATCGGCCTGTCGATGGTGACCAAGCTGGCCCCGGTGCGCCTGGTCGGCTTCGGCATGGGCGGCTGGTTCCTGTCCACCGGCATCGGCAACAACCTGTCGGGCATCTTCGCTGGCGTGGTCAGTGGTGAAGGCGGCATGACGGTCGAGTCGGCCCTGAAGGGGTATACCTTCGGGTTCTGGGCCCTGATCGGCTCCGGCGTGGTGCTGTTCCTGATCGCCCCGCTGATCAACAAGCTGATGCACGGCGTCAAGTAATGATGAGAGGGTAGAAGGCATGCGTAGCAAGCTCGGTACTGCGGTAGTGGTGGTCTGTGCGGCGCTGATCGGCGCCTGTTCCCAACCGCAACCGCCTGCGACCGCCGAGCCCACGCAGCCCCTGGATACCCGACCCACCGAGCCACCGGTCGCTGATCCCAGCGAACCGGTGGCCTCGGGCAACACCCCGGTGGCGGCGGACATCGCCGCCATCGCCGGGCTCGGTGCGCAGTTCGACCCGGCCCGCAACCCCGCCGATGACCTGGCCACCGCCAAGGTGGAAGCCCAGCGGGGCAAGAAGCGCATCCTGCTGGAGATCGGCAACGCCGCCTGTGAGCGCTGCCGGGCGCTGGACGATGTGGTGGAAGGCAACGGCGACCTGCGTCGCTTCCGCGATGCCCACTACGTGTGGGTGAAGGTCAACGCCAGCGACGAGCAGCCCAACACCGCGTTCCTTGCCCAGTTCCCGGTGATGGAACGCGACTATCCGCATCTGCTGGTGCTGGACGCCGATGGTGGCCTGCTGGTGTCGCAGGCGACCGCTGAGCTGCGCAGGGGCGAGGCGTTCCAGCCTGCGCGCGTGACCGCGTTCCTCAAGCAGTGGGCACCCGACAAACCGGAATAGGGGAGTGCCGGCCGCTGGCCGGCATGCTCTGGTGGATGCCGACCGCTGACCGCCATCCCCGGTGGGTGCCGACCGTTGGTCGGCACAGAAGTGCATCCACGCATGGCGTGGATCTACTGTGGTTGCGGTCACATTCCCGGAATCGGCATCTCAATATCGCACCGCGCTCGCCGCTACCGGCAAGGACCTCAGTCGACATCCCGTCGATGCAACCTTCCGGAACGCCCATGCACAGCGACCACGCCGAACGATTGCCCGGACCCGCCAGTGAGCTGGCCGAGGGTGGAGCAGGCGAGGGCGTGACCCTGCCGCCGCAGGAGGCGCTGCTGGATGACACAGGAACCGGCGAGGCCACCGTCGACCTGGCACCGCCGCGCCATCGCCTGCCGCAGATCGCGCTGCCCGATAACGTGGTGCTGAAGGGTGCGGTGCAGAAACTGGTCGAGCAGAAATCGCGGCTCGATGCACTGGCCGCCGATGGCCAGCTGGCCGGGCTGCTGCCACCGGAGTGGCAGGGCCATGGCGTGCGCGCGATTGAACTGTCCACCTTCATCCAGGGCGTGCTGCCGTTCCTGCAACCCGGCGAACGTGGCGAAACCGCGCCGGCGCGCCTGCCGGTGCGCCATGTGCTGGGTGACGAGAGCCGCTGGGGCCTGGACGATGTCGCCGAACCGAAATCGCTGGCCTGGTACCTGGCTAGCGACGAACGCGCCACCGCCGGCAGCAAGGACGTGGCCGAGGCCTATCTGGTGGGTGCACTCGGCCTGGCGTGGATGCAGGAAGGGCGTAGCCGCCCCGGTTTCCTGCGCGCGATGGGCCAGGACAGCCTGGCGTCACGGGTGACCATGCTCGGCTACCCGCCGGCCAACGAACTGGCGCTGTACAGCGTCACCGCGCACGGCCAGTCGCAGATCTGGTGCGTGCATGGTCGCCGTCGCATGCGCCCGCTGGTGGCGCCGTGGCTGAGCGTGCCGCTGCTGACCGCGTATGGCGTGCCGGCGCCGGTCGCGTGGCCGTCCAGTTTCCCGCCTGTGGAGGCGGTGGCCGAGCTGTTGGCAACCGCACGGCAGGGGCGCGCGCTGCCGGAAGTGGATCTGGGCAAGGCCGTGGCGAAGATCGCCGAAGAGGCCGCATCCGAAGCCTGGCAACCGGTCAGCCTGCTGCAGCTCAATACCTGGTCACCGCGTTGGCATTTCTTCCTGGGCACCTTCGTCGGCCTGCCGTCGCTGCTGCTGGTGGCGGCGGCGCTGGCGCTGCCCGGTGCGGTCGAGGCGGCCACGGTTGCTGCATCACTTGGCTTCGCCGGTGGTGCCATCGCGGCGCTGGCGGTGCCGTGGATCCACGCGCGGCGCAAGCACCTGAGCTGAAAAAAGGGGACGGAGGGGATTAAGTCGTTTCAGGCACATCTGTGCTCATTACGACTTAATCCCCTCCGTCCCCTTTCTCTTTCAGACCCCTTCGCCCATCCGCTCCAGGCCGTCACCGGCCAGGCGCAGGATCAGCTTTTCCAGCAGCTGTTCCTCCTCCTCGCTCAGTACCGACATCAGCTTGCGGGTGATCTCGATCACCATCGGTGCGATGGTTTCGTACACCTCGAAGCCGGCCGCGGACAGCGCCAGCACCGAGCGGCGGCGGTCATCGCCGTGGGTCTCGCGCTTGATGAAGCCGCGCTCCAGCAGGCGGGCCACGGCGCGGCTGACCGCCACCTTGTCCATCGCCGTGCGGTCGGAGACCTCGCTGGCCGAGGAACCCGGGTACAGCGCCAGGATGGTGATGACCCGCCACTCGGGGATCGCCAGACCGTAACGATCGCCGTATAGCTTGGCGATGTTGCCGCTGACCCGGTTGGACAGCACGCTCAGCCGGTACGGCAGGAACTGTTCCAGGTCGAGCAGGACGTGCGAGGCACGCAGGCGGGTCGAGGCGGGATCGGGGCTCATGTTGCGGTGCACCTTGCTGGTGGTTTCAAGTGTAACTATAAGGGGTGGGTCCAGACCCTGCATTCTCGCCGGGTCCCTACCTGCCCGCACCTGGTTTGTACCGATGCGGTACCGATTCGGAGCCACGCCATGAATACCGCAGTCCCGACCGCCTCGCACCCCAACCCCGGCATGCAGGTCACCACCTTCGAGAACCCGATGGGCATCGACGGCTTCGAGTTCGTCGAATTCGCCGCCCCGGCCGGCCGTGGCCAGGAGCTGCACGAGTACTTCCGGAAGATGGGCTTCAGCGCGGTGCTCAAGCACAAGCAGCGTCCGATTACCGTCTATCGCCAGGGCGACGTCAACTTCCTGGTCAATGAAGACCCCGATTCGTTCGCCGCCGACTTCGCCGAAAAGCACGGTCCCTGCGCGTGCGGCTTCGCCATCCGCTTCAAGAAGCCGGGCCAGGAGGTCTACCAGACCGCGCTGGGCAACGGTGCCGAAGCCATCGCCTTCAAGCCGGACAGCAAGGCGGTCAGCGCCCCGGTCATCAAGGGCATCGGCGATTGCATGCTGTACCTGGTCGACCGCTACGGCGCGGCCGGCAGCATCTACGACGGCGACTACGAGCCGATCGCCGGCGCCGACCTGCACCCGGTCGGCTTCGGCCTGACCTTCATCGACCACCTGACCCACAACCTGTACTTCGGCAACATGCAGCAGTGGTCGGATTACTACGAGCGTCTGTTCAACTTCCGCGAGATCCGCTACTTCGACATCAAGGGCCTGAAGACCGGCCTGGTGTCCAAGGCGATGACCGCGCCCGATGGCATCGTGCGCATTCCGCTGAACGAATCTTCGGACCCGAAGAGCCAGATCAACGAGTACCTGGACGCGTACAAGGGCGAGGGCATCCAGCACATCGCCTGCTTCACCGAGAACATCTACGAGACCGTCGAAGCGATGCGCGCGCAGGGCGTGGACTTCCTGGATACGCCGGAGACCTACTTCGAGGTGATCGACCAGCGCGTGCCGAACCACGGTGAAGACGTGCCGCGCCTGGCCAAGAACAAGATCCTGATCGATGCCGATCCGGAAACCCACCAGCGCAAGCTGCTGCAGATCTTCACCCAGAACTGCATCGGCCCGATCTTCTTCGAGATCATCCAGCGCAAGGGCAACGAAGGCTTCGGCGAAGGCAACTTCACCGCGCTGTTCGAGAGCATCGAGCGCGACCAGATCCGCCGCGGCGTGCTGTAAGGTCTGCAGGCAATGTCGGCTTCCGGTCGACATTGCCTGTCCGAATGGTAGTGCCGGCCGCCGGCCGGCAATCTCTGGAGTTCCCATGTCCCCCGCCATCACCGCCCGCGGCTACCAGTCCGGCTTCGGCAACGAATTCGCCACCGAGGCCGTCGCCGGCGCGCTGCCGGTCGGGCAGAACTCACCGCAGAAGGTGGCCCACGGCCTGTACGCCGAACAGTTGACCGGCACCGCCTTCACCGCGCCGCGTGGCAGCAACCGCCGCAGCTGGCTGTACCGGATCCGCCCGGCGGTGACCCATGGCGAGTTCACCCCGTTCGCGCAGTCGCAGCTGCAGTGTGATTTCGGCGCTCAGCCGGCCTCGCCAAACCAGCTGCGCTGGAGCCCGCTGCCGCTGCCGGAGCTGCCGACAGATTTTGTCGAAGGCCTGTACACGATGGGTGGCAACGGCTCGCCCGATGCGCATGCCGGCGTGGGCATCCACCTATACGCTGCCAACCGCGACATGGTGGGCCGCTACTTCTACAACGCCGACGGCGAGATGCTGGTCGTGCCGCAGCTGGGCGCGCTGCGCCTGCTGACCGAGCTGGGCGTGATCGAGATCGAGCCGCAGCAGATCGCGGTGATCCCGCGCGGCGTGCGCTTCCGCGTTGAACTGCCCGATGGCCCGAGCCGTGGCTACATCTGCGAGAACTACGGTGCGCTGCTGAAGCTGCCCGACCTCGGCCCGATCGGATCCAACGGCCTGGCCAATCCGCGCGACTTCGAAACCCCGCACGCGGCGTTCGAGGATGTGGATGGCGACTTCGAACTGATCGCCAAGTTCGAGGGTCGCCTGTGGCGTGCACCGATCGACCATTCGCCGCTGGACGTGGTGGCCTGGCACGGCAATTACGCGCCGTACCGCTACGACCTGCGTCGCTTCAACACCATCGGTTCGGTCAGCTACGACCACCCGGATCCGTCGATCTTCCTGGTGCTGCATTCGCCCAGCGACACCCCGGGCACCAGCAACATGGACTTCGCGATCTTCCCGCCGCGCTGGCTGGTGGCGCAGAACACCTTCCGTCCGCCGTGGTTCCACCGCAACATCGCCAGCGAGTTCATGGGCCTGGTGCATGGCGCCTACGACGCCAAGGCCGAAGGCTTCGTGCCGGGCGGCGCGTCGCTGCACAACTGCATGAGCGGCCACGGCCCGGATGCACCGACCTTCGACAAGGCGTCCAATGCCGACCTTTCAAAGGCCGATGTGATCAAGGACACGATGGCCTTCATGTTCGAGACCCGCGCGGTGATCCGCCCGACCGCACAGGCACTGGCCGCAGGCCACCGCCAGGGCGACTACCAGCAGTGCTGGAACGGCCTGCGCAACAATTTCCGGTCGTCCCGCTAGCGTGGTGGGTGCCGACCGTTGGTCGGCACGATGCGCCGGAACCCGCGCTTACGCCACCTCGGCGAAGGCGTCGCAATGCTCCAGCGGCAACGCCTCCAGCAGGTGCTGGCGCACGCGCTGGCAATAGCCATCCGAAGTCAGCGCGGGCAGCAGCTGCATCGCCGACTGCAGCCGCTGCAGCACCTCATCCTCCGCACGCGCCTGCTGCAGATCGCGGAACAGCGCCGCTGCCTGCGGATGCCGCTGCATTTCCAGGATACCCAGCAGGTAGATGCGCGCTGCCACCAGCGAACGGCGACGTTCGACCGGCGTGGCGCTGGCGTTCGTTGGCACCTTCACCAGCGCCGCATTGGCCGGTTCGGCAGCGGTGTGAGGGGGTGCCGCCGCCGTTGCCGTGCCGGTCGCCAGATAGCCCGCCTGCACCAGCTGGATGACCATCGCCGGTGCTTCCTGGCCGAGCAGACCGGTCAGGTCGGCGACGGTACGCTGGCCGTCGCACAGGATCAGCAGCCGGCGCTGGCGCATGTCCAGCGGCGCGCGGTGGGCCTGCAGCGCGGTTCGGGCGAGATCGGTCTTGCGCGGTTGCATGGAAGGGACGGCCAGGTCGGTGCTCGCCGAGCCTGAACGAAGGCGATGAAACCGCGATGACAATGCAGCGCCTGCACACCGGATGGGTTAGCGTGCAGCCATCTTCGTGCCAGGGAACCGCACCGATGAAGCACCTCCCGATTGCTGGTCTGTTGCTCCTTTCGCTCACCGCCTGCAGTGCTGGCTCCGACAAGCAGGGGGCGGCCGGCAGCGGCAGCGACACCCCGGCGGAAACCGCCTCGGCGACCGGACCCGCGCAGTCGACGGATCCCGACCTGGCCGCCCGTCCAGCCAATGACCGTCGCGAGGACAGTCCCGCCCGCCTGGACGGCTTCGCTGGTGCGAAGCTGGGGGCCGGCATCGCCGAGGTCCGCAGCGGCTTCGGCACGCCGCTGCAGGGTCTGGGCACCGATGCGGCCGGCAAGCCGCTGCCGGCTGACGACGGCAACGACGGCTGCTACTTCCTGCGCCCGCAGGATGCCGAAGATCCGCGCCTGATGATCGAGGGCCGCAAGCTGGTGCGCTACGACGTGCGCAGTGCCGCCATCACCGCACCGGGCGGTGGCAAGGTCGGCATGACCCTGGGTGAGCTGCAGGTGCTGTACCCGGAGCGGGCCGATGTCGGCCCTGACAAGTACGACGAGAAGGCCCAGCACCTGCGCGTGCGCCCGGCGCAGGAGGGTGGTGCGGTCATCGACTTCGCGCTCGGCGCCGATGGTCGGGTCAGCGCCTGGCGCGTCGGCCAGACCCCGCAGGTCGATTACGCCGAAGGCTGTGGGTGATCCTTGATCCACCGCCCAGCCATGCGCTCGGGCCAAGCGTAGAATCGCGCCACCACTGCTGGGGAGTGCTCGATGATCGCCATTGCCATTGCCTGGTTCCTGCTCGGCCTGCTGCTGCTGGCGCTGGGCGGGGACTCCATCGTCAAGGCCGTGTCCGGCCTGGCCCAGCGTTTCGGGGCCAGCCCATTCACTGCCGGGCTGTTGCTGCTCGGGGTGACCACCTCCTTGCCGGAACTGGCAGTCAACGCGCGCGCGCTGGCGATGGGCCAACCGGAGCTGGCACTGGGCAACGCGGTGGGCAGCAGCATCGTCAACCTGGGCTTGACCCTGGCCGTGGCGGCCATGGCTGCGCCCCTGCTGCTGCGCGCGCGCCTGCAGACGGTGCTGTGGTGGTCGCTGCTGGCGGCGGGTGTGCTGCTGATCCTGTTCGGGCTTGATGGCGGCCTGGCACGTTGGGAGGGCGGCATACTGCTGGCCGGCTTCATCGTGGTGCAGGTCCTGCTGCTGCGCCGTGGTCGCAGCGAGAGCGCGGAGGTGCAGGTGGCCATCGCCGAGTCCGCACTGAGCCGCACCAGCCTGCCGTTGAACGTGCTGCGCGTGCTGATTGCCGCGTTGGCGCTGTACTGGGGCGCGCGCCTGGTGGTGGGCGCCGCCGCCGACTTTGGCGTCGCCCTGGGTTGGACGCCGCTGCTGGTCGGCCTGCTGCCGGTGGCGATCGGTACCGCACTGCCGGAGGTGGCCACCGCCATCGCCGCCGCGCGTCGCGGGCATGGCGACATGGTGCTGGGCCACGTGCTGGGTTCCAGCGTGGTCAACCTGCTGCTGGTGATCGGTGCGATGGCCGTGCTGCAGCCGCTGGCGCTGCCGGCCTCGTTCGTGCGCCTGGAACTGCCGGCGCTGCTGGCGTTCGCGCTGGTGCTGTACCCGATGCTGCGTGGCGACCTGAAGATCAGCCGCGGCGAAGGTGTGATCCTGCTGGTCGCGTTTGTCGGTTGGTTCGTGCTGGAACTGCTGCTGGTCGGCGCACCGGCGCTGTAGAGCCGAGCCCATGCTCGGCTGCTGTTCGTGCCGACCAGCGGTCGGCACCTACCGGGCGTCACATTGCCGGCCAGCGGCCGGCACTACCGGTTCTGCGTGGTTTCTTCTTCCCGCACCGGCTCCGGCGGTGGCAGCTGCTCCTCGGCGGCGCGTTCGTTGCCCGGCAGGGTGGGGCGGGTCTCCATCAGCAGCGACAGCGCGGCCTTGGCCATCATGTGCGCGCTGATCGGTGCGGTGATGAACAGGAACACGGTTATCAGCAGCTCGCGCGGCTGCGGGTCCTGGCCGAGGAAGATGTGGTAGCAGACCGAGCACACCAGCACGCAGCCCACGCCCAGCGTGCTGGCCTTGGTCGGCGCGTGCAGGCGCTTGAAGAAGGTCGACAGCTTCACCAGGCCCAGTGCGCCGACCAGGATGAAGAAGCAGCCGAACAGCAGCAGGATCGACAGGCCGATCTGGATGGCAGTGATCATTCGACGATGTCCCGGCGCAGCACGAACTTGCTCAGCACCACGGTGCTGCCGAAGCCAAGCATGGCGATGATCAGCGCCGCCTCGAAGTAGATCGGTGAATTGAGGTACATGCCGAACAGCATCAGCTCGGCGATCGCGGTCACCGACAGGGTGTCCAGTGCGAGGATGCGGTCGGGCACGGTCGGCCCGCGCAGCAGGCGCCAGGTGGCCAGCAGCATGGCCAGGCCGACCACGTGCATGCACACCACCAGGGTGGTCTGGATGACTTCAAAACCGGTCATGGGAAGATCTCCATCAACGGCGCCTCGTAACGGCGCTTGATCGTCTCGATCAGGTCCTGTGGGTCCTCCAGGTGCAGTACGTGCACCAGCAGGAACTTGCGGTCGTCGCTGAGCGCGGCCGAGACCGTGCCCGGGGTCAGCGTGATCATGCTGGTCAGCGCGGCGATGCCGTGGATGTTGGCGATGTCCAGCGGCAGCCAGATGAAGCCCGGGTGGATGTTCTTTTCCGGGCCCAGCACCTGCAGGGCGACGCGGATGTTGGACATCAGGATGTCCAACAGGGTTACGCACACCAGCCTGGGCAGCGGTCGCAGGGTGCCGATGCGCGCGAACTCGCGGTCCAGGCGCGCGGCGAACAGCGGCACCACCACGCCCAGCACCAGTCCCAGCACGGTCTGGCCGAGGGTGAAGCTGTCGGACATCAGCAGCCAGAACGCCACCACCATGATGCTGAGCATCGGCGAGGGAATCAGGCGACGGAACAGGGAGCGCTGGGCGGTCATGGCTGGCGGATCTCCGGCGTGGTCGCACGCAGTTGCTGCACGTACTCGCTGGGGTGCAGCAGCTGTGCGGCGGTGGCGTCGGTGTAGCGCATCAACGGTGCCGCGGCCAGGGTCATGCCGATGCCGTAGGCCAGCAGCAGGCAGGCGGCGTAGAGTTCTACCCGGCGCAGGGGAGCCTTGCGCGGCTTCGGTGCTTCTGGATCGACCGGCGGCACGCGCCAGAACAGGCGGATGCCGCCGCGGGTCAGGCCCATGATCACCAGCAGGCTGCTGACCAGCACGGCGGACCAGACCGGCCCGGTGTACTGCGCCGGCATGCCGGCCAGCAGCGCGGCCTTGGCCAGGAAGCCGGACAGTGGCGGCAGGCCGGCCACCGACACTGCCCCGATCAGGAACAGCACCGCTGGGGTTTCCTTGCCCGGCATCGGTGCCACCACTTCCTTGCGGTCGCTGGCACCGCCGCGACGACGGCGGATCAGGTCGGCGATCAGGAACAGCGCGGCGGCGACGAAGCTGCTGTGCGGCAGGTAGTACAGGCCCGCCGAGAGTACCTGCGGCGTGCCCACCGAGAAGGCGATGAACAGCGTGGCCGCCGACACGATCACCAGGTACGAGATCAGGACGCGCAGGCGGGTCGCGGCCAGTGCACCCAGGCCACCGAGCACCAGCGTCGCCACGCCGGCCCACAGCAGCCAGTCGCGGCCATAGCCGGCCATCGCGCCTGCGTCATCGCCGAACCACAGCATCTGGATGCGCAGCACCGAGTACAGGCCGACCTTGGTCATGATCGCGAACAGCGCAGCCACCGCTGCTGGCGCACGCGAATAGGCTTCCGGCAGCCACAGGTACAGCGGCATCAGCGCGGCCTTGGCGCAGAACACCAGCAGCAACAGGCCCATCGTCGCCTTCACCAGGGTCAGCTGTGCCGGCGGTACTTCGGCGATGCGCTGCGACAGCTCGGCCATGTTCAGCGAACCCAGCGTGGCGTACAGCAGGCCCAGCGCGATCAGGAACAGGGTCGAGGCGGTGACGTTGAACACCACGTAGTGCAGGCCGATGCGCATGCGCAGGCCGCGGCCACCGCTGAGCAGCAGGCCGTAGGAGGCGATCAGCATCACCTCGAAGAACACGAACAGGTTGAAGATGTCGCCGGTCAGGAACGCACCGTTGAGGCCGACCAGCTGGAACTGGAACAGCGCATGGAAGTGCGGTGCGCGGCGGTCCCAACCCGAGCAGGCGTGCAGCAGGCAGGGAATGGCCAGCAGCAGGGTGGTCAGCAGCATCCACGCCGACAGCCGGTCGGCCACCAGCGCGATGCCCAGCCGCGACGGCCAGTCGCCCAGCAGGTAGACATTGATGTCACCGCCCGCGGTCGACGCGAACAGCAGGCCCACCGCCAGCGCCAGCGCCGACAGCGCGGTCCACGCGACGGCGCGCTGCACCCTGGGGCCGTAGCGGCGATGTTCGACGAACAGCGACAGTGCAGCACCCAGCAGGGGAATCAGGATCGGCAGGATCACCAGGTGGTTCATGCGCGGTCCTCGCCCTGGCGCGGCGGCACGCGCTCATCGTGCAGGTCGTCATCCGGCTCGTGGGCGTCCACATGGTCGCTGTGGTTGTCGCTGCGGCTGCGCATGGCCAGCACGATGCTGACCGCGGTCATCGCGAAGGCGATCACGATCGCGGTCAGCACCAGCGCCTGTGGCAGCGGATCGGTGTAGTTGCCGAGGTGGCTGTCCACGCCCTCCTGCAGCACCGGCGCCTTGCCCAGCACCACGCGGCCACCGGCGAAGATCAGCAGGTTGGTGGCGTAGGACAGGAAGGTCATGCCGAGAATCACATCGAAGCTGCGCGCACGCAGCAGCAGGTAGATGCCGATGGCGGTCAGCACGCCGATCGCGGTGGCCAGGGCCAGTTCCATCAGTGCATCTCCCCGGTACGTGCCGAACGGCGTTGCAGGTCGATCTCGCCCTTGCGGGCAGTGCGGGTACGCGACGGCTTGATCGTGCCCATCATCGACAGCATCAGCATGGCGCCGCCGAACACCACCAGGTAGACGCCGATGTCGAAACCGATCGCACTGGCCAGCGGCACGTCGCCGATCAGCGGCAGGTGCAGATCGAGGTGGCCGCTGGTGAGGAACGGCACGCCGAACAGCATCGAGGCACTGCCGCTGAGCAGGGCGATCAGCAGGCCCATGCCGATGCAGCGGATGTAATCGAAGCCGAAGCGCGATTCCACCGACGTGGTGCCCTGGATCACGTACTGGATCAGCAGCGGCACCGCCAGCACCAGGCCGGCGATGAAGCCACCGCCCGGCGCGTTGTGGCCGCGCAGGAACAGGAAGATCGATACGGTCAGAGTCAGCGGGAACATGATCTGGGCCAGGTCGGCTGGTACAGGCAGCTTGATCGGAGGGCCGGGCATGATCTGCTCCGGTGCCATCCGCGTGCGCCGCAGCAGGGCATGCACCACCAGCGCGGCGATGCCGAACACGGTGATCTCGCCGAAGGTATCGAAGCCGCGGAAGTCGACCAGGATCACGTTGACCACGTTCTGGCCATAGGCCTCGGGCAGGGCACGGGCGAGCAGTTCGCCGGCCATGGTGTTCGGCGGCAGGGTCATCGCCGAATAGGCCAGCGCACCCAGCCCGGCGCCGGCGATGATCGCGATCACCGCATCGCGGCGCTTGCGCCAGCGCGGACGTTCCGGCCCGGACTGCGCCGGCAGGTAGTTCATGCCCAGCAGCATCAGCACCAGGGTGACCATCTCCACCAGCAGCTGGGTCAGGGCCAGGTCGGGTGCGGACAGGAACACGAAGGTCAGCGCCACCATCAGGCCGACGCCGCCGACCAGCAGCACCGCCAGCAGGCGCTGCTTGTAGATGCGCAGGGTGGCGACCGCACAGGCCATCATCACCAGCCAAAGCGCCCAGCCCAGCAAGGGAACCGGCTGCGGCGCGGTCCAGTTCGGCGAGGCCGGATTGGCCACGAACGGCGCGGCGGCGACCACGATCGCCACCAGCACCAGGCCCTGCAGCATGCGCTGCAGGCTGCCATTGGCGATGCCGTTGGTCAGGCGCATGGCCAGTGCGGACACGGCGTCCAGCTGTGCATGGAACACATTGCGGCCAGTGCTGACATTGGTCACGGCATGCAGGTTGATCAGCTTGCGCAGGCCGAAGTACAGCGCCACACCGCCGACCACGCCGATGGCGCTCATCGCCAGCGGCAGGTTGAAGCCGTGCCATACCGCCAGGCTGTACTCGGGCATGGCACTGCCGAGGATCGACGCCGCAGCGGCATGCAGCACCGGCGCCACGGTCAGTGCCGGGGCGATGCCTACTGCCACGCAGATCACCACCAGCAGTTCCACCGGTACCTTCATCCAGCGCGGCGGCTCATGCGGCACGCGGTCCAGGTCCTGCGGGCCGGGGCCGAAGAAGGTGTCGTGCACGAAGCGCAGGCTGTACGCCACCCCGAATACGCCAGCCAGCAACGCGGCGATCGACACCGCCGTGCGCATGATCCCCGGGCCTCCGGCCGTGATCGCCTCGGCAAACAGCATTTCCTTGGACAGGAAGCCGTTGAGCAGCGGGATGCCGGCCATCGCCAGCGAGGCAATGATCGCCAGCGCGCTGGTGAACGGCATCAGCCTGCGCAGGCCGCCCAGCTTGCGCATGTCGCGGGTGCCGGTTTCGTGGTCGATGATGCCGGCGGCCATGAACAGCGAGGCCTTGAAGGTGGCGTGGTTGAGGATGTGGAACACGCCGGCCACCACCGCCATCGGCGTGGACAGGCCGAACAGCAGGGTGATCAGGCCCAGGTGGGAAATGGTCGAGTACGCCAGCAGGCCTTTCAGGTCGTGCTGGAAGATCGCGTTCCAGGCACCGATCAGCAGGGTCAGCGCGCCGATGCCGCTGACCGTATAGAAGAACAGGTCGCTGCCGGCCAGCGCCGGATGCAGCCGCGCCAGCAGGAACACGCCGGCCTTCACCATGGTGGCCGAGTGCAGGTAGGCCGAGACCGGGGTCGGCGCCGCCATCGCGTGCGGCAGCCAGAAATGGAACGGGAACTGCGCGCTCTTGGTGAAGATGCCCGCCAGCACCAGGAACAGCGCGTACGGGTACAGCGCGCTGGCGCGGATCTGCTCGCCGGCCGCCAGCACCACGTCCAGGTCGAAGCTGCCGACGATGCGCCCGATCAGCAGTACGCCACCGAGCAGCGCAAGGCCGCCGCCGCCGGTGATCACCAGCGCCATGCGCGCGCCCTCGCGGGCGTCCTGGCGATGTGACCAGAAACCGATCAGCAGGAACGAGCTGATGCTGGTCATTTCCCAGAAGATCATCAGCAACAGCAGGTTGCCCGACAGCACCATGCCCAGCATGGCGCCCATGAACAGCAGCAGGTAGCAGTAGAAGCGGTGCGCGTTGTCCTGCTGGCTCAGGTAGTAGCGTGCATACAGCACCACCAGCGCACCGATGCCCAGCACCAGCCCGGCGAACATCCAGGCCAGCCCGTCCAGGCGCAGGGTGAAGTCCAGCCCGATCTGCGGCAGCCAGGGCACCAGGGTGCGGACCACCTGGCCATCGAGCACGGACGGCGTGAGCCAGCCGAGGATGGCCAGCCCGCCCAACGGCGCCAGCGCCGCCAGCCAGGCAGCAGTCGAGCGCGAACTACGGGGGAAGGCCGCAACAGCCGCTGCCATCAGGAACGGCAGGGCCAGCAGCAGGGGCAGGCTGGGGAGCATGCAGGGAATCCATGATTCACGAGCAGGTCAGGGAGGATAACAGGCTGCGAAATGTCGCTGAAACCCATCGAACAGCGATCAATTGCATGTAACGTCCGCTGATTCATATTTTCTGCGACGCAACATCGCGTTCCTGCGTCTTCTCCTCGCTTGCCCTCGGGGGACGCCCTACGCCCACGCAGGGAGACCGCAGGCCCTGTCTCACAGGGGCTGCCGACGACGGGCGGGAAGTGGGGAGCGGATCACCGGCGCAGGCTGGCAGGGCCGTCGTGGAGTGCGGGTGACGGAATCTGCCCGTTCAGGAAACGAGGGGCGCCGTCGGCCCTGGGCAGGTCAGTAGCGCCAGTCGAGCTTGCGGTAGAACTTGGCCATCACCCAGGCCGGGCCGATCAGCAGGTAGGTCAGGTCGGTCAGGAAGCTGGGCTTGCGGCCCTCGAACTTGTGGCCGATGAACTGCGCGATCCAGGCCACCACGAACACGCCCACCGCCAGCCAGAACAGGTTGTGCAGGCCGATTTCGGCCTCCAGCAGGCGGCACAGGCAGCCGAACACGAAGAACTGGATGAGCATGCCGATGCCCAGCGGGCGCGACAGTTTGTTGTAGAAGCACCAGGCGCTGAACATCGCGAACGCCGACCAGATGCCGTACTGGAACCAGGTGATCAGCGGCGGCAGGCACCAGAGCAGGGCCACCACCGACCACAGGATCGCCGGAACCGCCACCACGTGGATGCGCTGGTTGATCACATTGCGGTGGTCGTCGGAGTAGCTGGCGAAATAGCGGTCGATCGGCCGCGCAAGCTCGGTGGATGTCTGCATGCTGCGTTGCTTCCTCGGACAACGGTAGTGCCGGCCGCTGGCCGGCACTCCAGAGCATAGCCGAGTTCATGAGGTTGCCGGCCAGCGGCCGGCACTACCAGAGCCAGGCCATGCCTGGCTGCGGATTCGCCGAGGTTGCCGGCCAGCGGCGGGCACTACCCCTTCAGAGCGCCCCGCCTTTCCGGCCGGGGGCGCAGGGGATCAGTCGACGCTGATCCCGGCCAGGCGCTGCAGTGCCTCGGCGTACTTGGCGCGGGTGCGCTCGATGATCTCGGCCGGGATGGTCGGGCCCGGGGCGGTCTTGCCCCAGTCCAGCGTCTCCAGGTAATCGCGCACGAACTGCTTGTCGTAGCTCGGCGGGCTGGTGCCCACTTCGTACTCGTCGGCCGGCCAGTAGCGCGAGGAATCCGGCGTCAGCATCTCGTCCATGATGTACAGGCGGCCATCGGCGTCGGTACCGAACTCGAACTTGGTATCGGCCAGGAGGATGCCGCGCTCGCGGGCGTAATCGGCCGCGAACTTGTAGATGCGCAGGGTGGCGTCGCGCACGCGCTCGGCCAGGTCCGCACCGACCTGCTTCACCATCGCGTCGAAATCGATGTTCTCGTCGTGGTCGCCGACGGCGGCCTTGGTCGAGGGGGTGAAGATCGGCTCGGGCAGCTGCTCGGCCTGGCGCAGGCCGTCGGGCAGATCGATGCCGCTGACCTTGCCGGTGCGCTGGTAATCCTTCCAGCCGCTGCCGATCAGGTAGCCGCGGGCGATCGCTTCCACCGGCACCGGCTTCAGCTTGCGGGTGACCACCGCGCGCTTGGCATACAGGGCAGGGTCCACGCCTTCGGGCAGCACGCTGGCCACGTCGATGCCGGTCAGGTGGTTGGGCATCAGGTGCGCGGTCTTGGCGAACCAGAAGTTGGAGACCTGGCAGAGCATCTCGCCCTTGCCCGGGATCGGGTCGGGCAGGACCACGTCGAACGCCGACAGGCGATCGGTGGCCACCATCAGCAGGTACTCGCCCGGCGGGGTTCCGGCTGGCAGCCGCTCGCGCGGGATATCGAACACATCACGCACCTTGCCGCGATGGCGCAAGGGCAGGCCGGGGAGATCGGATTGCAACAGCGTGGTTGGCACGGGCACTCCTGGGGCGTTGTCGATACGGCTGCCCAGCGGACCCGGCGGGCCCGCGGACCAGCGGGCGGCCTAGTGTAAAGCGGTCCGGGCCCGCTGTGACGTAAAATGAGCATCCATTTCGCCGGTCGACCCTGGGGCGCCATGCGCTGGTACGGAAAACTGCTCGGTTTCATCGCCGGGGCCCTGCTGTTCCGGCCCAATCCGCTGTTCGGCGCGGTAGTCGGCCTGTTGATCGGCCATGCCTTTGATTCGGACTGGTTCCGCCTGAACAAGGAGAACCCGTACCGGGAGCTGGGGCTGACCTCCGAGGCCACCGATGCCGAGATCGAGCGCGCCTACCGAAAGCTGATCTCGCAGTACCACCCCGACAAGCTTGGCGGCGCCGCCCCCGAGCTGCAGCAGCAGGCCGAGCAGAAGTCGCGGCGGATCAATGCCGCCTACGACCGTATCAAGACCCTGCGCAAGCGCTGATCCGACAGTCCCGCCTGCGGGCGGGAGAATCCTTTCCCCGTTCCGAAGGCCCCGGCCATGTCCAACTGCCTCATCGCCCCGTCCATTCTCTCTGCCAACTTCGCCCGTCTCGGCGAGGAAGTCGACAACGTCCTCGCCGCCGGCGCGGACTGGGTCCACTTCGACGTGATGGACAACCACTACGTGCCGAACCTGACCATCGGCCCGATGGTCTGCCAGGCGCTGCGCAAGCACGGCGTGACCGCGCCGATCGACGTGCACCTGATGGTCGAGCCGGTGGACCGCATCATCCCGGACTTCGCCGAGGCCGGTGCCACCTACATCAGCTTCCACCCGGAGGCGAGCCGCCACGTGCACCGCACCATCCAGCTGATCCGCTCGCTGGGCTGCAAGCCGGGCATCGTGCTGAACCCGGCCACGCCAGTGGACATCCTCGACTGGGTGCTGGAGGACCTGGACCTGGTGCTGCTGATGTCGGTCAACCCGGGCTTCGGCGGCCAGGCCTTCATCCCCTCGGCGCTGGACAAGCTGAAGGTGGTGCGCAAGATGATCGATGCCAGCGGCAAGGACATCCGCCTGGAGATCGACGGTGGCGTGAAAGCCGACAACATCGGTGAGATCGCCGCCGCCGGCGCTGACACCTTCGTTGCCGGTTCGGCCATCTTCAACGCCAGGACCAGCTACCAGGACGTGATCGCGCAGATGCGCGCGAACGTTGCTGCGGCAAGGGGCTGAGCCATGGGTACGGTGGCCGTGTTGAACATCCGCCCGGCCACCGTGGCCGACGCTGGCCTGATCCTGCGCTTCATCCGCGAACTGGCCATCTACGAGAAGGCCGAGCATTCGGTGCAGACCGATGAGATCGGTATTGCCGAAAGCCTGTTCGGTGCCGATGCGACTGCCCGCGCGTTGATCTGCGAAGCCGACGGTGAGGCCATCGGCTATGCGGTGTATTTCTACAACTACTCCACCTGGCTGGGCCGCAAGGGCATCTATCTGGAGGACCTGTACATCAGCCCGGAGAAGCGCGGCGGCGGCGCCGGCAAGGCACTGCTGAAGTACATCGCCCGCCAGGCCGTGGCCGAAGGCTGCGGTCGTTTCGAATGGTCGGTGCTGGACTGGAACACCCCGGCCATCGAGTTCTACACCGCCGCCGGCGCAAAGCCGCAGGACGAGTGGACCGTGTACCGGCTGCAGGGCCAGGCGCTGCACGATTTCGCCAACGGTTGACGTGAAATCCACGCATGGCGTGGATCTACTGCGGCAAAAAAAGGCCACGCCAATCACTGGCGTGGCCTCGCTGCATGCGTGGGAGGCTGATCCTGCCTCCATCCGTCGTCCCTGCTATGGCCTTCCATTCTCCAGCAGCTGAATGACATCTGCGTGACATTCACCGCGGGCAAACAGCGCATTGCTAGCCTGTGCCACCGCATCCCTGGAAGCTCTGCATGACCACCCCGCGCTGGCGCCTGATCCTCAACGGCAAATCCGCCGGCAACGATGAGTTGCGCGACGCCGTCGGCCATTGGCGCGGACAGGGCGTGCAGCTGGAAGTGCGGGTGACCTGGGAGGACGGTGACGCCGAGCGCTATGTCGCCGAGGCGATCGATCATGGCGTGGATGTGATCGTGGCCGCCGGAGGCGATGGCACGCTCAGTGCGGTGGCCGAGACACTGGCGCATCGTGAGGAGCTGGCAGATGCGCTGCCCTCGCTGGCGCTGGTCCCGATGGGGACCGCCAACGATTTCGCGACTGCTGCCGGCATTCCCACTGAGCCGAAGGAGGCCTTCGCCTTGATCGGGCAGGCGACGCCGCACGCCATTGACCTGTTGCGCGTGGACGCCGATGGCACGCAATGGTGGTGCGCCAATCTCGCCAGCGGTGGCTTCGGCACGCAGGTGACGGTGGAGACTGATGCGGGCTTGAAGAAGATGCTGGGCGGGCTGGCCTATGTGATCACCGGTATCGCCAAGCTCGGTCGCATCGAGCCGATCAACGCGCGCCTGTCCGGCCCGGACTTCGCCTGGGAAGGCGACTTCATCGCCCTGGGCATCGGCAATGGTCGCCAGGCCGGTGGCGGCCAGCAACTGTGTCCGCAGGCATTGATCGATGATGGGCTGCTGGATGTGACCGTGCTTCCGGAACTGGAAGGGGAGGTCACCGCCACCCTCGGCCAGATGCTGAAGTCCGGCACCCAGGCTGCGCTGGAACAGCTGGCCACGCGTGCGCGGCTGCCGTGGCTGCAGGTGGAGTCCGAGCGCCCGTTGACCCTCAACCTGGACGGCGAGCCGGTACAGGCCCGCCAGTTCCGCATCGAGTGCGTGCCGGGCAGGGTGCGCATGCATCTTCCGGCTGGCTGCCCGTTGCTGGCTGGGAAGGGGAGGTAGAGTCGACTGTTAGTCGACTGCTCTTCGTTCCGACGGCGTAAAACCCCGCGCTACGCGCGCAAGTCGACTAACAGTCGACTCTACCGGTTCCCGCGCCGGTCCCCCACCGGTCCCCGCCATGAGCCCTGTGCTTTCCCGTGGTTCAGTTTCCCAGGGTTCCCCTGCCGTCCAAGCTGCGATACAGTCAAGGGGTGTCCAGCCTGACGACCCCGCATACCCTTTCTTCCGCACGCCGTTGGTGGCGATGGTGGCCCGTTGCCGTCGTCCGCCCCCATAACGCTGTGTCCCGGAAGGAAAGTCGTCTTGAACTCGCACGCTCAGTTTCAGCAGCAGGCCGCTGAAGGCCACACCCACATTCCCGTCGTCCGCGAAGTGCTGTCCGACCTGGACACGCCGCTTTCGGTCTATCTGAAGCTCGCCGACGGCCCCAATACCTACCTGTTTGAATCCGTCGAAGGCGGCGAGCGCTTTGGTCGTTACTCGATCATCGGCCTGCCGGCGCGCCGTGTGTACGCCTTCCACGGCCACACGCTGACCGTGCGCGAAGACGGCCAGGTGGTGGACACCCGCGAGGTGGCCGACCCGTTCGCCGAAGTCGAGGCGCTGCGCAGCGCCCACTCGGTGCCGAAGCTGGACGGCCTGCCGGGCTTCACCGGTGGCCTGGTCGGCTGGTTCGGTTTCGAGTGCATCGGCTACATCGAGCCGCGCCTGGCCCCGCCGGCCGGCCGCGATGAGCTGGGCACGCCGGACATCCTGCTGCTGGACTCCAACGAGCTGGCGGTGTTCGACAATCTGAAGGGCCGGCTGTACCTGATCGTGCACGCCGACCCGCGGGTCGAGGGCGCCTTCGAGCAGGCGCAGGCGCGCCTGGATGCACTGACTGCCAAGCTGCGTGCACCGGGCGCCGGTTATCCCGCACCGCTCAACAGCGACGTGCTGGACGAGTCCGACTTCGTCTCCGGTTTCACCCGCGAAGGGTTCGTCGATGCGGTCCAGCGCAGCAAGGAATACATCCGCGCCGGTGACATCTTCCAGGTGGTGCTCAGCCAGCGCCTGAGCGTGCCGTTCAAGGCGCGCCCGGTGGATGTGTACCGCGCGCTGCGTGCACTGAACCCGTCGCCGTACATGTACTTCCTGGATGTCGGCGACCTGCAGGTGGTCGGTTCATCGCCGGAAATCCTGGTACGCCTTCAGGACGGCGAAGTCACCGTGCGCCCGATCGCCGGCACCCGCCCGCGTGGCGCCACGCCCGAGCTGGACCTGGCGCTGGAAGCCGAGCTGCTGGCCGATCCGAAGGAGCGCGCCGAGCACCTGATGCTGATCGACCTCGGCCGCAACGATGCCGGCCGCGTCTCGAAGGCAGGTACCGTGGAGGTGGGCGAGCAGTTCGTGATCGAACGCTACAGCCACGTGATGCACATCGTCAGCGAAGTGACCGGGCAGCTGCAGCCGGGCCTGAGCTATGCCGACGTGCTGCGTGCCACCTTCCCGGCCGGCACGGTCAGCGGCGCGCCGAAGATCCGCGCGCTGGAAGTGATCCGCGAGCTGGAACCGATCAAGCGCAATGTCTACGCCGGCAGCATCGGCTACATCGGCTGGCACGGCGATGCCGATACCGCGATCGCGATCCGCACCGCGGTGATCAAGGACGGCCGCCTGTACGTGCAGGCCGGCGCCGGCATCGTCTACGACTCGGACCCGGACAAGGAATGGGATGAGACGATGAACAAGGGCCGCGCGCTGTTCCGCGCCGTCGCCCAGGCCGCCAAGGGCCTGTGATCCTCCCCGTGCCGTGGCCTGCGCCGCGGCACCTTCCGCTGTTCCCATTCAAGACAAGGAGTACCGCATGAAGCTGCTGAGCGCATTGCTGTGGTCGTCACTGCTGGCCACGATGGCCCCGTCTGCGTGGGCGCAGGCCAACACGATTCCCTCGCAGCCGCACCTGCTGGTGAAGGGGCAGGGCAGCCGCACGGTGATGCCGGACCGGTTCGGCCTGCAGTTGAACATCGAAGAGACCGACATGGACGCCGACGCCGCGCGCCGCCGCGTGCAGGACAACGTTGCCCGCGTGCTGGCACTGTTCAAGCAGCACAAGGCGGTGGACGGCAGCGTGCGTGCGGACAACCTGCGGATCGGCCCGGCCACGCGCTATGAGCAGAACCGGCAGGTCTTCATCGGTACCCGCGTATCGCGCCAGCTGCGTGCCAGCTTCGCCAGCGTGAAGGCGATGCAGGATGTTCTGGGGGCGTTGAAGGCCAACGAGAACGTACAGGTGAGCAGCCTGGCGCCGACCTATTCGGGCGAAGTGGCGCTGCGCCGCGAACTCAAGGGCGAGGCAGCGGCCCAGACCCGCGAGTCCGCGCAGGGCCTGGCCAAGGCCTATGGAACAAGAGTGCGTGGTCTGTACAGCATCTCCGATGTGGCGCCGGACTTCGCCTACGGCATCCGGGCCGGGCAATGGCCCCAGCAGGGCGAGGACGGCGGGGACCTCGACAGGATCTCGGTGACCGGCAGCTACGCGCCCGCCTCCGCGCCCGCGCCCGCTGAGCCCGAATCCATTGAAGCCGGCCCCATCACCTACACCGAAAACGTGTACGCCATTTTCCTGATAAGCGACGGAACCTGACCATGTTGTGGATGATCGACAACTACGACAGCTTCACCTACAACCTCGTGCAGTACCTGCAGACGCTGGGCGCCGAAGTGAAGGTGGTGCGCAACGATGTGATGAGCGTGGACGAGATCGCCGCGCAGAAGCCCGAGCGCATCGTCATTTCGCCCGGCCCGTGCACCCCCAACGAAGCGGGCGTTTCGCTGGAGCTGATCGAACGCCTGGGCCCGACCACGCCGATCCTCGGCGTGTGCCTGGGCCACCAGGGCATCGGCCAGGTCTACGGCGGCACCGTCATCCGCGCCGGCAACATCATGCACGGCAAGACCTCGCCGATCCGCCATGAGGGCAAGGGCGTGTTCGCCGGCCTGCCGGACCGCTACCAGGCCACCCGCTACCACTCGCTGGTGGTGGACAAGAACAGTCTGCCCGACTGCCTGGAAGTGACCGCCTGGACCGAGAACGAGGACGGCTCGATCGAAGAGATCATGGGCCTGCGCCACCGCCAGTTCCCGGTGGAAGGCGTCCAGTTCCATCCCGAATCCATCCTCACCGAACACGGCCACGCGCTGCTGCGCAATTTCCTCCAGCGCCCGGCGGCCTGATCCAAGGAGCATACCCATGAGCTTCTCCCCCCAGGAAGCCCTGCAACGCACCATCGAGCACCGCGAAATCTTCTTCGACGAAATGGTCGACCTGATGCGGCAGATCATGCGCGGCGATGTGTCTCCGATGATGACCGCCGCGATCCTCACCGGCCTGCGCGTGAAGAAGGAGACCGTGGACGAAATCGCCGCGGCGGCCACCGTGATGCGTGAATTCGCCCGGCCAGTGCCGGTGGCCGATACCTCCAACCTGGTTGATATCGTCGGTACCGGTGGCGATGGCTCGCACACCTTCAACATCTCCACATGTTCGATGTTCGTGGCCGCTGCCGCCGGTGCGCGCGTGGCCAAGCACGGCAACCGCAGCGTGTCGTCCAAGTCCGGCAGTGCCGATGCGCTGGAAGCGCTGGGCGCGGTGATCGAACTGCAGCCGGATCAGGTGGCCGCGGCCATCGAGCGGACCGGCATCGGCTTCATGTTTGCGCCGATCCATCATCCGTCGATGAAGGTGGTCGCGCCGGTACGCCGCGAGATGGGCGTGCGCACCATCTTCAACATCCTCGGCCCGCTGACCAATCCGGCCAGCGCGCCGTCTGTGCTGATGGGCGTGTTCCATCCCGATCTGGTGGGCATCCAGGCCCGCGTGCTGCGCGAACTGGGCACCGAGCGCGCGATGGTGGTCTGGGGCCGCGACAACATGGACGAGATCTCGCTGGGGGCGGGCACCCTGGTGGGCGAGCTGCGCGACGGCAAGGTCCGCGAGTACGAGATCCACCCGGAAGACTTCGGCATCGCCATGTCGGCCAGCCGCAACCTGCGCGTGGACGGCCCGGAACAGTCCATCCAGATGCTGCGCGCGGTGCTGGACAACGAGCCGGGCCCGGCGCTGGACATCGTGTCGCTCAATGCCGGTGCCGCCCTGTACGTTGCCGGCGTGGCCAGCGATATCGGCGATGGCCTGGCCCGTGCCCGTGCCGCCATCGCCAATGGCAGCGCCCGCCAGCGCCTGCAGCAGTATGTGGAAACCACCCGCGCGCTGGTTGCCTGAGCGCGCGGTTCAGCCTGACCCCGTCGATGGCCCGATAATGGCCGTCCTCACCGCCCCCGCACCGAACCGAAGACGATGAGCGACATCCTGCAGACGATCCTGGCCCGCAAGGCCGAAGAAGTGGCCCAGCGCCGCGCCCAGCGCCCGCTCGAGGAGCTTCAGGCCGCCGCGGCCAGCGCCCCGCCGGTACGCGGCTTCGTGCGCGCGCTGCAGGCGGCGGTGGCCAATGGCGACCCGGCGGTGATCGCCGAGGTGAAGAAGGCCAGCCCGTCCAAGGGTGTGATCCGCCCGGACTTCCGCCCGGCCGACATCGCCGTCAGCTACGAATTCGGCGGTGCCAGCTGCCTGTCGGTGCTGACCGACGTGGACTTCTTCCAGGGTGCCGACGCCTACCTGCAGCAGGCCCGCGAGGCCTGCACGCTGCCGGTGCTGCGCAAGGACTTCGTGATCGACGCCTACCAGGTGTACGAAGCGCGCGTGCTGGGCGCCGACTGCATCCTGCTGATCGTGGCCGCGCTGGACGACACCCAGCTGGCCACCTTGTCCGAACTGGCGCTGTCGCTGGGCATGGACGTGCTGGTGGAAGTGCACGACATCGACGAACTGGAGCGTGCGCTGCAGGTGCCGGCACCGATGATCGGCATCAACAACCGCAACCTGCGCACCTTCGAGGTGTCGCTGCAGACCACGCTGGACATGCAGCAGGCCGTGCCGCGCGACCGCCTGCTGGTCACCGAGAGTGGCATCCTGGGGCCGCAGGACGTGGCGCTGATGCGTGATGCCGGCATCCACGCGTTCCTGGTGGGCGAGGCCTTCATGCGCGTGGAAGAGCCGGGCGAGGGCCTGCGTCAGCTATTCTTCGCGGCATGAAAACGCACTATCCGACGCCGCGCGAGGATGCGCCGCTGGTGGTCTTCGACTTCGACCACACCCTCTACGACGGCGATTCGGGCACCCATCTGTTCGCCTCGCTGATCAAGCGCAACCCGTTGCGCATGCTGGCGGCGCTGCTGGTCACGCCGATCGCCGGGCCGATGGTGGCGCTGCTGCCGACCCGTCGTGCCGGCATTTCGGTCTACGTGTGGATCGGCAGCTTCGGCCTGCACCGTGCGCGCGATTTCAACAAGGTGATCGATGCCTATGTGCTGCGCAACGAGGCGCAGATGCGCGCCAAGCTGCTGCCGCAGGCGCTGGAGGTGTTCGCCGCGCACCGGGCCAAGGGCGACCGCGTGGTGGTTGCCACAGGTGCGCCGCCGGAGCTTGCACGCGCGATCCTGGCCTTCGTGGCCCATCAGGATGTGCCGGTGATCGGTACCGAGGTCGGCCCACGGCTGGGCGGCGTCGGTCCAACCCGTCACTGCCACAACGAAGAGAAAATGCGCATGCTGCGCGAGCGCGGCTACGGCGATATCGATATCGCCTACTCCGACAGCACCGCCGACCTGCCACTGCTGCTGGCGGCCAAGGCACCGGTGGTGGTGAACCCGAAGCCGGGCCGGGTGGCGTTCTTCCGCCGCGTGCTGCCCGCCGGCACCCGCATCCTCAACTGGGGCTGCGCTGACCGCGGCGGTGACAAGGCGTAGCCCGGGGTCAGATCCCCGTAGGGCCTCCGACCCCATCGCACGATGACGGATCTGCCGGCCAGCGGCCGGCACTACCCTTCTCCGTCCCGGCAGTGCCGGCCCTTCTCCGTCCGGCAGTGCCGGCCCTTCTCCGTCCGGTAGTGCCGGCCGTTCTCCGTCCGGTAGTGCCGGCCGCTGGCCGGCAAGCGCTCAGCGGCCCAGATGCCGGTATACCGCGTGCCCGATCTGGAACAGGCTGATGCCCAGCACCAGCACGCCCACGGCCACCAGCACCCAGCGTTCCTTCACCCGCTTGACCAGGATCGCCGCCACCGGCGCGGCCACCATGCCGCCGATCAGCAGGCCGGCTACGATCTGCAGGTGCTGTACCCCCATCGACAGCAGGAAGGTTGCTGACACCGTCAACGTGACCACGAACTCGGCTGCGTTGACCGTACCGATGGTGGTGCGCGCCTGGCCGCCGCGGGCGAGCAGGGTGGACGTGGCGATGGGCCCCCAGCCACCGCCGCCGCTGGCGTCGAGCAGGCCGGCGAAGAAGCCCAGCACCGGCACCCGGCGGATCTCGCCCTTGGGCATCCAGCGCCCAGCGGCGCGGGCCAGGATGATGATCGCCAGCACCAGCAGGTACAGGTAGATCAGTGGCCGGATGATCTCGCCCGGGAGCTGCGTGAGCACGTACGCGCCCAGGGCGCCGCCCACTGCGCCGGGCAGGGCCAGGCGCAGGAACAGGCGTTTATCGACATTGCCGGCGGCGAGGTGCGACACCCCCGAGGCGCCCGTGGTGAACACTTCAGCGGTGTGGATGCTGGCGCTGACCTGCGCCGGCGGCAGGCCCATGCTCAGCATCACCGACGAGGACACCAGGCCGAACGCCATGCCCAGCGCGCCGTCGACCAGCTGTGCGCCCAGGCCGATGAGGATGAACCACCAGAATTCGCTGCTCAGCTCCATGCACCGAGCCTAGCGCGCCAGGGAGTGGGGACCAAGGTCCGCACCCACCGGGTGCTCAACGGTCAACGGGTGCCGTACAGCACCACGGTCTTGCCGCGGGCATGCAGCAGGCCGTCGGTCTGCAGTTTCTTCAGCACGCGGCCGGCCATCTCGCGCGAGCAGCCGACCAGGCGCGCCAGCTCCTGGCGCGATACACGCAGCTGGCTGCCCTGCGGATGGCTCATCGCCTCCGGCTCCTGCGCCAGGTCGTGCAGGGTGCGCACGATTCGGTCGGTCACGTCCAGGAATGCCAGGCGGCTGGCCTTGCGGCTGGTGTCGAGCAGGCGCTTGGAAATCTGCTGGCCCAGCGCATACAGCAGGCGCGGGGCATCGGCCGACAGCGGGCCGAGGAACAGCTGATGCAGGCGCTCGTAGCTGATTTCAGCCAGCTCGCAGGCGGTGCGGGTCCGCAGGATCACCTCGCGGCGGTCCGATTCGACGAACAGGCCCATCTCGCCGACGAATTCGCCGGCACCGAAGTAGCCCAGCACCAGCTCGCGATCATCATCTTCCTCGGCCATGATCGAAACCGAGCCGCTGATGACGTAATACAGGGTTCCCGCCGGGTCCCCGGGCCGGAAGACGTCGGTACGGGTAGGGTATCGCCGCCTGTGGCTGTGCGCCAGGAAACGATCGATTGTGGCGATATCCAGGGCCAGTGGACTGCTAGCTAGGCGCACGGTTGACACGATAGGAGCGCTCCCTCTGCGCATGAACGGATTCACGGGGTCGATAGCGGAGCTTAACCAGCGCAATTGTTAAGGGCAAACAGTGTGCCAGATGTGAGCGCTCTTCACGTTCCCCCCGGGGGCAGTTTGCCCCATAATTCCCCCTTTCCCTTCTTACACAGGAATCGACCGCCGTGGTCAAGCCGTTGCCTCGCCTGAGGCTGCAGGGTTTCAACAACCTCACCAAGGCGCTGAGCTTCAACATCTATGACGTGTGTTACGCGCGCACCGAAGAGGAGCGTCAGCGTTACATTGAATACATCGATGAAGAGTACAACGCCGACAGGCTGACTCAGATCTTGACCGATGTCGCCGAGATCATCGGCGCCAACATCCTGAACGTGGCCCGCCAGGACTACGACCCGCAGGGTGCCTCGGTGACCATCCTGATCTCCGAAGAACCGGTGATCGACAAGAAGCTGGCCGGCAAGGAGCTGATCTCCGACGCCGTGGTCGCGCACATGGACAA
Source organism: Stenotrophomonas thermophila (assembly GCF_001499715.1). Classification (NCBI taxonomy): domain Bacteria; kingdom Pseudomonadati; phylum Pseudomonadota; class Gammaproteobacteria; order Lysobacterales; family Lysobacteraceae; genus Stenotrophomonas; species Stenotrophomonas thermophila. The sequence goes on along the minus strand of NZ_CVIW01000001.1, from coordinate 177,120 downwards.
GAGCCACATCACGGTCCATACCTACCCGGAGACCCATCCGCAGGAAGGTATCGCGACGTTCCGCGCGGACATCGACGTGGCCACCTGTGGCGTCATTTCCCCGCTGAAGGCCCTGAACTACCTGATCGAGAGCCTGGAATCGGACATCGTGATCATGGACTACCGCGTCCGTGGCTTCACCCGTGATGTGAAGGGCAAGAAGCACTTCATCGACCACAAGATCAACTCGATCCAGAACTTCCTGGCCAAGAACATCAAGTCGCGTTACGAGATGTTCGACGTCAACGTCTACCAGGAAAACATCTTCCACACGAAGATGCACCTGAAGGACTTCGACCTGGACCAGTACCTGTTCGAGGAAAAGGCCAGGAACCTGTCGTTCAAGGAGCGCATGAAGATCGAGGCGCTGCTCAAGCGCGAGATCGAAGAGTTGTTCCACGGCCGGAACCTGTCCGAGTAAGCCCCATGTGCGATGCCCGCAGGCATCGCCACCCAGGCGGGACGACCCGCCCCGTGGAACTGGCGTCGCACGCGCGATTGGCTCCATGGTGATGTACCGACCCACGGCCCGGTGTGAAAACACCGGGCCGTTTCGTTTTTTCCCCAAAAGGTAAGGAGCCCCCACCCATGCCCTGGATCTACCTGCTGCTGGCCGGCCTGTTCGAGATCGGTTTCGCCCTCGGAATGAAGTACTCGGAAGGCTTCAGCAAACCCTTGCCCACCGTTGCTACGGTGGTGTCCGCCCTGATCAGCCTGTACCTGATGAGCCAGGCGATGAAGAGCATCCCGGTCGGCACGGCCTATGCGATCTGGACCGGCATCGGTGCCATGGGCGTGGCGGTGCTGGGCATCTACCTGTTCAACGACAGCGCATCGCCGGCGCGCCTGGCCTGCGTGGGCCTGATCGTGGCCGGCGTGATCGGCCTGAAGCTGGTCTCGCCGAACTGATTGATGGCCCGACCAACGGTCGGGCCCCACCGTCGGCCCCCCGCACCTCCTGGTAGGCCCGCACCGTTGGTGCGGGCGACCCTTCAAATGCGGTAGGCGATGGTCTTCATCACCCTGGAGGCCAGTGCCATGGCGCCCGGAATCGGAAACGGAAGGCGGCGTGCGCCGGCCTGCTCGGCGTGCTCGGCATGGCGGGCCTCGTCCTCCTTCATCACCTGGATGACCGCGCGGCTGCGCAGATCGCCGGGCGGCAGATTGACCAGGTGCTCGTCCAGATGGGCTTCCACCTGGCGCTCGGTCTCGACCACGAAGCCCAGGTTCCATCCGTCGCCGCGCAGCCCGGCCAGGGTGCCGATCGTGTAGCTGCCGGCGTACCACAGCGGGTTGAACAGGCTGGGACGGCTGTCCAGTTCGGCCAGCCGGGTGGCACACCAGGCCAGATGGTCGGTCTCTTCCTGGGCCGCTTCCAGCAGATGTTCACGCGTGGCCGGGTCGCGGGCCACGGCGGCCTGGCCGAAATACAGGCCCTGCGCACAGACTTCGCCGACGTGGTTGATCCGCATCAGGCCGGCTGCATGGCGGCGCTCGGCGCTGCCCATGCCGGGCTCGTCGGTCTCCGCAGCCGGGTAGGGGCGGGCCGCCGGTGGATTGCCGAACACCGTGTCCAGAGCGCGCTGCGCCTCGGTCAGCAGGTGGTCCAGCGGGGTGGTCTGGCGGAGCACGGTCATGGCAGTACGCGGTGGGGCGGAAGTCCCCCCGATTCTCGCCCGGCCCTGCGTCCGTGCCAACCCGGCCTGACGGTCCACTTGCAAGTGGCTGGCAAGGCCAGTACAATCCCGCCTCTTGCGCTTCACCTTTTCACAACGCGTGGCAGAGTTCCGGCGAGCCTTTCGCCGCAATGAGCCCGACCTAACCTAGAGTTCTTCATGAGCACTTTCACTGCCAAGAACGAGACCGTCCAGCGCGACTGGTACCTCGTCGACGCCGAGGGCAAGACCCTGGGCCGTCTCGCCACCGAGCTGGCCCGCCGTCTGCGTGGCAAGCACAAGCCGGTCTACACCCCGCACGTTGATACCGGCGACTACCTGGTCGTCATCAATGCAGAAAAGATTGCCGTCACCGGCAAGAAGCTGCAGGACAAGATGTATCACCGTTTCACCGGTTACATCGGCAACCTGAAGACCGAGTCCCTGGCCCAGGCGCTGGAGCGCCACCCGGAGCGCGTGATCGAGATCGCCGTCAAGGGCATGCTGCCGAAGGGCCCGCTGGGTCGCCAGATGTACCGCAAGCTCAAGGTCTACGCCGGCACTGAGCATCCGCACGCCGCACAGCAGCCGCAGGTTCTGGATATCTAATCATGGCTATCACTCAAAACTACGGCACTGGCCGCCGCAAGTCCTCCACCGCTCGCGTGTTCCTGCGCAAGGGTTCGGGCAACATCACCGTCAATGGTCGTCCGCTGGACGAGTTCTTCGGCCGTGAGACCGCGCGCATGATCGTGCGCCAGCCGCTCGAGCTGACCAAGAACACCGAAAGCTTCGACATCCTGGTCACCGCCGCTGGCGGCGGCACCACCGGCCAGGCCGGTGCGATCCGTCTGGGTATCGCTCGTGCGCTGGTCGAGTACGACGAAAGCCTGAAGTCCGAGCTGCGCAAGGCTGGCTTCATGACCCGCGACGCCCGCGAAGTCGAGCGTAAGAAGGTCGGTCTGCACAAGGCCCGCCGCGCCACCCAGTTCTCCAAGCGCTGATCTGCTGCGCCTGGTTGGGCTCCTTCGGGGGCCCGCTGGATGGAAAAGCAAAAGCCCGGCTTCGGCCGGGCTTTTGTCGTCTTGGAGTCAGGCATTTCGTGGTTGCCGGCCAGCGGCCGGCACTACCCGTCTTTTTGCATGTCCGACCCCGGGCCTCTCTCTGGAGAAGAGCCCCCTTGTTGTTCAAGGGGGTGCGCCGACAGGCGCGGGGATAAGGTGGAATGCGTGACCAAATTAAAAGCAAAAGGCCAGATCTTTCGATCTGGCCTTTTGCTTTTAATTTGGCTGCCCCGGATGGATTCGAACCACCGAATGCCTGAGTCAGAGTCAGGTGCCTTACCGCTTGGCGACGGGGCAAAACGTGCAACGATTTTCTCACTTATCACGCTGAAAAACAACTTCATTTTCAGTGTGGTGGCTATGGGTGGACTCGAACCACCGACCCCAGCATTATGAGTGCTGTGCTCTAACCGGCTGAGCTACATAGCCTTGGTGAGCCCGCTATTCTGCGGATGTGTACCGTCCCTGTCAACACTTTTGTGCCGTGCTTGTGGGCCGACAGAGGGCGTGGGATAGTCCCGGGCAGTAGATTTTCTTAGGAGTCCGCATCGTGATCGATCCGGACGGCTATCGACCGAACGTCGGCATTGTGCTGATGCGGCAGGACGGCCAGGTGTTCTGGGCACGACGCGTGCGCCGGGATGGTTGGCAGTTCCCGCAAGGGGGCATGAACACCGATGAGACGCCCGTCGAGGCCATGTATCGTGAACTGCAGGAAGAAACCGGCCTGCTGCCTGAGCATGTGGAAGTGCTCGGGGCCACGCCCGGTTGGCTGCGCTACAAGCTGCCGGCGCGGGCCATCCGCCGCAACGAGCGGCAGGTCTGCATCGGCCAGAAGCAGGTCTGGTTCCTGCTGCGCCTGACCGGCGACGAATCCCATGTGAAGCTGGACCACACTGACTCGCCCGAGTTCGATCATTGGCGCTGGGTCGATTTCTGGTACCCGGTGGAGCATGTGGTGGTGTTCAAGCGCGGCGTCTATGCGCGCGCATTGCGTCATCTGGCGCCTTTGGCGCGCGGGGTCGCCGGGCAGGGCGTAACCGCCATGCCCAAGAGCGCCGCCGAGGCCTGGATGCCCGGCCACACGGCCGGCCACGACCGCCCGCGCAAGCGCCCGCGGACGCGCGGCTACTGGCCGAAGAAGGCCACGGGTGATGGCCCAGCCAGCTGACGGGCTGAACGGTATCGAGAATGGTTCAGGTCTCTGATTGACAACCATTCTCGTTTCCATTGGAATAGCCACCAGGCCGCTCCTGGCCTGTCAGCCCGGTTCCCGCCTGTGTACGTCTGCATCTGCAACGGAGTCACCGACCACCAGATCCGCGAAGCCGCCAGCCATGGTGTCAGCACGGTGGCCGAACTGACCATGCGGACCGGCTGTGGTGCGACCTGCGGTTCCTGCCTGGACATGGCCGCAGACCTCTTGGCCAAGGCGCGTGCGACCCACGATCTGCCGCTGCCGGTATTGGGCCTGGCCCAGGTTGCCTGATCGTTTCTTCGCGGCGCATTGATGCCGCGCTTTCGCATCCTTCACGCGCGGCCGCACAGGCCAATGCGCACGATTCGCGTTCCTTCACGGCCGCAGGCAAGGCGTTAAAGTGCCTGCGTTTTCAGCGTGCAGGAGCATCCCATGAAGGGCGACACCAAGGTCATCGAATTCCTCAACAAGGTCCTCTACAACGAGTTGACCGCGATCAACCAGTACTTCCTGCACGCCAAGATGCTGAAGAACTGGGGCATCAAGGAACTGGCCGAGCACGAGTACAAGGAATCGATCGACGAGATGAAGCATGCCGACATGCTCGCCGACCGCATCCTGTTCCTCGAAGGCCTGCCGAACTTCCAGGCGCTGGGCAAGCTGCGCATCGGCGAGAACCCGACCGAGATCCTGCAGTGCGACCTGTCGCTGGAGCGCGACGGCGTGGTCACCCTGCGCGAGGCCGTCGCCTATGCCGATTCGGTCGGCGACTATGTCAGCCGCCAGCTGTTCGTGAAGATTCTCGATTCGGAAGAAGAACACATCGACTGGCTGGAAACCCAGCTCGACCTGATCGAGCGCATCGGCGAGCCCAAGTACCTGCTGAGCAAGCTGGAAGAGTGAGTCAGCTGTCCTGGCCGGCACGATGCTGCGCCAGGTAGCCCGTCAGCGCCACACGTGCCCGGGCGAATTCGGCAACCAGCAGCGCGACCGCCACCGCGGGGCGCTGCAGGCTGCCACCACGGGCCTCGCGTTCGATGCGCTGCGCGACCGCCGACAGCGACAGGGCTCCCACGTTCGCACTCGACGATTTCAGGCTGTGCGCGACCGCCTGCAGGCGGGGCTCGTCGCCGCTCTGCGCGGCCTGCTGCAGCTGCTGCACCATCGCTGGCGCATCGTCAAGAAAGACCGACACGATCTGCATGGCGGCGTCGCCGATCACCGCGTGCAGTTCGTCCAGCACATCGCGGTCGAGTACCGGTTGTGGCTTGGAGCCCACTCGGCTGTCATCGTCCTGCAGAGCCGAGCCATGCTCGGCTGATGGAGCCCCGCTGCTGTTGGCCGTCAGGCGAGCCATGCTCGGCTCTGCAGAAGGCCGTGCAGGTGATGCGGCTTTACCGCCACCCCAGCGCTTCAACAGCGCATGCAGCGTGGCGCGGGCGATCGGCTTGGACAGGTAATCGTCCATGCCAGCCTGCAGGCAGCGCTCGCGGTCGCCGGCCATGGCATTGGCGGTCATCGCGATGATCGGCAGGCGCGCTCGCCCGGTTTCCGCTTCTTCCGCACGCCAGTGGCGCGTGGCGGCGTAGCCGTCCAGCACCGGCATCTGGCAATCCATCAGCACGATGTCCACGCCGCCTTCGCGAAGAGCGGCCAATGCCTGCTCGCCATCGACGGCGTTGCGCACCTCGCACTGGAATACGCGCAGCAGCTGCTCGGCCACCATCCGGTTGACCGTATTGTCTTCCACCAGCAGCACGCGCAGGTGCAGTGGCGGCAGCACCGGCGCGGGCACCCCATCTCCGGCACTGGAAAGCAGGGCGGCAGGACGGGCAGGCGTGACAGGTGCGGCCAGGAGTGCATGCAGTGCGGCATCGTCGAAGTGTGCGGGCAGCTGGCGCTGGCGCGGTCGTTGCGCTGGTGCGTCACCCTGCAGCCAGAGCACCTGCAGTGCGTCGTCGTCACCGCGCTCGGCCAGTGCCTGCTGCAGCATCGCCTCGCCGCTGCGCCGCGCGCGTGCATCGACCAGCAGCCACGCCGGTGCCGGTTGCCCGGGTTGCGGCGCGGTGCGCAGCTGTTCGACCACGGCGTCCAGCTGGCTCAGCATCTGCACCTGCAGCCCATGGTGGGCGGCGATGCGCTCGATGCGTTTCTGCAGCATTGCATCGGCACTGAACAGCAGCAGCGCTGCCGGCGCGCGGGCCATCGCCGGCAGGTCGCCGGGTACCTTCAGCAGCGGAATCTCGAACCAGAACGTAGCACCCTGGCCGGGCGTGGACTGCACGCCGATCTGCCCGTGCATCAGGTCGATGATGCGCCTGCAGATGGCCAGGCCCAGGCCGGTGCCGCCGTAGATGCGCGTGGTCGAGGCATCGGCCTGGCTGAAGGACTGGAACAGGCGTGCCTGCAGTGCCTCATCGATGCCGATGCCGGTGTCGATGATCTCGAAGCGCAGCTGGTGCTGGGCCGCGCCTTCGCCCAGCCGCTGCACGCGCAGCTGTACCTGGCCGCGCGCGGTGAACTTGATGGCATTGGCCAGAAGATTGCTCAGCACCTGGCGCAGGCGTACCGGGTCGCCGCGCACCGGCAGGCGCACCGACGGGTCAAGCTGCAGGGTCAGGGACAGGCCCTTGGCGTCGGCGGCGCGCTGCATCAGCTGCACCACGCCATCCAGCAGATCGCGCAGGTTGAAGCTGGTGATTTCCAGTTCCAGCGCCTGTGCTTCCAGCCGTGAGTAGTCGAGGATGTCATCGACGATGCGCAGCAGCTGCTGTGAACTGGCCGAAGCGGTGGCCAGCATCTGCCGCTGGTCCTCGCCCAGCGGCCCGTGCGCGATCAGCTCCAGCATCGGCAGGATGCCGTTGAGCGGGGTGCGGATCTCGTGGCTCATGGTGGCCAGGAACTCGCCCTTGGCCAGCACCGCTGCTTCGGCGGCCTGCTTGGCCTGCAGCAGCTGCTGTTCCAGCTGGCCCTGGCGTTCGGTGGTACGGCGCAGCTGGTCGCGTTCGGCGGCGAGCGCATCGTGTGCGCGTTGCAGCCGGGCCAGTGCACGGCTGCGTGCGCGCAGGCGCAGGCCCAACAGCAGCGCCACGGCGGCCGCGGCAAGGGCAACCAGCAGCACGCCCCACAGCGGCACGTCAGAGCACCGCGTTGTGGAAGTCGAAGTTCAGGTCGCTGCCGGCCGACTGCACCATGTTGCCCTGGATGTAATCGACGCCGCCGACCCACATCGCCGCGGCGGCCTGTGGGTCCTCGATCTGCTGCCCGATGATCTGCAGCCCGGCCGCATGTGCCTGTTCGATCGCCTTGCGCAGTTCCTCGCGCGTGGCCGGGTTGGCATGGCTGCTTGAGAAGCGCGCGGCCATGCGCACGAACGACAGCGGCAGCTGGGTCAGCAGGGCGTCGGCTTCGCCGCTGGGCTCGAACTGGCTCAGGCAGAAGCGCACCCCGGCGCCGGCCATGCGCTGGCAGAACTGTTGCAGCGGCACGGTGTGGATCAGTGCGTCGGGCAGGCGCACGTCGATCACCAGCGCACTGCCCGGCAGGTCACGCTGCTGCAGCGATTCCAGCAGCCAGTCGGCGAAGGCGTCGCGCTGCAGGGTGCGCAGCGACTGCGAGACGAACAGGTTCAGCGGCGGCGTGGCGTGCCGGTAGAGATCCAGCAGGCCCAGCGCGTGGTCCATCACCTGCTGGTCGAGGTCGGCGATACGGCCTGCCGCTTCGGCGGCCGGAATAACCTGGCCGGCCGCCAGCACCGTGCCATCGGCCTGGCGCAGGCGCAGCAGCAGCTGGTACTGCGCGGTGTTGCCACCGGCGACGGCGACGATCGGCTGATAGGCCAGCTCCAGCTGGCCTTCCAGCAGTGCCAGGTGCTCCTGTTCGGTGACGGCCTGGCGGTGCACATGGCCCGCCACACCGGCGCTGAGCAGGCGTGCCTGCAGGGTGGTGCGCTCGATCGCTTCCAGTGCAGCGTTGGCATCGTCGAAGCCCGGCGACAGCGGCGCATAACCCACCACGCCGCGCAGGTGCACCGATTCGTCGTCGCGGATCACGAAGGCACGCGCCGACAGCTGCTCGCGCAGGGAAGCGGCGATGCCTTCCAGGGCATCTTCGTCGGCGTTGCGGGCCAGCAGCAGGAAACTGTTGTCGTTCAGGCGTGCCAGCAGGTGTGGATGGCCGGCCTCGGCCAGGCGCTGCCCGGCCTGTACCATCAGGCGCTCGAAGGCGGCATAACCATAGCGTTCGCGCAGCCCCAGCGCGCTGGCCACTTCGATGAAGAACACACCGCCCCGGTCGTGGTGGGCGAGTGCGGTGTTGAGCTGCTGCAGCACGTGATGGCGCGTCGGCAGGCCGGTTTCCGGATTGCTGGTGGCCGGTACGCCGCTGGCACCGGGCAGGGTCGCGGCCTGCGCACGTGCGCGGCGGATGCGGTTGGCCACGGCGGCGATCAGGTGGCGCGGCCGGATCGGCTTGCTCAGGTAATCGTCGGCGCCGCTGTCGAGCACTTCGAACTGGCGCTCTGGATCCGGATCGCCGCTGAGGAACACGATCGGCAGCAGCTGCAGGCCGGGCTGCTGGCGGATCAGTGCGGTCAGCCGCATGCCATCCAGTCCGGGCAGGTGCAGATCCATCAGGATCAGGTCGGGACGGTGTTCCTTGATCGCCTGCAGCGCGCCATCGGCGTCGCTGTGCACGATTGCCTGCATGCCGGCGCCGTGCAGCACGCTCTGCGCGAACAGGGCCTGGGCGCGGTCGTCCTCGACGATCAGCACGCGGTAGGGCGAATCGGAGGCCAACGGCGCCTGGTCGTTGTTGCCAGCCTCGGCCAGGAAGGCCGGGCCCGGCAGAGGCGGTGGCGCGCTGCCGATCGATGCGGGCATGTCGGAGCTGGCCAGCGGCGGAACCACTGCGGGTACTGCGGCGACCGCGCTCGCCGGCTCCGCGGCCCAGCGTTGCCAATGATCGGCCGGAGGGGATTCAGCGCGTCCCGGGCGGGCGCCCGCGGGGGATTCGTTTGCGGCCATCGGTGCTCCTGGTGTTCGCGTCCATTATGCGACAAGCCCGTGGTTCAACCGGTACCTGGCTGGCGCGGACCGTCCGGCGACGCACTGCGTGCCAGCCAGCGCACGCCCTTCCACAAGGCGCGCCAGACCAGCCACACCAGCAGCGCGCCCGCCAGGCTGCAGGCCAGCACCACGATCAGCGCGATCCACGGGTGTGCCAGGGCCAGGGCCAGGCCCCCGACCACCACGGTGTCCTCGGCGGTGGAGGCCACCCAGTTGCTGGCGGGCTCGGGCGAGGTATTGAGCAGGGCACGGGTGCCGGCTTTCAGGCCATGGCTGGCCAGCGCGACTCCGGCACCGGCAGCAAGTGCGCCGGTACCCAGCTGCCCATCCGGCGACAGCGTGGCTGCGGCAAGGAAGGCACCTGCGGGTACACGTGCCAGGGTCTGCACCAGGTCCCACGCCGAGTCCACGCCGGGAATCTTGTCGGCGAAGAATTCGGTCACCGCCAGCGCCGCCGAAGTGCCCAGCACCCACCACGATTCAGTAGCCTGCAGGGCCGGTGGCAGGTCGACCCAGCCGAGCAGGCCGGCCAGGCCGACACCGAACACGGTGAGGTAGACGCGGATGCCGGCCAGCCAGGCCAGCAGGATGCCGATCACGAACAGGTGGGCTTCGGTCATGGCGATGCTCCGGCGACGGAACTGTGCAAGGGACCACACTATCGACGATGGCATGCCTGAACGCCACAGACCGTGGCTCGCTACTGCGCAGGAAACCCACCCGTCCTGTCATACACTAGCCCGTCGTTTGCCACAGGGGCCGTACCGGTGTCGCCCTTGCGATACCCCGGAAACCACCCATGACCAACCGTCCTCCCATGCGCGTGCAGGTCCGCCTGCCCGGCGCGCCGCAACCGCCTGCCGACCGTGGCCGCCTGCTGGTGATCGGCGGCATCTGGCTGCTCAGCCTGGTGCTGGCGGTGCTCGGCGGCTGCTGGATGGCCACCCCGCGCGATGCCCAGGGCCAGCGCCTGCAGGCCGCCGAGAAGCGTGCCGAGACGCTGCAGGCGCAGCTGACCGAACTGCGCCAGAAGCAGGCCACGCTGGAAGCCTCCGACCGCATCAGCCGCGCCGCCAACACCGAGGTGCAGTCCTCGCTGGCCGAGCGCGATGAGGAAATCGCCGGCCTGCGTGCCGACGTTGCCTTCTATGAGCGCCTGGTGGGTTCGACCAGCCAGCGCAAGGGCCTGAACACCCATTCGATCGAGTTCAGCCCGGAAGCGGCCGGCACGTGGCAATACACCGCCGTGCTGACCCAGAACCTCAACCGCGGCGCCATCAGCCAGGGGCAGATGCGCTTCACCGTGGAAGGCGTCAGGAACGGCAAGCTGGCCACGATCAGCTGGGATGATCTGCACCAGCGCAGCAAGGTACCGGGACAGGATTACTCGTTCCGGTACTTCCAGCAGCTCACCGGCAGCGTGATGCTGCCGGCTGACTTTACCCCGCAACGCGTGCGGGTGACATTGGGGAGTGGTACGGGGGGTACCACCCAGGTATTCGACTGGAAACAGGCCGGTGCGCCGGCCGCCAAAGGGGAGTAGGCAGATGTTCGGAAGCAGCAAATCCAACCGTGAAGGCCAGCTGGTGGTGGATGCCCTGATCGGCAACCAGGTGGTGATCCGCGGTGATGTGGAATTCAGTGGTGGCCTGTACGTGGAAGGCCGCATCCATGGCAAGGTGATCGCCGCCGAAGGCGCCAGTGGCGCGACCCTGACGGTCGCCGAGCACGGCGTGATCGAGGGCGAAATCCGGGCCCAGGTGGTGGTCATCAGCGGTCGCCTGGACGGCGATGTACACGCCACCGAGAAGGTCGAGTTGACCCCGAGCGCACGGGTCAATGGCAACGTCCATTACCAGGTGGTGGAGATGAATGCGGGCGCCCAGCTGAACGGCCGCCTGATCCATGCCAGCGCCCCGATGGCGGCCCTGCCGGCGCCGGAAGGCGATGAGGCCAATGGCGGCAAGGGCGACACTGCTGCACGCCGCAAGCTGGCCGAGGCGATGGCTTGAAAGCCATCCCCGGCACCCCCATGCTGGCATCATGAGCACGCTAGTCTCCCTGCCCGGCGCCACTCCGGTTGCCGCGCCCGATTACCAATCGCTGGAGCGCCCGCTGAACTTCACCGAGTCGGCGGCCGCCAAGGTCAAATCCCTGATCCAGGAAGAGGGCAACCCCGACCTGGCCCTGCGTGTGTACATCGAGGGCGGCGGCTGTTCGGGCTTCCAGTACGGGTTCGAGTTCGACGAGAACCGTGCCGAGGATGACTTGGCGGTACAGACCAGCGGGGTGACCCTGCTGGTCGATCCGCTGAGCCTGCAGTACCTGATGGGCGCCGAGGTGGACTACACCGAGAGCCTGACCGGTGCCCAGTTCGTGATCCGCAACCCGAACGCAAAGACCACCTGCGGCTGCGGCAGCAGCTTCAGCATGTAAGAGCCCTGTGGCCAGGATGTGCCAACCACGGTTGGCACCCACCAGAGCGGATCAGTAGATCCACGCCGTGCGTGGATGCTCTGTGCCTCCATGCACACAACAGCAGATTGCGCACAGCGCCGACCTTGCCACCCGCATCGATTGGCGGCACGCTTGCCGGATGCCCAATACTTCTTCGCCGCTTTCCGGTTTCGCCTTCGTTGGCGAACCGCTGGAGCGCGCCGATGCCCTGCGCGACGATGCCGATGCACTGGCGCGCCTGTGGCCGGGCGCGCGCATTCTCGTGCTCGATCAGGACGGCAGCGCCTTTACCGGCGATGACGGCCAGCCGCTGGCGCTGACCGGCGCCGACATCGGGGGGGGCCCGGCTCCGCGATCTTCCTCGGCCTGCGCGGGGAACAAGCATGGTTCTCGGTTGAAGCCGCCAGCGTCACCGTCACCGCACCACGTCGCCTCGACCTGCGCCAGGCCGCGCTGCTGTGGTCGATGGCCGATGCGACCGCCTTCAGCTATGCCCGCGGCATGTCTTACTGGCACTCGCGCACCCGCTTCTGCGGTGTGTGCGGCGGCGCCGTGGCGTTTGCCCGAGGCGGCTTCGTCGGCCGTTGCGCGCAGTGTTCCACCGAGCACTACCCGCGTGTCGATCCCGCCGTGATCGTCGCCGTGGAGAACCAGGGCCGGCTGCTGCTGGGCCGGCAGTCGAACTGGGCCCCGCGTCGTTACTCGGTGCTGGCCGGCTTCGTCGAACCCGGCGAGACGTTCGAGCAGACCGTGGTGCGTGAAGTGCACGAGGAGAGCAAGGTGCGGGTGACCGCCTGTCAGTACCTCGGTTCGCAGCCGTGGCCGTTCCCCGGCGCGCTGATGATCGGTTTCCGTGCACAGGCGCAGGATGACCTGCCGACTGTGGATGGCGAACTGGAAGACGCGCGCTGGTTCACTGCCGATGAGGTTGGCGCAGCATTGGCACGCGATGTGGACGACGATGGCCAGGGCATCCGCCTGTCGCCGCCGATCTCGATTTCGCGCGGCCTGATCGAACACTGGTACCGCGAGCAGCAGGGCTGAACCGGGCTGCGGCCGGGCCGGTTGTGGCCGCTGTATTGCCGCCACCTGAACACGGCCCGGGTTACAGTCCGGTTCACCGCTGAGGGGCGCCGCTGCGACAGGTAAGGTAACGGCGCCGAGCGTTCCGTTTCGTAGGGAGACCTGCCATGTTCACCACTCTGGCCGCCGTGCTGGTGGCACTGGCCCTGGGCCATGTTGCCCCGGCCGCTGCCGCCTCGCTGCGCCGTTTCGACGGCTTCCGGCGCTGGCTGGGCTGGCTGGACGCGCATGGCGGAAAGGCGTGGCAGGGACCGGCCGGTGTTGCACTGGCACTGCTGCCGCCGCTGCTGCTGATGGCGCTGCTGGCATGGCTGCTGCGCGGGGTGCTGTTCGGGCTGCCGTCGCTGATGCTGGGCGTGGCGGTGCTGGCCTGGTGCTGGGGGCCGCGTGATCTGGATCGTGATATCGAAGCGATCATCGATGCGGACGACGCCGCAACGCGTCAGGCCGCCGTGCGCAGCCTGCAGGCGGCCGGTGGCAGCCTGCGCGAAGACGTGCCGTCGCTGGTCGAGGCCACCGTGCTCAACGCGCTGCGGCGCTGGTTCGCGGTGCTGTTCTGGTTCCTGCTGCTGGGCCCGGCCGGTGCGCTGGGGTACCGGCTGCTGGCGCTGATGGCGGAAAGCCCGATGCGTGCCCGCGTGCCGGTGGAGCCGCTGGCGCTGGCGCAGCGCCTGCTGGGCTGGATCGAGTGGCCGGTGGCGCAGCTGATGGCGTTTTCGATGGCGCTGGTGGGCAACTTCGATACGGCGTGGAAGGCGTGGCGCCAGGCGCATGGCGAGCGGCTGGGCGGCACCATCGGGTTCCTGGGCGCGGGGGCGCGGGCCAGCGTCAACGCCGAGCTGCGCGAAGATGCGCACGATTACACCGAGGCCGGGCTGTTGCCGGTGTGGCAGCGGCTGCCGGACCTGCGTGATGCGATGAGCCTGGTGTGGCGGATGCTGCTGCTGTGGCTGGCGATCCTGGCGTTGCTGGTGATAGCAGGCTGGGTGACGTAGGTGTTCTGGCAGGGCTTGCAGCCCTGCACCTGCAGAGGCAAACGCCAAAGCCAAAGCCAAAGCCAAAGCCAAAGCCAAAGCGGCTCTGGGTTGCTGAGGGTTGGGCGGGGCGGTGTGGGGCTGCAGGACACGCCGTAAACCCCCAGGCCGGCCCAGCCGCTGGCGGCTGGGCGTTCGGGCGCTTGCGACGCAGTGCCTCGCAAGCAAAGCGCCCTCACCCCTGGGGGCTCGATGGCGCCATCCATGGCGCCAACGGTCCTGCAGCCCCACACCGCCCCACCCCCGACAGTTCCCGGTGACGGTGGGTCAACTGCGACTGCCGGTGGGTGTCGACCTTGGTCGACACGGTAGATCCACGCCATGCGTGGATGCGGAGCGAAGCGATCCGCTTTCGCTTCTGATCTTCTTCTTCTTTTCCGTGGTGGACGCGCACGGAAAATGTCCGTGGCCGGGCGGGATGGGTTTGAGGGGGTGTCCGCGGCATGGGTCCGAGGCATGCCTCGGGCGGGTTGGGCAGGACGCCCAACCCTGGTCTTGCCGTGCGCGCAGGACAGCGCACACGAGCAAGCCGCGGCCACGCCTCCACGGACGGATTCACGGCGTCCCCCGCAAACCCGTCCCGCCCGGCCAACCCCAAGGCTTCTGCCTTCAAACGCCGCCCACCACGAGGGGCTGCGCCGTTGGCTGGAATCCTAGACCGGTGCCAGTGCGGTGAACGGTGCCCACGGCAGGTTGCGCAGCAGCGCATACCCGGGCAGCAGCCAGAGCCAGAACGTGGGATTGGCCAGTACCCGCATCAACGGGTCGAGCACGCGCGGGCGGATGCCGGCGGTATTCAGCAGCATCAGCAACAGGAACGGCAGGCTGATGACCAGCAGCGGGTTCATCGCCATCGCGCCGGGAAGGTCGAAGTGGACCAGCGAATACAGGCAGCGCGTGCTGCCACATCCCGGGCAGTACAGGCCCGTCAGCGCGTACAGCGGGCAGCTCGGCAACGGATTGCCGGCGACATAGGGATTGACGTTGCGCAGCACCAGCGCGGCACCGGCGGCCAGTCCGGTGGCGGCCAGCAGCGGTGCCCAGCGGGCCAGTCGGGATCGGGAGGGCAGTGCGGACATGCAGCAACGGATCCGGCGCAGGCGCCGGATCCGTCCACGCGGATCAGTAGCCGCTGTTGCTCATCGCACCCATGCCGCCGAGAGCGACGATCAGGATGCCGTACAGCACGCCGACCACGACGGCGGCGATGGCCGACCAGATGGCCCACTTCTTGGCCTTGGCCGAGGATTCCTGAGCACCGGCGATATCGCCAGCGGCCAGCTTGCCGTTGACCTGGGCGGCGTAGACGATCGAGACGATGCCGGCCGGCAGGCAGCAGAACAGGGTGCTCAGGATGGCCCAGACCAGGTTGTTCGGGACCTGCGGAGTGGCGGTATTCATGGGTTCAAGCTCCTTGATGGGTGGTGGTGGTAGATCATTGGTCGGAAAGAGCGCCCAGTACGGCCAAGCCGCCGAACAGCCCGAGCCACAACAGCAACAGGACCGGCAGGGCCACGGCCGAAGCCACTGCCCACCAGCCCGCCTTGCGCGACGCGCTGTAGGCCCCCGGCAGATCGCCAGCCGCGCGGCGGCCATCGACCTGGGAGGCATAGACGATCGACACCACGCCCAACGGCAGGCAGCAGAACAGCGTCGTCAGGATCGCCCAGACCAGATGGTTGGGGATGTAGACCGGACGGCTGAGCGGTGGTGGTTGATTCAAAGCGAGACTCCATTCCTTGGTGGCCGGCCTTGGTGAATCGGCCGAACCTCCCCCCTGTGGGTGCGTAATCTACCGCAACCGGCGTTGCATGTATGCGTTTACACGCACGGCATGTCGTGTTCGCCACTGGACGGTGGCGTATGCGGGGGAGGTTGCCGGGCCTGCCTGTCAGTCCGATTCTGTCAGGCGTGATCGCCGCGCAGGCCCCGCACCTGGGCTTCCAGCGCCTGGGCGTTGGTGGTGTGGCCGTCCATGGACGGTGCCGCCACTACCTCGACGGTGGCTCGGAAACGGCGCGGCACCCGCATGCGGCCGAGGCGGCTGTCGCGCCGGCTCCACATGCTCGACCACATGCCGCGCAGGGCCATCGGCACCACCGGCACCGGCCGCCGTTCGAGGATCTTCTCGACGCCGGACTTGAACGGGGCGATTGCACCATCCTTGGTCAGTGCGCCTTCCGGGAAGATGCAGACCAGCTCGCCTTCGGCCAACGCGGCGTCGATGTCATCGAACGCGCGTTGCATCAGCGCCGGGTCTTCGCGCGCACCGGCGATCGGGATCGCCTTGGCGGTACGGAAGATCCAGCGCATCACCGGGATGTTGAAGATCCTGTAGTACATGACGAAGCGCACCGGACGCGGAATCGTCGCCGACAGGATCAGTGCGTCCATGTAGCTGACATGGTTGCAGACCAGCAGCGCGGCACCTTCGTCGGGCACGTTGGCTTCGATGCCGTGCGGGCGCAGCCGGTACAGGGTGCGCACCATCAGCCAGCTGAGGAAGCGCATCAGGAATTCGGGGACGATGGTGAAGATGTAGATCGCTACCAGCGCGTTGGCGATGGCCAGCGCCAGGAACTGCTGCGGGATGCTCCAGTGCAGCAGCGTGTGCGCGGCCAGCGACAACAGGGCTGCGCCGACGATGAAGCCGGAATTCTGGATGTTCAGTGCGGCGAACACGCGCGACATCTGCGCCTTCGGCGTGCGGCTCTGGATCAGCGCGAACAATGGCACCACGAAGATACCGGTGAACAGGCCGATGCCGATCAGGTCGATGACGATGCGGATGCTACCGGGCTGCTGCAGGAAGGTGCCGATGGTCAACCCGTGCGCCGTGGCCTCGCCGCTGCGCGCGAAGTACAGGTCGAGCAGGAACGCGGTCATGCCGAACGCGCCCAACGGCACCAGGCCGATTTCCACCGTGCGTGCCGACAGCTTTTCGCACAGCAGCGAGCCGACGCCGGTGCCGACCGAGAACAGGGCCAGCGCAAAGATGTACAGGGTTGGTTCGCCGCCGAGGTTGGTCACCGCATAGGCCGGCAGCTGCGAGGTCAGCACGGTGCCGACGAACCAGAACCAGGACACGCCCAGGATTGAATTGCGCACCGCCTTCTGCTGGCGCGCCATGCGCAGCACCGCCAGCGATTCCGGCAGCGGGTTCCAGTTGATCTTCAGGTCCGGGTCGCCGGCATCGACCTTGGGAATCAGGCGGGCGGCGATGTTGCCGCAGATCGCCAGCGCGATGATCGCGCACGCGGCCACCACCGTGCCATGGCTGCCGGCCACGGTGAACACCAGGCCGCCGACGATCATGCCGGACAGGATCGACATCGAGGTGCCCATCTCGACCAGGCCGTTGCCGCCGGTCAGCTCTTCGGGCTTGAGCACCGAGGGCAGCACCGAGTACTTCACCGGGCCGAACAGGGTTGACTGCATGCCGGTGCAGAACAAGGCGACCAGCAGCACCGGCAGGCTCTGGGTGAGGAAGCCGATGGCCGCCAGCGACATGATCACGATCTCCATGGTCGTGGTGATCACGATCAGTCGCGATTTCTCCAGTTTGTCGGCGATCTGCCCGGCCAGTGCCGAGAACAGGAAGTACGGCAGGATGAAGATGGCCGGTGCCAGCGTGGCGTACAGCCCCAGTTCTTCCTCCGGCACGGCCATGAACAGCAACATGCTGATGATCGCCTGCCGGTACACGTTGTCGTTGAACGCACCGAGCGCCTGGACGACGAAGAACGGCAGGAAACGGCGCTGGCGCAGCAGGGCGAACTGGTTGTGACCGGACATGGAACCTCCTTGACCGGCGCAGCCTAGCATTCCTGCCTATCCGCTGTGGGTGCGGACCTGTGGGTGAGGACCGTTGGTCCGCACACCTGTCGATGGTCTCAGACGATATCGTCGACCACGCCGCCATCCACGCGCAGTGCTGCACCGGAGGTGGCCGAAGCCTGCGGCGAGGCCAGGTACACCACCATGTTGGCTACTTCCTCGACCGTGGCGGTGCGCTGGATCACCGAAGACGGCCGGTGTGCCATCACGAACTCGCGGCCGATCTGCTCCAGCGGCTTGCCGCTGCGCTGGCGTTCATCTTCGAACATCGCCGCGAAACCGTCGGACAGGGTCGGGCCGGGCAGCACCGCGTTGACGGTGACGCCACTGCCGGCCACGCGCTTGGCCAGGCCGCGCGACAGCGACAGCTGCGCGGTCTTGCTGACCCCGTAGTGGATCATGTCGGCGGGAATGTTGCGTGCCGATTCGGAGGAGATGAACAGCACGCGACCCCAGCCGGCATCGACCATCGCCGGCAGCAGTGCCCGCGACAGGCGCACACCGGACATCACGTTGGTCTGCCAGTAGCGCTCCCAGGTGGCATCTTCGGTCTCGAAGAAGTCCTCGGGGCCGAAGACGCCGGCGTTGTTGACCAGGATGTCGACCTTGGGCAGGCCGGCCAGCAGCACATCGACGCCGGCCGCATCGGAGAGATCGGCGGCCACGCCGATCACCTCGGCACCCGGAACGGTGGCGAGCAGGCGCTGGCGGGCGCGTTCGACACTGTCGGTGCTGCGGCCGTTGAGAATGACCCGCGCACCCGCCGCGGCAAGACCCTGGGCGATCGCCAGGCCGATGCCGGCGGTGGAGGCGGTGACCAGCGCGGTGCGGCCGGCGAGTTCGATCTTCATGGGGGATTCCAGTACCAGGGGATCACCCAGTATCCGCGCGGGAACGTGATCGGGACGCATCGCAAGGCGCAACACACGGTTGCACACGGTGCAGTAGATCCACGCCACGCGCGGATGGGATGCCCGACCAGCGACAAGGAATCAGGTCAGGTTGGTCACTGCCTCATTGGCCGCTGCACGCACCTTCGGCAGCATCCGCAGCACCAGCGCCATCTGGGTACGGATCAGCTGCAGTTTCGGCGGCATCGCCTCGTCGATCTGCTCCAGCTCGGCGGCCACCGCGCGGTCTGAGTCGTTGTCATCTTCCGCAACGGGTTGCCGCGCGGTCAGCGCCGTCGCCAGCTGCTGAAGTGCCTTGCGCACGCGATCGCCCGCGGCCAGCGCCAGTGGATCGCCAGCATAGCTGTCCACCTGGTCGCGGTGCGCACCCAGCGCCGACAGATGCCCCAGCAGCGTGTTGGACAGCGCCAGGAAGCGGAAGCCGGCATCCAGATTGCGGCGCACATGGCCGGGTTCGCGCAGCATGTTCGACAATGCGGTGGAGAGCGCGGCGTCGGCGTTGTGCATGTCGCGGCGGGCGATGCGGTAGGCCAGGTCATCGCGCATGCCGCTGCGGTACTGGCCCAGGACCGAATCGAGGTAGCGCGCAGCGGTATCCAGAACCCGCGCCAGCACGAGGTGCAGCTGGCGGCCCTGCCAGTCGGGCAGGATCAGGAATGCGGCGACGGCGGCGATCGCGCAGCCCAGCAGCGTATCGACCATGCGCGGCACGATCAGCACGAAGCCGTCGCCGATAAGGTTGAAGCAGGTCAGCGCCATCACCGTGATCGCCGCCGATGCCACCAGGTAGCGATCGGTACGGGTGAAGAAGAACAGCAGCGCCGACAGCAGTGCGATCAGCAGCTGCACGTGCAGCTGTGGGAACAGCTGCAACAGCGCCCAGGTCAGTACCAGGCCGGCCACGGTGCCGACGATGCGTTGCGCCAGGCGCTGGCGGGGGGCACCGAAGTTGGGCCGGCACACGAACACGATGGTCAGCAGCACCCACGAGCCGTTCTGTGCATTGAACAGGCGTATCGCGGCAAAGCCGGCGATCAGCGCCAGCGCCATGCGCAGGCCATGGCGGAACAGGACCGAGCCGGGCGTGAGCTGCTGGCGCAGGCGCACGCCCATCTCGCGCAGGGTGTGCGGGTTGCTGTCGCGCAGGCGGGTGTCGACGTTGTCCAGACTGGCCTCGGATCGCTCCGCGTCCAGCAGGCGGCGCTCGATGCTGCGCAGGTTGTGCACCAGCAGGTCCAGAGAACCAAGCAGGCGCTGCCACTGTGGGCGCTGCTGGTCACGCAGGTAGGCCAGCGCATCGGCCAGGTCGCGCCCGGCCTGCTGGTTGCTTTCGCCGTACACGAACGGACGGCGCAGGCGGATCGCTTCGCCCAGGCGCGCGCAGGCCTGGCCCTGCAGGTCGAGCAGGCGCTGGCAGCGGTACAGCACATCGCTGTGGAAGAAGGCGTCGACCAGCGCGCCATAGGGGTAGTGCGAGGAACTGGCGCGCTCGTGGAAATCCTGTGCCATGTAATAGAGACGCAGGTACAGACCGGAGTTCACGCCCGGCCGCCCGGAACGGCCGAAGCGGGCCAGGATCGCGGTCTTGGCCTCGTTCAACGCGCCGACCACGCGCCGGTTCTGCTCGGCCAGGTCGAGTTGGCGACGTTGCAGGTCTGCTTCCCTCACCGGCTCGAACAGCGCGGCCTTCAGCTGCAGGTAGCGGCCCAGTTCCTGATACAGCCGCGCCACGCGTTCGCGCACCGGACGGTTGGCGAACAGCGCGGTCCACAGGATCGACAGCAGGCCATACCAGACCGCACCGGCCAGCAGGTGGCTGACCGCGTCCAGCGCGCTGTGCAGGTCGCCGGCGCCATGCTGCTCCAGGCCGATCATGGTGTAGATCGCCAGCGTCACCGTCGCTTGGGCGATCGACGCATAGCGCTCGCCGAGCGCACCGAGCAGGGTCAGGCCGAAGGTGGACAGCGCCAGCGCGCCAATGAAGATCCACGGCCACGGGAACAGCCAGATCACCGATGCTGCGGCAAGGCAGAAACACAGCAGCGACAGCAGTACCGCCTTGGTGCGGCCCCACCAGTTGTCGTCGGTCTCGGCGATGGCGCTTGCGATGATGCCGAGAAACACGCCGGGCAGGGCGGTGAGCGCATCCAGCTGCCAGCACACGGCAAGCGCTGCGGCCAGGGCGATGAACACGCGCAGGCCGTAACTGGCCTTTTCGTGGGCCCACAGGCGGCTGAGGCGGGATTGGCGGGCGGACATGCAGGCTCGGTGGAAGGGTCTTCCACCATTATTGCGGGCCACGCGTGAAATGGTAGATCCACGCCACGCGTGGATGATTTTCCGCTCGATACGCGGTAGTGCCGGCCGTTGCCCGGCTCTTCATGTGCGCGGACGAAGGTGCGAGGAGCCGGCCGGCGGCCGGCACTACGGGGTTGCCGGGGGTTACATGTCGAACCGAACGCTCACCGCGAACGTACGCGGCAGGCCGGCGCCAGCGTTGGACCAGTACTTCCGGTTGGCCAGGTTCTCGACGCTGGCACGCAGGGTCACCAGGTGGCCCGAGGCAAGCAGCCGGTAGCCGACGCCGGCATTCACCAGCGTGTAGTCGGGCAGCTTCAGGGTGTTGTCGGCGTCGTACCAGACATCGCCGTAGTAGCGCACGGCCGCATACGTTTCCAGGCCGTCCACCCACGGCAGCTGGTAGGTGGCATGCATGACGCCGCTCCAGCGCGCGGCACCGGCGGTACGGTTGCCTTCCTGTGCGGCGCTGGCCGGCGACAGCCTGTCGTAGGTCGGGTCCAGCCAGGTGACGCCACCGCCGACCGTCAGGGCATCGTTGAGGTGCAGGTCGGCACTGGCTTCGATGCCTTCGTACAGCGTGATGCCGTCCTGCACCAGGCGCTTGCCGGCAGGCGTGAGCTCATCGATGTTGGCGCCACGCTCCAGCCGGAACGCCGCGAGGTTCGCATTCCAGCGTGCCCCCTCGACCTTCGCGCCGATCTCGTACTGCTTGCTGATGGTCGGGTCGAGCACGTCGCCGGCGTTGACGTAGCTGTTGCCTACGCGGCTACCGGCTTCCAGCGATTCGATGTAGCTGGCATACAGCGTTACCGCCTCGCGGGGCTTGAACATCACCGCGTAGGTCGGTGTGACCGGGTAGGTGTGGTAGCGGCCCCTGGCCTCGTAGTCGTTGTAACGCCAGCCTGCCAATACCGACCAGCCACTGCCGAGATCGACGGTATCGCTTGCGAACACGGCCTGCTGCACGGTCTCGTCGCCGCGGGTCATCACCCGTGAACCGACGGCGTCATGACGGAGGGCGGGGCGCTGGTACAGGTTGCCGCGGCCGATCAGGTTCCATTCGTAGGGGCGGTCCCATCCCAGCCCGGTCTGGTGGCTGATGCCCGCAACCACCTGATGCTGCAGCGGGCCGGTGCGGAAGCTGCCCTGCAGCATCGCCTGGGCCAGCTTCCACTCGCTCTTTCCGCCCAGTTCGTAGACGTTGACGTCATAGTCGCCGTTGGGATTGTCGATGTAGGCGAAGATCTTGTTGACGTCGTTCCACGAGGTGGTGACGCCGTAACTCAGGCTGGCTTTCCAGTCGCTGTTGATCTGCCAGTTCAAGCCGGTCGACAGCAGGCTGGATCGGGTGTCGTAGTAGGTGCCGGGCACGCTGTTGTCGGTACCCCCGGCAATCGGTCGCGGCAGCGATGTCAGGCCACGGAAGTAGTACTGCGGCGATTCTTCGCGCAGATCGCGTGACTGGAATACGCCGTCGAGGGTCCAGGTCAGTACATCGCTCAGGCGGGCATCCAGCGAGAGTGCGCCAACCTTGCGATCGACGTGCCCACCATTGAAGGTCTCGCCCTTTTCCTGGAAGGCGTTGAAACGGTAGCCGAACATCTGCTCGTTGCCGAAACGTCCGCCAACGTCGATGCCGCCGCTGACGATGCCCTGTTCACGCCAACCCAGCTGGGCGGAGAAGGTCGGCGTGTCCGTCGGCTTCTTGGTGATGTAGTTGACGATGCCGCCGGGTGCACCGAACCCGTACAGGAAGCCGCCCGGGCCTTTCAGCAGATCGACCTGTTCCATCACTTCCAGCGGCCATTCGGTACCCCAGGAAGAGACCTGCAGGCCATTGACGCGATAGCTGTCAAAATTCAGTTCGATACCGCGATTGCGGATGGGTGAGCTCCAGCCGCTAGCGTAGGCGCTGACCTGGGTGGTGACCGAAGGGTCGAGCAGGAAGGCTTCGCCCAGCGAGACCACCTGGCGCTGCTCGATCTGCTCGCGGCCCACCGCGGTGATTGCAAACGGAGTGTCGCGCAGGGCGCGGTCGCCCAGTGCGCCGGCGTCGGTATGGGTGCGTTCGGCGGTGACATTCACCGCATCCAGATCGGTGGCGTTGCGGCTGACGGCCGGCGCTTCGGCATGGGCAGCGCCGGCGGCGGACAGGGCGGAGGCCAGCAGGGCCAGGCGGGGGAGACGGGAAGGCAGCATCGATGGTGGTCCTCGACGGACGGCCACAGGCCATCCGCCCACGGGTGGGGGAAGGGGCAGTGGCTGGGATCACGCAGGCTGGCCGGGGAAGGCAGCGGGGCGCCGCAACGGGGCGCAGGACCGTAGCTGGATGAGAATTGTTCTCTTTTCGTTACGGCACGTCAAACCTGGAGGCGTGCGGACCAACGGTCCGCACCCACGGTCCGTACCCACCATTCGCATCCACGGTAGTGCCGGCCGCTGGCCGGCAGATTCGCAGTACCGAGAAGTAGATCCACGCCATGCGTGGATGGGCTCTACTACGCCCGCTGCGCGCGCTTGAGCAGCTTCGCTTCGCGCCTGCGCGCGCGACGTGCGCGCCAGCGTTCGGCCAGGCACGAGAAGATCACGTACAGCGCCGGCGTGCTGAGCAGGGTCAGGCTCTGCGAGAACAGCAGGCCGCCGATCATCGCGATGCCCAGCGGACGACGCAGCTCGGACCCTTCGCCCAGGCCGATCGCCAGCGGAACCGCCGCAAGGATCGCCACCATCGTGGTCATCATGATCGGGCGGAAGCGCACGATGCTGGCCTCGCGTGCCGCATCGCGCGGCGCCAGCCCATGCTCGCGCTGCGCCACCAGCGCGAAGTCGATCATCATGATCGCGTTCTTCTTGACGATGCCGATCAGCAGCACCAGCGCGATCATCGAGATCACCGACAGCTCGGTGTTGGTGCCGAACAACGCCAGCAGCGCACCCACGCCCGCCGCCGGCAGCGTGGACAGGATGGTGACCGGGTGGATCAGGCTCTCATAGAGCATGCCCAGTACCAGATATACGGTCAGGATCGCGGCGAACACCAGGATCAGCATGTCGCTGGGATCGGAGTTGAAGCCGAAGCCCGCGTCGTCGGC
Organism: Stenotrophomonas thermophila; assembly: GCF_001499715.1. NCBI lineage: Bacteria > Pseudomonadati > Pseudomonadota > Gammaproteobacteria > Lysobacterales > Lysobacteraceae > Stenotrophomonas > Stenotrophomonas thermophila. The sequence goes on along the minus strand of NZ_CVIW01000001.1, from coordinate 153,383 downwards.
CAGGCGGATGTCACCGGGCATGCGCATGCCGGCTACGGTGGCGTCGATGATCGCCTTGGCTTCGCCCATGCTCACGTTCGGAGCAAGGTTGTAGCTGAGGTCCATCGTCGTGTACTGGTTTTCATGGGTGATCTGCGACGGTGCCAGGCCGGGCACCTGGGTGGCCACCGCGGTGATCGGTACCATGTCGCCGTTGCCCGCACGCACGTAAACCTCATCCAGCGCCGCCGGCGTGGCGGTCTGCGAGGGCAGGGCGTTGACCACCACGCTGTACTGGTTGATGTCGGAGTAGATGGTGGAGATCTGGCGTTGGCCGAAGGCGCCGTACAGCGCGCCGTCGATGGCGCCGACCGTGATGCCCAGGCGCGCAGCCTTGGCCCGGTCGATCTGGATGTTCTGGCGCAGGCCGGCGTTGTCCACATCGGTGCCGACGTCGCGCAGCTTCGGGTTCTTCTTCAGCTCCGCCTGCAGCTTGGGCAGCCACTCCTGCAGTGATGCCAGGTCGTTGCCCTGCAGCGAGATGCGGTACTGCGCGCCCTGGCTTGAGCCGCCGCCGTCATTGCTGGGCAGATCCTGGATAGCGCGCAGGCGCAGTTGCAGGTCGGGGTAGCGGTCGGCCTTGGCGCTCAGCCGCGCCAGGGCGTGCGCGGTGGTTTCGCGACGGCCTTCCCTGCGCGATTTCAGCTCGATGTTGAACTGCGCACTTGACCCCTGGCGGCCGCTGCCCAGGCGAACGCCCACGGTCTTCACTGCCGGGTCGGCCATCAGCATGTCGGTGATGCGACGCTGGCGGCTGACCATGTCCTCGAAGGAAACAGTGGCGCTGGAATTGGCCCGGCCCCAGATCAGGCCGGTGTCCTGCGGCGGGAACGCACCCTTCTTCACTGCACCGAACAGGAAGATGGTGGCGGCGATCAGCAGCAACGGCGTCAACGACAGCAGCAGCGCGTGGCGCAGCGAGAAGTCGAGGAACACGGTGTAGATGCGCAGCATCCGCTCGTGGCCGGCATCCAGCCAGCGGCCGAAACGCGACGGCGGCGCGCTGTGGTCGTGCGCACTGAGGAAGCGGCTGCACAGCGCCGGGGTCAGCGTCAGCGAGACGATCATCGAGACCACGATCGCCGCCACCAGGGTGACGGTGAATTCGCGGAAGAACGCACCCATCATGCCGCTGGCGAACAGGAGCGGGATGAACACCGCCACCAGCGAGGCGGTGATCGAGACGATGGTAAAGCCGATCTCGCGCGCGCCGGTGAGCGCCGCCTGCATCCGCGGCATGCCTTCGTCGAGGTGGCGCATGATGTTCTCGATCACCACGATCGCATCGTCGACCACGAAGCCGATCGCGATCACCAGCGCCAGCAGGCTCAGGTTGTTCAGGGTGAAGCCCATCACGTACATCACCAGTGCGGCACCGGCCAGCGACAGCGGCACGGTCACCGCCGCGATCAGGGTGGGGGCCAGCCGGCGCAGGAACAGCGCCATGGTCAGCACCACCATCGCCAGGCTGATCAGCAGGGTGATCTGCACTTCATGCAGCGACGAACGGATGGTCGGCGTACGGTCGAAGTACGGCGTCATCGTGGTGCCGGGCTGCAGGTAGTCGCGCAGGGTGGGGATCTGCGCCTTGACCCGGTCCACGGTCTCCACGATGTTGGCGCCGGCACGGGTGAACACGTACATCACCACCGCCGGTTTGTGGTCGAACCACGCGGCCTGGTAGGCATCCTGCTGGCCGTCGTAGACGTTGGCGATGTCCTTCAGGCGGATCACCCGGCCATCGCCCTGGGTCTTCACCACCAGGTCGGCGAAGTCGGCTGCACGCGCGACCGAATCGTTGGCGATGATCGCGGTGGTGGTATTTCCATCGCTGAGGAAGCCGGTGGGCGAGGTGACATTGGCTGCGCGTACGGCGTTGCGCAGATCATCGGCAGTCAGGCCCAGCGCGTTCATCAGGCGCAGGTTGACGTCCACGCGCACGGCCGGCGTCGAGGCACCGGCGATGTCCACCGAGGCCACGCCGCTGATCTGGCGGATGCGCTGTGCCAGCAGCGAATCGGCGACGTTGTAGAGCTCGTCGGCCGACTGCGTCTGCGAGGTCAGCGCAATGGCGATGACCGGGTCGTCGTTCGGGTTTGCCTTCTGGTACATCGGCGAGCCCATGCCCGAGGGCAGGTCGGCCTGCGCCGAGTTGATCGCGGTCTGCACGTCCAGCGCGGCCGAATCGATGTCGTGGCCGCTCTGGAAGATCATGAACACCAGCGAGCTGCCGTCCGAGCTCGACGAGCGCATGCGGTCGATGCCCGGCAGCTGGCCGAGGTGGCGTTCCAGCGGTGCGGTGACCGTGGACGCCATGGTTGCCGCATCGGCGCCGGACTGGCTGGCGTGCACGAAGATCACGGGGATCTCGATGTTCGGCAGCGCCGACACGCCCAGGCGCAGGTAGCAGATCAGGCCGACCATGAACAAGCCGATGGCCAGCAGCGCGGTGCCGATCGGGCGGCGGATGAAAGGGCCGGACAGGTTCATCGTGCGGCCTCCCGCAGCAGCGGGGCGTGGATCATGCCTGCGGCTCCTGCAGCGAACCATTGCGCAGCGCGCGCTGTTCGCGGCGGCGCGCCAGCCACTCGGAGAAGCGCTCCATGTACAGGTAGATCACCGGCGTGGTGTACAGCGTGACCAGCTGCGACAGCAGCAGGCCGCCGACGATGGCGATACCCAGCGGGCGGCGCAGCTCCGAACCGATGCCGGTGCCCAGCGCCAGCGGCAGTGCGCCGAGCATGGCTGCGGCAGTGGTCATCATGATCGGGCGGAAGCGCAGCAGGCAGGCGCGACGGATCGCGTCATGCGCGTTGGCACCGGCGCGGCGCGCCTCGATCGCGAAGTCGACCATCATGATGCCGTTCTTCTTGACGATGCCGATCAGCAGCACGATGCCGACGATGCCATCCACCGACAGGCTCAGCCCGCACAGCATCAGCGCCAGCAGCGCGCCGACACCGGCCGGCGGCAGGGTGGAGATGATCGTTATCGGGTGGATGTAGCTCTCGTAGAGCACGCCCAGCACGATGTAGATCACCACCAGCGAGGCCAGCAGCAGCCACACCACATCGGTCTGGCTGCCGGTGAACTCGGCTGCCTTGCCGATGAATTCGGCATGCAGATGTGCCGGCATGTCCAGGCTGTCCTTGGTCTCCTGGATCGCTCGCACCGCTTCGGACAGCGAATAGCCCGGCGCCACGTTGAACGACACCGTCACCGCCGGCAGCTGCTGCTGGTGGCTGACCACCAGCGGTGCGCTGCTCACCTTGCCTTCGGCCAGCGCCGACAGCGGAATGATGTTGCCGGCGCCGACCGTGATGCCGGTGTTCTGCGCGCCGATGCCGGTGGCGGTGGACGAGTTGGAGGAGGTGACCTGGCCGAAGCTGGTGGCATTGGTGCCGGTCAATGCGCCGGCGCCGTTGGAGGCGACCGCCAGCTGTTCCATCAGCGCGGTGCTGGTGCGGAACTCCGGTGCCACTTCCAGCACCACGCGATACTGGTTGAGCTCGGTGAAGATGGTCGAGATCTGGCGCTGGCCGAACGCATCGTAGAGCGTGTCGTCGATGGTCTGCATCGGCACGCCCAGCACGCTGGCCTTGTCGCGGTCGATGTTCAGCTCCAGGGCGCGGCCCTGGTTGGACAGGTTGTTGTCGACGTCGGCCAGTTCCGGGCGCTTGCGCAGCGCTTCGGTCAGGCGCGTGGCCTGGGTCGCCACCGTCGCCGAATCCACGTCCGACAGCGAGTACTGGTACTCGGTGGCGGCCACACGGGTATCCAGGGTTACGTCCTGCACCGGCTTCAGGTACAGCGCCACCCCCGGAATGCCGGCCACTGCCTTCTGCAGGCGCGGCAGGATCTCCTCCAGGCCATCGCGCTCGCCGCGTTCCTTCAGCACGATCGACAGCTGGCCCTGGTTGAGCGTGGGGTTCATGCTGCCGGCGCCGATGAAGGCCGACACGCCGGTCACGTCCGGATCCTGGCGCAGCGCTTCGGCCACCTGCCTGGTGCGCTGCTCCATCTGCGGGAAGGCGATGTTCTGGTCGGCCTGCACCACGCCGGTGATCAGGCCGGTGTCCTGCTCGGGCAGCAGCCCCTTGGGAATCAGCACGTACAGCAGCACGGTCAGTACCAGCGCGCCACCGGCCACAGCCAGGGTCAGGCGCTGGTGGCCCAGCACCCAGTCCAGGCTGTGCTCGTACAGGCCGACGGTGCGCGTCCACAGGTTCTGCTTGCCGGCCGCTGCCGCGCGCTCATGCGCGTCCTCGCCCTCGGGCAGGGCATCGGGCTTGAGCAGGTAGGCACACATCATCGGGGTGAGCGTCAGCGAGATCAGCATCGACAGCACCACCGCGATGCTCAGCACCCAGGCGAACTCATGGAACAGGCGGCCGGTCACACCGGGCATCAGCAGCAGCGGCAGGAACACCGCCACCAGCGAGATGGTCAGCGACAGCACGGTGAAGCCGATCTGGCGTGCACCGATCTCGGCCGCTTCCTTGCCGCTCTTGCCCTGTTCGATATACCGCACGATGTTCTCGATCATCACGATCGCATCGTCGACCACGAAACCGGTGGCCACCACCAGCGCCATCAGCGAGAGGTTGTCCAGCGACATGCCGGCAAAGGCCATCACCGCGAAAGTGCCGGCCAGCGAGAGCGGTACCGCCACCGAGGGAATGATCGTGGCCCACAACCGGCGCAGGAACACGAAGATCACCGCCACCACCAGGCCGATGGTGAGGATCAGGGTGAACTGCACTTCGTGCACCGAGGCGCGGATGGTCTCGGTACGGTCGTTGAAGATCTCCAGGTGCACGTCGGCTGGCAGCACGCCCTGCAGCTGCGGCAGGATCGCGCGGATGCGCTCGACCGTCTGCACGATGTTGGCACCGGGCTGGCGCCGCACTTCCAACAGCACCGCCGGCTTGCCATCGGCCCAGGCGGCGAGCTGGTCGTTCTCCACGCCATCGACCACCTCGGCCACGTCCGACAGCCGCACCGGGCGGCCGTTCTTGTAGCTGATGATGGTGTCGCGGTACTCGGCGGCGCTGGCCAGCTGGTCGTTGGTGCCGATGCTGTAGGACTGGGTCTTGCCGTTCAACGAGCCCTTGGGCGCATTGACGTTGGCCTGGGTGAGCGCGCTGCGCAGCTGTTCCAGGGTCAGGCCCATGTTCGACAGCTGCGCCGGATTGACCTGGATGCGCACGGCCGGGCGCACGTTGCCGGCAATCGAGACCAGGCCGACGCCCTGCACCTGTGACAGGCGCTGGGCCAGGATGGAGTCGGCGTAGTTGTTGACATCGCGCAGCGGACGCGTGTCAGACGTCAGTTTCAAGGTAACGATGGCCGCGTCAGCCGGGTTCACCCGGTTGTAGACCGGCTGGTAGGGCAGCGACGAGGGCAGGGTGGCCTGGCGTATCGCCGCCTGTACGTCCTGCGCGGCGATGTCGATGTTCCGGTCCATCGAGAACTGCAGGATGATCGTGGACAACCCGGCAGACGAGTCGGAGGTCATCAGCTCCAGCCCGGAGATCTGCCCGAACTGGCGCTCCAGCGGCGTGGTGACCAGCGAGGCCATGGTGGTGGCGTTGGCGCCGGGGTACTGGGTGGTGACCACCAGGCTGGGCGCATCGATTTCCGGCAGCGCCGACACCGGCAGCTTGCGGTAGCCGAGGATGCCCAGCAGTAACAGGCCCGCCATCAACAGCGAGGTGGCGATCGGGCGGCGGATGAAGATCGTCGAAAAGCCCACGGACTGATCCTTGCTGGCACTTCAATGTCGGCGCCGACGAGCATGCCGGCGCGAGGGAGAACAGTCGCCTGCGCTCAGCGCGGGCCACCACCGCGACGGCCACCGCCGCCACCGTTCTTCTGCTCGGCCGCCTTCAGCTCGGCCTCGGTCGGTGCGGCCGGGGTCTGGCCCGGCTTCAGTGCGGTGACCTTGCTGCCCGGCTTCAGGCGGAACTGACCTTCACTGACCACCCGCTCGCCGCCCTTCAGGCCTTCGGCAATCTGCACCTGGCTGTCGCCCACTTCCACGCCGCTGCGCACGGTCTGCATCTTCACCGTGTTGTCGCCCTGCACGACATAGACGTATTCGCCATCCGGCCCACGCAGGACGGCCTGGGTCGGGATGACCACGCCACCGGCAATCGTGCGCAGCTGCATGCGCACGTTGACGAACTGGCCTGGCCACAGGCCATTGTCGGTGTTGTCGAAGACCGCACGTGCCTTGAACGTGCCGCTGTCCGCACTGATCAGGTTGTCGACCACGTCGAGCTTGCCGTCGCCGGACAGAACATGCGAGTCGGCGCGGTCCAGCGCGGCCACCGGCACCGTGCCGGCGGCCTGTGCCTGGCGCACATCACCCAGCTGGCGCTCGGGCAGGTTGAACAGCACGTGGATCGGATGGATCTGGGTCAGCGTGACCAGCGCGGTGCCGGCGTTGACCACGTTGCCCGCATCGACCGCGCGGATGCCGGCGATGCCGGAGATCGGCGCAGTGACCCGGGTGTACTGCAGCTGCACCTGCGCCGAGCGCATGCTGGCCTCGTTCGCAGCGACTGCGCTTTCGTACTGTGCCACTTGGTTTCGCTGTGTATCCAGATCGGTCTTGGCGACGTACTGGCGGTATTCCGGCGCGTTGGAGCGCTGGTAGTTGGAGCGCGCGGTGGCCAGCAGGGCTTCGTTCTGGCGCTTGGCTGCCGCGGCTTGGTCATAGCTGGCCTGGGCAGTGCGCGGATCGATCACCGCCAGCACATCACCCTGCTTCACTTCCTGGCCTTCGCGGAAATTCAGGCTCATCAGCTGGCCGCCGACCTGCGGGCTGACCGTAACGGTATTCATTGCGGTCACCGTGCCCAGCGCGCTGGCGTACACCGGTACGTCCTGGCGGGTGGCATCGACCACGGTCACCGGCACCGGGCCCGCATCCGGGTCTTCGCCGCCCTGGCGCGCGCCCGCAGCGGGTTTTCCAGCCTCGTCCTTGCCGCCGCCGATGACCCGCAGGCCGACCACGGCCAGCACCAGCACTGCCACGACCAGCAGCACGATCTTCCAAACACGTGACATTACGAGGACTCCAAAAGGGCTGGACCGGGCGCGACCCGGGGGCAATGCGCAAAGCATACCTGTGCCACATCACGTTTCCTGCATGACGGATGGGACGGGCGCTAAGACCGGATCCGGCCGCGGAGGTTCCCGTGGCGGCGGTGTTGCCCTACATTCAGCTGGACCCCTCTTGCTGTGGAGATTGCGATGCGCCGTTCGCTGCTGCTGTCCGCCCTGCTGCTGGCCCTGCCGGCCGTTGCCCACGCCCAGGACGGGCAACGCCCCGAAGTGACCGCCGCTGCCCAGCGCCTGCAGGCCAAGGTGGTTGAATGGCGCCGCGACTTCCATCAGCACCCGGAACTGTCCAACCGCGAGGTGCGCACCTCGGCCGAGGTCGCCAAGCGCCTGCGTGCGATGGGCTTGAAGCCGAAGACCGGCATCGCCCACCACGGCGTGGTGGCGATCATCGAAGGCGGCAAGCCCGGCCCGAAGATCGCGCTGCGTGCGGACATGGACGCGCTGCCGGTGACCGAGCAGACCGGGCTGCCGTTCGCCTCCAAGGCCACCGACCAGTACCGCGGCCAGACCGTGGGCGTGATGCATGCCTGCGGCCATGACGCGCACACCGCCACCCTGCTGGGCGTGGCCGAAGCGCTGGTGTCGATGAAGAAGGACCTGCCGGGCCAGGTGATGCTGATCTTCCAGCCGGCCGAGGAAGGCGCACCGCCGCCGGAAGAGGGCGGTGCCGCGCTGATGCTGAAGGAAGGCCTGTTCGCCGACTTCAAGCCGGAGGCGGTGTTTGGCCTGCATGTGTTCTCCAGCGTGCAGGCCGGTCAGATCGCCGTGCGCGGTGGCCCATTGATGGCCGCCTCGGATCGTTTCGGGATCAAGGTGATCGGTCGCCAGACGCATGGCTCCGCGCCGTGGAACGGTGTCGACCCGATCGTTGCCACCGCTGATCTGGTCGGTACCGCGCAGACCATCGTCAGCCGCCGCGCGAATCTGTCCAAGCAGCCGGCGGTGCTGACCTTCGGTGCGATCAACGGTGGCATCCGCTACAACATCATTCCCGATGAAGTGGAGATGGTCGGCACCATCCGCACCTTCGACGAGGGCATGCGCCAGCAGATCTTCGCCGACCTGCGCAACGTCGCCGAGCACACTGCGGCCGCGCACGGGGCAAAGGCGGTCACCGACATCTACGAATCAGAAGGCAACCCGGCCACGGTGAACGACCCGGCGCTGACCGCGAAGATGCTGCCGAGCCTGCAGGCGGTGGTGGGCAAGGACAACGTCTACGAGCCACCGCTGCAGATGGGCGCGGAGGATTTCTCGCTGTACGCGAAGGAAGTGCCGGGGATGTTCTTCTTCGTTGGTTCCACCAGCGTGGGCATCGACCCGGCGACGGCGCCGGCGAACCACTCCCCGAAGTTCCTGCTGGATGAGAAGGCGCTGGATGTCGGACTGCGCGCGTTGCTGCAGGTGAGCCTGGATTACCTCCACGGTGCCGGCACGCCTGCTGGCTGAGGGTTTCCGGCAGGGCTTGCAGCCCTGCACCCGCTTGGATCAACGGCAACGTCAACGTCAAAAGCGGGCATTCCGTGGGATGGCGGGGTGGGTCCGGTTGAGGGGGACGCCGTAAACCCGTCCCTGGGGGCTTGGCCGCGGCATCCATGCCGCGGACACCCCCTCAACCGGACCCACCCCGCCTTCGACAGTTTCCCGCGGCTGTTGGTGCCCGCTGCTGTTGGTGGGTGCCGACCGTTGGTCGGCACGGCGGACGTCATGAACGTCTGAAGGATCGGATTCTGATTTTGATTTTCCTGATCTTTCCCGTGGTGGATCGGCGACAGAAATGTGTCGGAGGGCCGGGCGGGTGGGATGGGCGGGGTATCCGCGCCATGGATGGCGCGGCTAAGCCCCCCAGGGATGGGTTCACGGCGTCCCCGCCCATCCCGCCCGCCTGGCCCACACCCCGGAACCCAGGCTTTCGACGACCCACCAACCCCACCACGGAGGGGCTCCGCCGTTGGCCAGCCCGGCCGAAGGCCCGCCGTCCGCGCGATACAATGAGCTCCATGAACACCCCACAGGATTCCAGCCTCGGTCGCGAGGTCAGTTACCCGTCGCAGTACGATCCCGGCCTGCTGTTTCCCATCCCGCGCAGCGGTGCCCGCGCCGAGATCGGCCTCGATGACGCCGCGCTGCCGTTCGTCGGCCACGACCGCTGGCACGCCTTCGAGCTGAGCTGGCTCGACCCGCGTGGCAAGCCGCAGGTGGCCGTCGCCACCGTGCAGGTGCCGTGCACCTCGCCTCGGTTGATCGAATCGAAGTCGTTCAAGCTGTACCTCAACTCCCTCAACAGCACCCGCATCGACAGCGCCGAGGCGCTGCGCGCGCGCATCGTGGCGGATCTGTCGGCCTGCGCCGGTGCGCCGGTCCAGGTGGAGTTCGGCCTGCCGGAGCTGCGCGAGACGCCGTTCGGCGAATCCATCGACGGGCTGGACGTGGAGATCGACTGCTACGGTCCGCCGCAGGCGGACTTCCTCGCCGCCGATGCGGGTGAGGTGGTGGAGGAGACCCTGGTCTCGGCGCTGCTGAAGTCCAACTGCCCGGTCACCGGCCAGCCGGACTGGGCCACGGTCAGCCTGCGTTACCGCGGGCCGAGGATCGACCGCACGGGCCTGCTGCGCTATCTGGTCAGCTACCGCGAGCATGCCGAGTTCCACGAGCAGTGCGTCGAGCGGATCTTCAGCGAGGTGTCCGCGCGCTGCCAGCCGCACTGGCTGGAGGTTGAGGCCCGCTACACCCGCCGTGGTGGCCTGGACATCAACCCCTGGCGTGCCAGCCCGGGCATCGTCGCCCCGGCCGCGACCTACCGCGAGCTGCGGCAGTAATTGCCGCAGGCGGTTACCGGTAGTGCCGGCCGCTGGCCGGCAATCGGCCAAGGCCGGATCCCGTGGCACAGCCGGCCAGCGGCCGGCACTACCGGGTGTCCATTCCCCCGATTGTTCAGCCGCCCCCGGGGGCGGCTTCACATCTGCACCATCCCCATTTAACAACCGCCATGGCACCGTGCCAATCACGTAGTCATGCAGACGGGAGTTGTGGATGAGTACCGAGAAGAAAGCCGATTTCTCCGGCGTCAGTGGCAGTGTCGACAGTACCGCCGAGCAGGTGCCGAAGGCGGACTTCTCCGGCGTCAGCGCTTCGGTGGACAGCACCGCAGACGTTGTCAGCGGCGGCACCTATACCGTGCAGAAGGGTGACTCGCTGTCGAAGATCGCCAAGCAGCATCTGGGCGACGCCAATGCCTGGAAGAAGATCTTCGAAGCCAACCGCGATGTGCTTGATGACCCGGACAAGATCTTCCCGGGCCAGACCCTGAAACTGCCGCCGAAGTAAGCCGGCCAGAACGCCGTCCGACAATCCCTGGGAGGAACCCCGAATGATCAAGACCACCCCGCTCCAGACCGCCCTGATCGCCGCCCTGCTGGGCAGCGTCGCCCTGGTCGGTTGCAAGAAGAAAGAAGAGTCGACCGACAACAATGCCGCTCCGGCAGCGACCGCTCCGGCCGAACCGGCAGCACCGGCCCCGATGACCGGCGCGCCGCCGCCGATGGCCGAAGCCGCTGCCGTCAGTGTCTCGTCGGTCACGGTCGGAAAGACCGCCGCCGCCGACAAGTCGGTTGCGACGACGGCTCTGTTCGCACCGAAGGACGACATCATCGTCTCGGTCAAGACCGACGGTGCGGCAAACAATGTCAACGTTGGCGCGAAGCTGACCTATCAGGACGGCCAGGTGGCCGGCGAACAGACCGCCACCCTGAACACCAGTGGTGCGGAAACCACCAACGTCACGTTCAAGAATGCAAAGGGCTGGCCGGCCGGCAAGTACCGCGCCGAGGTCACCGTCGATGGCAAGGCGGCCGGAACGCCGCAGGAGTTCGAGGTCAAGTAAGTCCTGCCGACTCTCTCCCGGCAGGGCTCACGATGGACGCAGCCGCGAGGCTGCGTCCTTTTTTGTTGGGCGATGTCCGCTTTGGGGCCTAGCGGGATACGCTGAACGGACCACGGACAGATCGGGGGACAGGATGCTCAGCTGGATTGCGCTCACACTCGCAATGGGACCTGCGAATCTCTGGAGCTACAGTTGCGACCACTTCCTATACGGCGCCCGTGTGCGGGTGCCGACAGGAATGTCTGTGACCTACGAAGCACCTGTTGACTTTGGTCTGCACCGCATCAGGCGTGATGGTAGGGACGTCGCCTTGATCTACGAGGGCGATGCCCCCGAAAAGCCCGTGCCAGGAAGCACGCCGGATCTGCGTTTCACGGACGGCGGGATATGCCGTGTCGGGATACGTAAGGTCGGAAGAACATTCCACCCGGTACGACGTCTACGTTCGGCCCGGATCGTCTGGCGCCGGTTCGCTGCACATCCGAGGTTCTGCAGCGACGGCGGATGAACTCGCCAGCCTGGCCGCCGTCGTCGGGGGATTCCGTGTCTGCAACTTCCAGCAAAGCAAGCGCGCACAGACGTTGACCTGTCCGAGGCGTGCCGAGTGGGGGCAGCGATTGTCGGAGTGGGTCATGCGTGCCTCCACGAGCGGGAAGTCGAACTAGCCATCAAGCCCCAGCTTCCAGACCGGAAGCGAGCCAACGACGAAACACAGCGGTCCAGTACCGCCGCGTATGGCGCGGCTTTGCCCCGCGCGGCTGAAAACGCGACAATGCAGGGGTTTCCCCTGCCGCGCGCCCACCCTGACGGCGACGGGGGAAAGCGTGGGGCCCGGCCCCGCGCGCGACACGGTTGCACGTGGCCCGGCGCTGGCGCCGGCCTTCCCCTGAGCACTGCTACAGAGTCCAAGTCCCCCATGTCCAAGATTCTCTACACGCTGACCGACGAAGCCCCGTTCCTGGCCACCCAGTCGCTGCTGCCGATCGTTGACGCCTACACCGGTACGGCCGGCATCGTGGTGGAAACCCGTGACATCTCGCTGTCCGGCCGCATCCTGTCGCAGTTCCCGGAACTGCTCAGTGACGCGCAGAAGGTCAGCGACGACCTGGCCGAGCTGGGCCAGCTGGCGACCACCCCGGACGCCAACATCATCAAGCTGCCGAACATTTCCGCCTCGGTGCCGCAGCTGAAGGCGGCCATCAAGGAACTGCAGGACCAGGGCTATCCGCTGCCGGATTACCCGGAAACCCCGGCCGACGACCAGCAGCGCGACTACAAGGCGCGCTACGACAAGGTCAAGGGCAGCGCGGTGAACCCGGTGCTGCGCGAAGGCAACTCCGACCGCCGCGCGCCGCTGTCGGTGAAGAACTACGCGCGCAAGCACCCGCACCGCATGGGCGCCTGGGCGTCGGATTCGAAGTCGCACGTCGCGCACATGGCCGCCGGCGATTTCTACGGCAGCGAAAAGTCGGCCACCCTGGCCAACGCCGGTTCGCTGAAGATCACCTTCCACGGCAAGGACGGCAGCGCCGTCGTGCTGAAGGAAAAGACCGCGGTCAAGGCCGGCGAGATCGTCGATGCCGCGGTGATGAGCCGCAAGGCACTGGCCGCGTTCATCGGCGAGCAGATTGCCGATGCCAAGGCCCAGGGCGTGCTGTTCTCGCTGCACCTGAAGGCGACCATGATGAAGGTCTCCGACCCGATCATGTTCGGTGTGGCGGTCAACGAGTTCTACAAGGACGTGCTGGCCAAGCACGCCGACGTGCTGAAGCAGGCCGGTTTCGATGCCAACAACGGCATCGGTGACCTGGCTGCGCGCCTGCCGTCGCTGCCGGAAGCCACCCGTGCTGCGATCGAAGCCGACCTGGCTGCCGAGTACGCACAGCGCCCGGGCGTGGCCATGGTCAACTCGGACAAGGGCATCACCAACCTGCACGTGCCGAGCGACGTGATCGTCGACGCCTCGATGCCGGCGATGATCCGTGACTCCGGCAAGATGTGGAATGCCGAAGGCAAGCTGCAGGACACCAAGGCCGTCATTCCGGACCGCTGCTACGCCGGCGTGTACCAGGCCGTCATCGACGACTGCAAGGCGCACGGCGCCTTCGACCCGGCCACCATGGGCTCGGTGCCGAACGTCGGCCTGATGGCGCAGAAGGCCGAAGAATACGGTTCGCACGACAAGACCTTCCAGATGGCCGCCGACGGCGTGGTCAAGGTCACCGACGATGCCGGCAACGTGGTGTTCGAACACGCCGTGGAAGCCGGTGACATCTGGCGCATGTGCCAGACCAAGGACGCGCCGATCCAGGACTGGGTCAAGCTCGCCGTCGAGCGCGCCCGCCTGAGTAGCACCCCGGCCGTATTCTGGCTCGATGCCGCCCGCGCCCACGACGCGCAGGTCATCGCCAAGGTCGAGCAGTACCTGAAGAACCACGACACCGCCGGCCTGGACATCCGCATCCTGCCGCCGGTGGAAGCCACCGCGTTCTCGCTGGACCGCATCCGCAAGGGCGAGGACACCATCTCGGTGACCGGCAACGTGCTGCGTGACTACCTGACCGACCTGTTCCCGATCATGGAGCTGGGCACCAGCGCCAAGATGCTGTCGATCGTGCCGCTGATGGCCGGTGGCGGCCTGTTCGAGACCGGCGCCGGTGGTTCGGCTCCGAAGCACGTGCAGCAGTTCGTCGAGGAAGACTACCTGCGCTGGGATTCGCTGGGTGAATTCCTGGCCCTGGCCGCGTCGCTGGAACACCTGGGCAACCGCTACGACAACGCCGCTGCCCGTGTGCTGGCCAAGGCGCTGGACGAAGCCAACGGCCAGTTCCTGGACAACGACAAGTCGCCGTCGCGCAAGCTGGGTGGCATCGACAACCGTGGCAGCCACTTCTACATCGCGCTGTACTGGGCCCAGGCCCTGGCCGCGCAGGACGAAGACGCCGCCCTGAAGGCGCGCTTCGCCCCGCTGGCCAAGGCGCTGACCGACAACGAGCAGAAGATCGTCGAAGAGCTGATCGCGGTGCAGGGCAAGGCCGTGGACATCGGCGGCTACTACCGTCCGGACGTGGCCAAGGCCAGCAAGGCGATGCGCCCGAGCGCGACCTTCAATGCCGCGCTGGAGCAGCTGCGCGGCTGATCCATCGCCGTTCGGTGGTGACACTGGAACCCGCGCTTCGGCGCGGGTTTCTTTTTTGGGCTTTTGGGGGTCAGATCCCTTTGCCCTGCAAAGAGATCTGATCCCGCGCGATAAAACCGTGACATCCGTCGGTCGTCGCGTTGAACGCACTGATGGGTATCGACGGCGCGCAGGCCGTGGTGCTGGTCGACTACGAAAGCGGCATGCTGCTGGGCGAGGCCGGTGCCGGCATGGACATGGAAGTGGCGGCCGCTGGCAACACCGAAGTGATCCGCGCCAAGATGAAGACCGCCGCGTCGCTGAACCTCAACGACGGCATCGAGGACATCCTGATCTCGCTGGGCAAGGCGTACCACATCATGCGCCCGGTGGCGAAGAAGTGCGATCTGAGACGGTAGTGCCGGCCGCTGGCCGGCATCCGCATGGATCGACCGTCGGTCCAGGTGCTGCCGGCCAGCGGCCGGCACTACCTTCGCGCTCGACGGCATCGCACACGCCAGCGTATGGTGAAGCCGGTCCTCCCCGGGTTAGCTACGCATGTCCAAGCCTGACATCGCTGCCGAGCTGGCACCGCGTATCGCAGGTGCCATCCGCGACGGTTTCGAGCAGTACCATGCCCGTTTCGCGGCGATCACCGCGCGGGCACGGCAGCGCTTCGAGCAGCGCGACTGGGCCGGTGCGCGGCAGGATGCGGTCGAGCGCATCGCCTTGTACGACCTGTGCATCGCCGAGCAGATGGATGCGTTGCGTCGGCTCGCCGGTGACGCGATCGGCGAGCGTGCGCTGTGGCTGCAGGTACACGCGCGGTACAGCGCGCTGCTGCAGGGCCTGATTGACGCCGAGCTGTACAAGACGTTCTACAACACATTGGCGCGGCGCCTGTTCGCTACCCGCGGCGTGGACCCGGCGCTGGAATTCATCGCTTTCGACGTCGAGCCGTCCGATGCGATCACCCATCCCGTCGCGCGGCATACCTACGCGGTCTCGCCGACGCGGCCGGTGGAGGCCCTGCAACGCGTGCTGGCCGACTACCGCTTCGACATTCCCTACGCGCACCAGTTGCGTTGCGCGGCGGCCATCGCCGTGCGCCTGCAGGACGACCTCGCCCATTGGGGGGACACGCCGGTGCGCAGCATTGAACTGCTCGACACGGTGTTCTACCGCGAGCGCCGCGCCTACCTGGTTGGCCGCGTGTTCGGCGAGCACCGCTTCTCACCCTGCGTGATCGCGCTGGTCAACGATGAGCGCGGGCTGCGAGCCGATGCGGTGCTCACCCGGCGTCGTGATGTCGCCCATCTGTTTGGCGTGTCGCGCAGCTACTTCCAGGCCGACCTGGGCACGGTGGGCGATGCCGTGGTGTTCCTGCGCAGCCTGCTGCCGGGCAAGCCCATCGATGAGATCTACACGGTGCTGGGACGCGCCAAGCAGGGCAAGACCGAGCGCTACCGCACCTTCTTCCGCCACTTCAGCGAGCACCCGCAGGAGCGGCTGGTCCCCGCCGAAGGCACGCCGGGCATGGTCATGGCGGTGTTTACCCTGCCCAGTTACCCGCTGGTGTTCAAGCTGATCCGCGACCGCTTCGCCTGGCCCAAGGCGATGTCGCGACAGCAGGTGGAAGAGAAGTACGCGCTGGTGTTCAACCTCGATCGTGTCGGCCGCCTGCTCGATGCACAGCCGTATCGTCATCTGCGCTTCCCGCGCGAGCGCTTCGCGCCGGCCCTGCTGGATGAACTGCTGCAGCAGTGCGCGCAGAGCGTACGCATCGATGGCGATGAGGTCGAAGTCGCACTGTGCTATGTGCAGCGTCGTTTTCGTCCCTTGAATCTGTACCTGCGCGAGCAGGGCGCGGAGGCGGTGCGGGCGGCGGTGCTCGACTATGCGCAGGCGATCACCGACATGGCGCGCAACAACATCTTCCCCGGTGACATGCTGCCGAAGAATTTCGGCGTATCACGGCATGGGCGGGCCGTATTCTACGACTACGACGAGCTGTGCCTGGTCAGCGACTGCGTGTTCCGCGCCTGGCCGCAGCCGCGTACGCCGGAGGAAGCGATGTCCGACGAGCCGTGGTTCCATGTTGGTCCGCGCGATGTGTTTCCCGAGCGCTTCGGTCCGTTCATGGGCCTGCCCGCTGCAGAGCTGGCAGCCGTGCGCGAGCACTACCGGCATCTGTTCGACCCGGGCTGGTGGCAGGGCCTGCAGGAACGCTTCGGCCGAGGTGACTATCCGGACACGCCGCCCTATTCGGGCGCGCACCGGCTGGCCTGAGCCGGCTGTCCTGGGCGCTTGGGCTGAGGTACGCTCGACGATCATCACCAAGGATCCGGCAATGATGCGTTCTCCACTGTTTCTCGCCCTCGTGCTGGCCGTCGGTGCCGGCGCCCCCCTGCTTGCAGGTGACGCCACTGCGCAGACCGCACGCGCTGTACGTGCGACTGCGGAAATGAGCATGGTGCTGTCCGGTCACATCGAGGTCACGCCGGAGGGCGCGGTCAGTTCGCTGGTGCTGGACCAGAAAGCCATGGTCGCCCCGGGCATCGCCTCCTTCGTCGAAGGCACCATCGGTGGCTGGCGCTTCGAGCCCACGCTGCGCGATGGCCAGGCGGTGGCCACGAGGGCCCCTTTGCGCGTTCGCCTGCGTGGCAAGTCCACAGGCAAGGGCGACTACGAAGTCAGCATGACCAGCGTGGATTTCAGCGAGTACGATCCGAAGGCCACCGATTCGGTGACAGCGGATCGCCTGGCGCCGCCGCGGTATCCGGACGAGGCAATGAGGATCGGTGGTCAGGGCGATGTGATCCTGATGATCAAGGTCGCCCGTGATGGCACGGTGGCCGACGTCATTGCCGAGCAGGTCAACATGACCGTGGCAGGGCCCGAGCGGACCATGGCCAAGCTGCGCGATGTGCTGGCCAAGGCCAGCATCAACACCGCCCGCAAGTGGACCTTCATTCCTCCAAGCAGCGGTGAGGACGTCGCACGGGAATTCTGGTCGGTACGCGTGCCGGTCAACTATGCGTTCTCGGATGATCGCAATGCCGCTGCCGAGCGCTATGGCCGCTGGCGCGCTTTCATTCCGGGGCCGCGGCAGAGCGTGCCGTGGCACGAGGCCGACCCGGTCGAGCAGGCCGGCAGCGATCTGCTGCCGGAAGGCGGCGTCTACATGGTGGACGGCGCCAAGCGCGGCCTGCGCCTGCTGACCCCGCTGCAACAGAGCTGAGGTCCTTGCGGAGCTGGCCGGTCCGGCTCCGCGTCAGTCGGCGTAAGGGTAAATCACCACCCGGTTGCGGCCTTGTTCCTTGGCCATGTACAGCGCCTTGTCGGCCAGCCGCAATGCCTGCTCGGCGTCGACATGGAAGCTGGGGAAGTGAGCCACGCCCAGCGACACTGTGATGGTGCCGACCGGTTCGAATGGATGATCGGCGACGTGCTGGCGCAGGCGTTCACCGGCCTGGCGGGCCGAGTCGGTACTGATGCCCGGCAGCAGCAGCAGGAATTCCTCGCCGCCGGCGCGGCAGAGGATGTCGCTGTCGCGCGAATAGCGGCGCATCTGGTCGGCGATGTGGACGATGGCGGCGTCGCCGACGTCGTGGCCATGGCTGTCGTTGATCGACTTGAAGCGGTCGATGTCCAGCGCCAGGATCGCGAACGGGATGCCCTGCACCTGCAGCGCGTCCAGCGCCTGCTGCAGGCCGCGGCGGTTGAGCAGGCCGGTCAGCGGGTCGGTACGGCTGGCACGGTTGAGCGTACCGATACGGTCCTGCAGGGCATTGAAGCTGTGCAGCACTGCCTGCTTGAGTTGGGCGACCTCGAAGTACCACGCGCGGATGCCGCTGACGTGGCTGATCGCATTGCCGGTGTCTTCGCCGCCCTGCACGTTGCGTGCGAGCTGCCACAGTGGCAGCGAGATGCGGCGGGCGAACCACCAGGTGACCAGCAGTGACAGCAGGCCGAGCGGGATCGCGTTCCAGATCACCGCGGTCATCAACCGCGACAATGGCTGCAGCGTGGCCTCGGTCGGCCGCTGGGCGACGATGCCCCAGCCGGTGGCCGGTACCGGCGCATAGCCGGCCAGCATCGACACGCCCAGGTTGTTGCGGACCTGCTGCGCACCGCGTTCACCGCGCACGACTGCCTTCACCGCCGGGTTGCCGACCACGTAGTCGCCCACCCGCTTGCCATCGGCGTGGTACAGCAGGCGGCCATGGCGGTCCACCACGTACAGATACGAGCCGTCGCGGTAGTAGTGCTTGCCCAGCAGCGTGTGCAGCGCACTGCGCTGGCGCAGGTAGAGGGTGCCGCTGACGTAGCCGCGATAGCGGCCCTGACGGTCGAAGATCGGGTGCGACAGCGAGACCAGCAGCTTGCCGGTGGCCGACTGGTACGGGTCACTGATCATCGGCTGGCGCGCGGCCAGTGCCGCGTTGTTGCCGACGCTGTGCAGGATCTCGCCCTGCAACTGCAGGGTCTGTGGCGAGGTGGCGATCACCAGGCCATCGGCATCGACCACCAGCGAGGAATTGAAGCTGTTGGTCTGCAACTGCAGGCGGCTGGCTTCGTCCTGCGCCTGTGCCGGATCGAGATTGCTCTGGCCCAGCCGGGTGGCCGCATACGCCAACTCCTGCTGCGCGGCCAGCAGGAAGTTCTGGGTGGTCTCGGCCAGCTTGGTGGCATAGACGCGGTTGGCTTCCAGGGTATTGCCGACCAGCTGGTCGCGCTGCACCCGGTAGCTGGCCAGCAGGGTATTGGCCAGGGCGATGATGGCGCTGAGCAGGGCCAGGGCGAGGATCAGCTTGCCCAGGTTGAGGCGGGGAGACAGCGTTCGCATGCGTCGACGGATCCGGCAGGAGGCTGGACCCGACCGGTTCTCCGGAAGGGGCGACAGCGGGAATCGGTGGCCACGCCCTTGGGGCCGGGCAGGGTATAGGGCGAATTATCGCCAAAAGTCGGCGGCGGCAAAGTGAAACAGGTCGCCCTGCAGGCAAAAAAAACCTGCCGCAGCGAGCGGCAGGCTTCTTCCGATGCAACGCCGGATCAGCGCTTCATCGAACCGAAGAACTCGTCGTTGGACTTGGTGTTCTTCATCTTGTCGAGCAGGAATTCCATCGCGGCCATTTCGTCCATCGGATGCAGCAGCTTGCGCAGGATCCAGATCTTCTGCAGCAGTTCCGGCTCGATCAGCAGGTCTTCGCGGCGGGTGCCGGAACGGTTGATGTCGATGGCCGGGAACACGCGCTTTTCAGCAATACGACGGCTCAGGTGCACTTCGCTGTTGCCGGTGCCCTTGAACTCTTCGTAGATCACCTCGTCCATCTTCGAACCGGTGTCCACCAGCGCGGTGGCGATGATGGTCAGGCTGCCGCCTTCTTCCACGTTGCGCGCGGCACCGAAGAAGCGCTTCGGGCGGTGCAGGGCGTTGGCGTCCACACCACCGGTCAGCACCTTGCCCGAGCTCGGCACCACGTTGTTGTAGGCGCGGGCAAGGCGGGTGATCGAGTCGAGCAGGATCACCACGTCCTTCTTGTGCTCGACCAGGCGCTTGGCGCGCTCGATGACCATTTCGGCCACCTGCACGTGGCGCGCGGCCGGCTCGTCGAAGGTCGAGCTGATGACCTCGCCGCGCACGGTGCGCTGCATTTCGGTCACTTCTTCCGGGCGCTCGTCGATCAGCAGCACGATCAGGTGCACGTCCGGGTGGTTGGTGGTGATGGCGGTGGCGACCTGCTGCATCATCATCGTCTTGCCGGCCTTCGGCTGCGACACGATGAGCGAGCGCTGGCCCTTGCCCTGCGGCGCCATCAGGTCGAGGATGCGGCCGGTGATGTCTTCCGACGAACCGTTGCCACGCTCCAGGGTGAAGCGGCGGCGCGGGAACAGCGCGGTCAGGTTCTCGAACAGCACCTTGTTCTTCGACGCTTCGATCGGCTCGCCGTTGATGGTGTCGACGATGTTCAGCGCGAAGTAGCGCTCGCCGTCCTTCGGGAAGCGGATGCGGCCGGAGATGTGGTCGCCGGTGCGCAGGTTGAAGCGGCGGATCTGGCTGGGCGAGATGTAGGTGTCGTCCGGGCCGGCCAGGTAGCTGGCTTCGGCCGCGCGCAGGAAGCCAAAGCCATCCGGCAGGATTTCCAGCACACCGTCGGCGGCAACGCCATCGCCGTGGCGGGTCAGCACCTTCAGCAGGGCGAAGATCACATCCTGCTTGCGGGCGCGGGCCACGCCTTCGGAGATCTGCAGCTGCTCGGCGATTTCCAGCAGCTTCTGTGCCGGCATGCGCTTGAGGTCGCTCAGCGAATAGACCGGGAAGCCCTCGGGCACGTTGGCGTGCGGGCGCGGCACGAACGGCTGCTGCTCGCCACCGTCGTTGGGCATGCCCTCGTCGCGGAAGCGGTTGTTGCGGTCACGGTCACGGTCGCGGCGGTTGCGGAAGCGGTCGCGGCGGTTGCCCTGCCCCTGGCCCTGCTGGCCATTCTGGTTGTATGGGTTCTGGCCCTGGTTCTGGCCGCCCCCCTGATGGTTGTGCTGCTGGCGCGGCTGGCCGGATTCGCGGCCTTCGCTGCCTTCGCCACCGCCACTGCTGGCAGGGGCCTCGGCGGCGGGCGCGCTCGGTGCAGGTGCTGCGGCCGGCGCCGGCGCCGGCGCGGGAGCTTCGGGCGCGGAGGCCAACGGCAGCGTCGGCTGCGCCGGAGCGGCGCTGGTTTCGGCGGCTGCCGGGGCGGCGGCCTTGCTCACGCGGGGCTTGCGCACACGCTTTTCGGCGGGCGCATCGGCGCTGCCGGTTTCGGAAGTGTTATCGGACAAGAGCGTTATTCCTCGCTTGAAGGTGCGAGCGCCCGGCTGGGGCGGCGAACGTTGGGAATGGGTCTGGAAGAAACTGCGTCCAGAGGGTGCGGCACGCGAACGCGGCCGGATATGCCGACACTATCATCGGCCTGCGGCGCCATGCAAGGGTCGCCGGGAACAGCATTCATCATGGGCGCAGGGGCGCCGCCGGCAGCCGCGTTCGGCGGCTGCCGGAGAACCGCAGGATCAGGCCAGGGCCTTGTCCAGCAGGCCGGCCAGCTGGGCCTTGCCCACCGCACCGATCTGCTCGCCGACCTTCTCGCCGTCCTTGAACACGACCAGGTACGGAATCGAACGCACGTGGTACTTGGCGGCCAGCGCACGGTTGTGGTCAACGTTGACCTTGGCGATCTTGGCGCGGCCCTGGTAGGCATCGGCCAGTTCGTCCAGCGCCGGGGCGATCATCTTGCACGGGCCACACCACTCGGCCCAGAAATCGACCAGCACCGGTTCCTTGGAATTCAGCACTGCGCTATCAAAGTCGGCATCGCCGACATGTACAACCTTGTCGCTCATCTTGGTTTCTCGTCTTGGATTGCACCCGGCCATGCCGGAGGTGGGTGAACTGGGCCATGCCCGGTGGCGCGACCCTCGTCGTTGCCTCGCGGCGCACTGCCACGGTGCGTTCGGCGGGATGCCTGGACGCTCACGGCCGGCAGTGTACCCCTATCGCAGGGCAGGGACAGGCGCCGGTTGGAACCCAGCGTATCGTGATCGCTTCGATGGCCGGTATGTGTCGGATTTCACTGTCTTCCTGTACATGGGGCTGGCAGTGGGCGACACCAGCGAACCCGGGCAGGCCGTTCAAGTCCGGTGTGGCTGGGTGAAGGCAGCGTCTCTGGATGCCATGAGATGCCGCATTCCGGTTTGCCTGCCCGAGTGCGGTAAACTGGGGCATTGTGCGGCGCGCGGACCGGGTGGTCCCAGCCTGCCAACCCGCCGCAGGGGCCGCAGTTTGCGACGGTGCCCCCAGACGCTGAAGTGCCAGCCGCCCCACGGGCCGGCGGCCATACCAAGACGGACTCATGAGCGACAAACCGCTGACCGATTTGACCTTCTCCTCCTTCGAGCTGCATCCGGCCCTGCAGGCCGGTCTTGAAGGAGCCGGATTCACCCGCTGCACCCCGATCCAGGCGCTGACCCTGCCGGTCGCGCTGCCCGGTGGTGACGTTGCCGGCCAGGCCCAGACCGGCACCGGCAAGACCCTGGCCTTCCTGGTCGCTGTCGTGAACCGCCTGCTGACGCGTCCGGCGCTGGCCGATCGCAAGCCGGAAGATCCGCGCGCGCTGATCCTCGCCCCGACCCGCGAGCTGGCCATCCAGATCCACAAGGATGCGGTGAAGTTCGGTTCCGACCTGGGCCTGCGCTTCGCCCTGGTCTACGGCGGCGTGGATTACGACAAGCAGCGCGAGCTGCTGCAGCAGGGCGTGGACGTGATCATCGCCACCCCGGGCCGCCTGATCGACTACGTCAAGCAGCACAAGGTGGTGTCGCTGCACGCCTGCGAGATCTGCGTGCTGGACGAAGCCGACCGCATGTTCGACCTGGGCTTCATCAAGGACATCCGCTTCCTGCTGCGCCGCATGCCCGAGCGCACCACCCGCCAGACCCTGCTGTTCAGTGCCACCCTCAGCCACCGCGTGCTGGAGCTGGCCTACGAGCACATGAACGAACCGCAGAAGCTGGTGGTCGAAGCCGAGACCATCACCGCCGCGCGCGTGCGCCAGCGCATCTACTTCCCGGCCGACGACGAGAAGATCCCGCTGCTGCTGGGCCTGCTGTCGCGCAGCGAAGGCGCGCGCACCATGGTCTTCGTCAACACCAAGGTGTTCGTCGAGCGCGTGGCGCGTTCGCTGGAAAAGGCCGGCTACCGTGTCGGCGTGCTGTCCGGTGATGTGCCGCAGAAGAAGCGCGAGAGCCTGCTCAACCGCTTCCAGAAGGGCCAGCTGGAAATCCTGGTGGCCACCGACGTGGCTGCGCGCGGCCTGCACATCGACGGCATCAAGTACGTCTACAACTACGACCTGCCGTTCGACGCCGAAGACTACGTGCATCGCATCGGCCGCACCGCGCGCCTGGGTGAAGAGGGCGACGCGATCAGCTTCGCCTGCGAGCGCTACGCCATGGGCCTGCCGGACATCGAGGCCTATATCGAGCAGAAGATTCCGTCCGAGCCGGTTACCAAGGAACTGCTGACCCCGCTGCCGCGCCCGGAACGCCCGGCCCCGGCTGCAGGCGAGGAAGGCGAGGACAACGAAAGCGTCGGCCAGATCTTCCGTGAAGCGCGCGAAGCCCGCGCCGCCGAGGAAGAGCGTCGGGGCGGTGGCCGCAGCGGCGGCCGCTCCGGCAGTGGTGGTGGCCGCAGTAGTCGCGACGGTGAACGCAGCGGCGAACGCCGTGCGCGTGGCCCGCGCAAGCCGCGCGTGGAAGGCGAGCAGGGCGCTGCCGCCGCGGTTGCCGGTGCCGAAGGCGCCGCCGCCCAGGCCCCGCGTCCGCCGCGCCCGCCGCGTGCCGAAGGCGCACCGGCAGCCACGGTGGACGGTGAGCACAAGCCGCGCAAGCGCCGTCGTCGTCGCCACGGCCGTCCGGTCGAAGGTACCGAGGGTGTACAGGCCAACGCCGGCAACGGCGCCAGCCCGGTGACCCCGGTGCAGGTGGTGGCCAAGCCGGTGCGTACCGCCGCCGATACCGGTGACTCGTTCCTGACCCGCATCGGCCGCAAGATCCGCCGGATGCTGTCGGGCAGCTGATCGGCGCTGCCGATCAGCGGGTAGCACCCGACCGTTGGTCGGGTGGCTTTGAAAGGTGTGCCGACCAACGGTCGGCACCCACCAGGCCGGGCCGGTCGGCACCCACCGTCTCCACGACGTCGCGCCGGTCCTGCATAATCGGGGCATGAGTGTCCTGCGCTTCGACAATGTCAGCAAACAGTACGCCGGTGGCCACGAGGCGCTGACCGATGTCAGCTTCGAGGTCGCGCCGGGCGAGATGCTGTTCGTCACCGGCCATTCCGGTGCGGGCAAAAGCACCCTGCTCAAGTTGATCCACCTGGACGAGCGGCCCAGCCGTGGCGCGGTGGTGTTCGACGAGCGCAACCTGCTGAAGGTGCGTGGCGGCGATGTGCCCCGCCACCGTCGCGCGGTGGGTGCGGTCTACCAGGACCACCGCCTGCTGATGGACCGCTCGATCGCCGAGAACGTGGCGCTGCCGCTGATCCTGCGCGGCACCCGCCGTGGCGACATCAGCAAGCGCGTGCGCTCGGTGCTGGAACGGATGGGCCTGGGCCACCGCGAGAAGGCGCTGCCCTCGCAGCTGTCGGCCGGTGAGCAGCAGCGCGTCGGCATCGCCCGCGCCATCGTCGGTGAGCCCAAGCTGCTGGTGGCCGATGAGCCGACCGGCAACCTCGACCCGACCCTGGCGGCCGAGATCATGGCCCTGTTCGCCGAGCTGCCCGCGCGCGGCACCAGCGTGCTGGTGGTCAGCCACGACCTGCCGCTGCTGCGCCGCATGCGCAAGCGCGTGCTGATCCTCGACCACGGCCGGCTGGTGGATGACATCTCGCCGCACGACCTGGCGGAGTAACCATGGCGAAGAACGAAAACAGCGAAGCCGCCGCCCCCTCGCGCGTGGGCGTCTGGTTCCAGCACCACGCGCACAGCGTGGTGTTCAGCCTCGGCCGTGCCTGCCGCAAACCGTGGGCGACCCTGCTGACGGTGATGGTCATGGCGCTGGCGCTGGCCCTGCCGCTGGGCCTGTCGATCGCGCTGGACAACCTCAAGCAGTTCGCCGGCAGCGTACAGCAGTCGCGCGACATCAATGTGTTCCTGAAGGGCAACGTCGATGGCCCCGGCGCGCTGCGCCTGGCCGGCCAGCTGCGCGACCGCGACGACGTGGCCGAAGTGAACGTGCGCACGCCCGAGCAGGGCCTGCAGGAACTGCGCGACGCCGGCCTCGGCGAGGCGATCGACGCACTCAATGACAACCCGCTGCCCTCGCTGCTGGTGATCACCCCCGGCCAGGGCAAGGACGACGCGCGCCTGGCACGCGCGCTGGAGAGCCTGCCCGAGGCCGACCTGGTGCAGCACGATGCACTGTGGCGCCAGCGCCTGGATGCCTGGCTGGCGTTCGGCGCGCGGCTGGTGCAGGTGCTGTCGGTCCTGCTCGGCGTCGGTGCCGCGCTGGTGGTCGGCAACACCGTGCGCCTGGACATCCAGGCCCGCCGCGAAGAGATCGGCGTGCTGCAGCTGCTCGGCGCCAGTGATGGCTTCATCCGCCGCCCGTTCCTGTACCTGGGTGCGTGGTATGGCCTGGGCGCCGGCGCGGTTGCGCTGGCCCTGATCGGCGCCGCCGGTGCCGCGCTGCGCGTGCCGCTGGCCGAACTCTCGCGCAGCTACGGCAGCCCGTTCGTGCTGCACGGCCTGGACCTGCTGCACGGTGGCCTGGTCCTGCTCGGCACGCTGCTGCTGGGCTGGCTGGGTGCGTGGCTGGTCACCGGCCACTTCCTGCGCCAGACCCGACCGACCGACACCTGAGACCGGCATGCAACCGCAAGCGCTGAAGCACCTTGAAGGGCCCGCGACGCGGGTGATGGTGGTCGATGGCTCGAAGCTGGTCCGCAAGCTGATCGCCGACGTCCTGCAGCGCGACCTGCCGGGCGTGGAGGTGATCGGCTGCGACAGCATCGAGGATGCGCAGCAGGCGCTGGCGCAGGGCCCGGTGGACCTGGTGACCACCTCGCTGACCCTGCGTGATGGCGACGGCCTGGCGCTGGCGCGGATGATCCGCGAAGCGGCCGGCCAGGCCTACGTGCCGGTGATCGTGGTGTCCGGCGATGCCCAGCAGCATCTGGAGCAGCGTCGCTTCACCGAGTACGTCACCGACTATTTCGACAAGGCGCTGGGCCACGAGGCGCTGGCGACCTTCATCCGCGGCTATGTGCAGCCGCAGACCATTCCCGGCGCGACCATCCTCTACATCGAGGACAGCCGCGTGGTGGCCGAGGCCACCAAGCGCATGCTCGAACGCCAGCAGTTGAACGTGCTGCACGTGGTCAGCGCCGAAGAGGCGTTCACCCTGCTCACCGCCGAGTCGCTGGGCCGCAGCCGCCATCGCATCGACCTGGTGCTGACCGACGTCACCCTGAAGGGCGAACTGAGCGGCCGCGACGTGGTGCAGCGCGTGCGCGTGGACTTCGGTTACGGCAAGCGCCGCCTGCCGGTGCTGGTGATGACTGGCGACGGCAACCCGCACAACCAGACCGGGCTGCTGCAGTCCGGCGCCAACGACCTGGTACTCAAGCCGATCGAAGAACGGCTGCTGGTCACCAAGGTGCTGTTCCAGCTTCGCCTGGCCCGGTTGAACGATGGACCCCTGATTCGATGAAGTGGTGCAATGATTGATGAAGTAGCGGACACCCCGACGATCCAGCTGGAACCGAGCTGGAAGCAGCATGTCGGCGATTACCTCCTGCAGCCGCAGATGCGCGAGCTGTCCAGCTTCCTGCGCCAGCGCAAGGCCAGTGGCGCGGCGGTATTCCCGCCCGGCCCGCAGATCTTCGCCGCGTTCGACGCCACGCCATTCGAGCAGGTGAAGGTGGTGATCCTCGGCCAGGACCCGTACCACGGCCGTGGCCAGGCGCATGGCCTGAGTTTCTCGGTGCCGCCGGGCGTGCCGGTGCCGCCGTCGCTGCTGAACATCTACAAGGAGATCGAGAGCGATCTCGGTATCCCGCGCCCGGACCACGGCTGCCTGATCCCGTGGGCGCAACGCGGCGTGCTGCTGCTCAATGCCGTGCTGACGGTGGAGGAGGGCAAGGCCGGCGCACACCAGGGCCGTGGCTGGGAAGGCTTCACCGATCACGTGGTGGACGTGCTCAACCGCGAACGCGAAGGCTTGGTGTTCATGCTCTGGGGTGCCTACGCGCAGCAGAAGGGCAAGGTCATTGATACCCGTCGCCATCGCGTTCTGAAGGCCCCGCATCCGTCGCCGCTGTCGGCCCATCGTGGCTTCCTCGGCTGCCGCCATTTCTCGATGGCCAACGAGTACCTGCAGCGTCGCGGCCAGGCCCAGATCGACTGGTCGCTGCCGCCGCGCTCGGTGCTCTGAGCGCCGGCTGGCGGCCGGACCTGAACGCCGGACAACGTTCCCGGCCTGAATGGGCCTCCAGAACGGCCCGTTCAGCTCCGCTTGACCGGAATCGGCCGGTTTCCGGCAGGTAATTGCTTGAATTCCAAGGGATTGTGAATCCCGAAAAGCGCGCTCGCCACTGTCATCAAATCGCGCTACGGTAGGGCTCTGTTTGGGACCAGTGTTGCATCAATAGGATGCTGGAACTTTTTCCTCCTTTAGCAGTCCAAATCCCGGACTGCTAAGATGGGTGCATATGAGCCAGAACACCTCTACTGCCCTTGTGGCAAACAATCTCCCGATTCCCAGTGCGCTCGGTTCGCTGGACGCCTACATCGGTGCCGTGCACCAGATCCCGGTGCTGTCGGTCGATGACGAACAGGACCTGGCCCGTCGCTTCCGCGACGGCAACGATCTGGACGCCGCCCGCGAGCTGGTGCATTCGCACCTGCGCTTCGTGGTGCACGTGGCCCGCGGCTACAACGGCTACGGCCTTGCCCTGGGCGATCTGATCCAGGAAGGCAACATCGGCCTGATGAAGGCGGTCAAGCGCTTCGACCCGGACATGGGCGTGCGCCTGGTCTCCTTCGCCGTGCACTGGATCCGTGCAGAGATGCACGAGTTCATCCTGAAGAACTGGCGCATCGTGAAGGTCGCCACCACCAAGGCGCAGCGCAAGCTGTTCTTCAACCTGCGCAAGTCGAAGACGCGCCTGGGCTGGATGAACGCGGCGGAAGTGAGCGCGGTGGCCAAGGACCTGAACGTGTCCGAGCGCGAAGTCATGGAAATGGAGTCGCGCCTGTCCGGCCGCGATATCGGTTTCGACGCGCCGACCGACGAGGACAACGAACACGCACCGCCGTCGCCGGCTGCGTTCCTGGTTGCCGATGACGAAGACCCGTCGATGGCCTACGAGCGCGAGGACAGCGAAGACAACCAGATGCAGCTGCTGCGCGAAGGCCTGGCCGAACTGGATGCTCGCTCGCGCGACATCATCCGCCGTCGCTGGCTGGACGCCGACAGCAAGGTGACGCTGCAGGAGCTGGCCGACGAGTACGGCGTGTCGGCCGAGCGCATCCGCCAGGTTGAGGCGAACGCGCTGAAGAAGATGAAGGCGCTGTTCACCGCGTAAGGCATAGATCTTAGGTTCGGTTCCTATTTCCGGAACCCGTTCTGATGAAAAGCCCCGGCGTTGGTCGGGGCTTTTCGTTTGGCCGGCATGGCAGTTGGTAATGCCAGCCGCTGATCGGCGGATTCAGTAGTACCGGCCCATGGCTGGCAGTCATGCGCTTCCGGTGGCCGTTCAATCCCTCGCGAGGTTTATAGCCCAGGGCCTGTCCAATTCAGAATGGTCATTTTGGCCTCAGTCCTGGAGTTGGACTCCGATGACTGCCTTCCTGTGCTATGAATGCCAAGCCTTGCTTCAAGGCTCTTTCATGGATTGGAATGATGCGCAGGTTCGGGGGAACTGCAGGCGGTGTGTCGACCCGCTTCGGGGGGCATTTGAAGATCGAACTCGCAAGCTTGGTGCTATAGGCGCCTGGCTGTGCTGCTTGCTGCTGATGGGCCTTGGCCTGTCACCATCCGCAATCGCCCAGACAACGATCACATACATTCACACTGATGCCCTCGGCTCGGTTGTGGCCGAAAGCGATGCCAACGGCAACGTCATCAAACGATATGACTACGAGCCCTACGGGGCCGTGGTAGGCGGTCAGGTCACGGATGGACCTGGGTACGCCGGACATGTGAGCGACTCGGCCACAGGGCTGAGCTACATGCAACAGCGCTACATGGATCCACAACTGGGTGTGTTTTTGTCAGTGGACCCAGTCACCGCTCACCAAAAGCCAGTTGAGCAGTTCAATAGGTATCGGTACGCGAACGGGAATCCCTACAGGTTCGTCGATGCGGATGGAAGGCAGGCCGCAGAGCGATTCGTTGAGCGGCATCGGAGGGATATTGCTGCCGGAAATGGCGCCGTATACGAGCCGATGAGACCGGCCGCAATCGCTGTTACAGCGGCAATGGCTGCCCCAGTGCTGATCGAAGCTGGCATGGTTGCGATGGCCAATCCAAGTGTCGTATCAGCAGCTACCAGTATCGCTGCTGATATCGCAGGAGTTACAGGTGCCGGTGGAGCAGGTGTGGCGGCATCCAAAGCTCTGAGTGTTGAAGGTCGGGCACTTTTGAATTCCCGACCTGTGGGAAGTGCACTCAAAGCCGACGCTGGGCACAATTCGGCGACCTTTATGCGAGAGACCGCTGCAGAAGCGGTTGTTCATACTCCATTGACAGGGGGTGACGGCGTGGTCCGCACTCTGACTCAGCTGCCAGGTGAACTCAATGGAAAGGCCGGTCGATTTGAATACATAGTCGACAAGGCTGGCGACTTGACCCATCAAAGATTTGTGGAAGGTGGCAGCATGAACGGAATACCAAACAAGAAGTGAGTGTCTACATGAGAACGTATGACTGTATTCAGCCCTATGGACCCTGGAGTCAGACCGAGGTGGCGTGGGCACTGGGGCGCCATCTGATTGACTTTGAGGTTGTGAAGCACTGCGCGTCGGAGCAGAAGGAACTGGAAGAGAAGTTCAATCTGAACGCCTTGATTGAAAGACTTGAAGGGGCTTTTCCCGATGAGCGTAATAGCGTAGCTGCGCAGTTGGCGGCATTCGATAAGAACTCAAACGAGGATGAGATTCTCAGAAGATGGCTTGTTGCATTTCTCGCGGACGCTTACGCCAAGCGCGATGAGATTGCTGATCCGCTCGGAGAGGTTGAGAGGATCTACGCTGATTTTGATTACCCGGAGTCTCTGGAGAGCTTTGTCAGGTACATGCCAGCTTCTGATGGGTATGATCCGACTGCGCACTCACATGAGCAGAATGTTGCGCGTCTCTTCGAGAACTGGAAACGTTATCTTGACTCGGCGAAATAGCGGATTCACTCAGCGTAATTTCCTTCGCTTGATGTGCGTCGCCTCTTTCCGAAGCGCACCGTCCCGGCTTCCATGCCGAGGACGGTGAAAACTCCCAGAATCCGTGATCTGGTTCCATGCAGGAGGCTGCGTGGTGGATCTACCAGGCCTCACCCCTCGCGTGCGATCGCGCGCCAACCAATGTCGTTGCGGTGGAACTCGTTGGCCCAGGTCACCTTGGCCACGCCGGCATAGGCATTCGCCTGCGCGTCGCGCACGCTGTCGCCCAGTGCGGCCACGCACAGCACGCGACCGCCGGCACTGACCACGTGGCCCTGCGCGTCCAATGCAGTCCCCGCATGGAACACCTTGGCACTGGCCGGCACGTCGTCCAGGCCGGAAATCACGTCACCGGTGATCGGCGCTTCCGGGTACGGCCTGGCCGCCAGCACCACGCCCAGCGACGGGCGCGCATCCCACTGCGCTTCGACCTGGTCCAGGCGGCCATCGATGGCGGCTTCCACCAGCTCGACCAGGTCCGACTGCAGGCGCAGCATCACTGGCTGCGTTTCCGGGTCGCCAAAGCGCACGTTGAATTCGATCACCTTCGGCGCGCCGCTGGCATCGATCATCAGGCCGGCGTAGAGGAAGCCGGTGAACGGGATGCCGTCGGCGATCATGCCCTGCACGGTGGGGTTCACCACCTCGCGCATCACCCGTGCATGCACCTCCGGCGTCACCACCGGGGCCGGCGAATAGGCGCCCATGCCGCCGGTGTTGGGGCCGGTATCGCCGTCGCCGACGCGCTTGTGGTCCTGCGAGGTGGCCATCGGCAGCGCATGCACGCCGTCCACCATCGAAATGAAGCTGGCTTCCTCGCCGTCGAGGAACTCCTCGATGACCACGCGCGCACCGGCATCGCCGAACGCGTTGCCCGAGAGCATGTCACGTACCGCGTCCTCGGCTTCGGCCAGGGTCATCGCCACGATCACGCCCTTGCCGGCGGCCAGGCCATCGGCCTTGACCACGATCGGCGCGCCCTTCTCGCGGATGTAGGCCAGCGCGGCGTCCACGTCGGTGTGCACGGCGTAGAACGCGGTGGGGATGTTGTGGCGGGCCAGGAAGTCCTTGGCGTAGGCCTTGCTGCCTTCCAGCTGCGCGGCGGCGGCGGTCGGCCCGAAGATGCGCAGGCCGGCGGCGCGGAAGCGGTCGACCACGCCGGCCACCAGCGGCACTTCCGGGCCGACCACGGACAGTGCCACGCCTTCAGCCTGGGCAAGCGCCAGCAGATCGTCGATATCGGTGACTTTCACCGCCACGTTGTGGCACTTGTCTTCGCTGGCGGTGCCGGCGTTGCCGGGTGCCACGATCACTTCGGTGACACGGGAGGACTGGGCCAGCTTCCATGCCAGGGCGTGTTCGCGGCCGCCAGAGCCGATGACGAGGATCTTCATGGGACAGGGTTCTCGGGTACGGAAGAGAAAAGCCGGGCAGGGCCCGGCTTCGTGATGCGGATCAGTGGCGGAAGTGGCGCACGCCGGTGAACACCATCGCCAGGCCATGTTCGTCGGCGGCGGCGATCACTTCGGCATCGCGCATCGAGCCGCCCGGCTGGATCACCGCCTTGATGCCGGCGGCGGCAGCGGCATCGATGCCATCCCGGAACGGGAAGAACGCATCGGAGGCCATCACCGAACCCTCGACCACCAGGTTCGCATCGGCGGCCTTGATGCCGGCGATGCGGGCCGAGTAGACGCGGCTCATCTGGCCGGCACCGACGCCGATGGTGCGGTTGTCCTTGGCATAGACGATCGCGTTGGACTTGACGAACTTGGCCACCTTCCAGGCGAACAGCAGGTCGGTGAACTGCTTGTCGGTCGGCGCCAGCCTGCTGACCACCTTCAGCTCGTCGCGGGTCATGCCGCGGTTGTCCGAGGACTGCAGCAGCAGGCCCGAGCCGACGCGCTTGCTGTCGAAGTTGTTCAGGCCATCACCATGCGGGATGCGCAGCACGCGCACGTTGGCCTTCTTCTGCGCGTATTCCAGCGCGGCCGGCTCGTAGTCCGGGGCAATCAGCACTTCCACGAACTGGCGGTCCAGGATCACCTTGGCAGTGGCGGCGTCCAGCGGCTTGTTGAAGGCGATGATGCCGCCGAAGGCGCTGGTCGGGTCGGTGGCGTAGGCCAGCTCGTAGGCATCGCCGTTGCCGGCACCGACGGCCACGCCACACGGGTTGGCGTGCTTGACGATGACGCAGGCCGGTGCATCGAACTGGCGCACGCATTCCCACGCCGCATCGGCGTCGGCCAGGTTGTTGTAGCTCAGTTCCTTGCCCTGCAGCTGCTGGAACGTGGCCAGGGTGCCCGGCACCGGGTACAGGTCGCGGTAGAACGCGCCGCTCTGGTGCGGGTTTTCGCCGTAGCGCAGGTCCATCACCTTCACGAAGGTGGAATTCATCTGCGCCGGGTACTCGGCACGCGCCGGCACGGCGGCGTCGGTGGCGGTGACCGCCGACAGGTAGTTGCTGATCGCCGCGTCGTACTGGGCGACGCGGTTGAACGCAGCCACCGAGAAGGCGAAGCGGGTGCTGGCCGACAGCTGGCCGTCGTTGGCGTCCAGCGAGGCCAGCAGCTCGGCGTACTGCGAGGGGTCGGTGGCCACTGCCACGCGGGCGAAGTTCTTGGCCGCCGAACGCAGCATGGCCGGGCCGCCGATGTCGATGTTCTCGACCGCGTCGGCCAGGGTGCAGTCGGCCTTGGCGGTGACCGATTCGAACGGGTACAGGTTCAGCACCAGCAGGTCGATGGCACCGATGCCGTGCTCAGCCATCACCGCATCATCCAGGCCGGAACGGCCCAGCAGGCCGCCGTGCACCATCGGGTGCAGGGTCTTGACCCGGCCGTCCATCATTTCCGGGAAACCGGTGACGTCGGCCACGTCCTTCACGGCCAGGCCCGCATCGCGGATCGCCTTGGCGGTGCCGCCGGTGGACAGCAGCTCCACGCCGCGTGCCGCCAGCGCAGTGGCCAGCTCGACCAGACCGGTCTTGTCGGAAACGGAGAGGAGGGCCCGGCGGACGGGCAACAGATCAGCAGTCATGGGACAGAATCGGCAGCGGAGCGGGGCCGATATTGTAGGCGGTGGGGGCCGGTGGCGGGCGCTGGAAGGGGTAATTTGCCGTGGCGATCGACGCAAGGCCGGGTCGGGCACATCGATCCGGCCCGATCCGGGGGCTGGGCTGCGGACCGGAGCAGGGTTGTTGGAATCTGCCAACGATGGGGTAGGCTGTGCCCCGCACTGCCAAGGATCAGCGGGTACGGATCATGTCGATCTACGCATTGAAAGGACCTTTCCAGGACCTGTTGCGTCCAGCCGTACGCGGTCTGTTCCGCATGGGGATCACTGCCAATACGGTGACCGTGGCCGCTGCCGTGGTCTCGCTGCTGGTGGCCGCCGCCGTCTGGTGCTGCGCGCCGGCCCAGCCCCTGCTGTACCTGCTGCTGCCACTGTGGATGCTGCTGCGCATGGCGCTCAACGCGGTGGATGGCATGCTGGCCCGCGAATTTGGCCAGCAATCGCGGCTGGGCGCCTATCTGAACGAATTGTGCGATGTGATCGCCGATGCGGCGCTGTACCTGAGCCTGCTCAGCGTACCCGGCGTGCGCCCGGAGGCGCTGTGGCTGCTGGCCTGGACCGCGGCCCTGAGCGAGTACGCCGGGGTGCTGGGGCTGATGGTCGGTGCCAGCCGCCGCTATGACGGCCCGATGGGCAAGAGCGATCGCGCGTTCGTGATCGGTGCGCTGGGCCTGCTGCTGGCGTTTGAGTGGGTTGGCGCGATGACGGTCACTGGCGTGGCCGCGGTCATGGCGGTGCTGTGCGTGCTGACGATGGTCAACCGCGTCCGTCGGGGACTGCGGGAAGCAGCGGTTTCGCCGAATTAACCAAGCAGATACAAGAAGACAATCAGGAGATTGCATGCGTCAGGCGCAGGAACGGGAATTCCACAGCTTCGACCAGGTACCGCTGTTCTACCGGTACTGGGCGGGCACCACCGCAACCCCGGCCACCAAGGCCATCGTGCTGCTGCACCGCGGTCACGAGCACTCCGGCCGGGTCACCCACCTGGTCGATGAGCTGGACCTGCCCGACACCGCCTTCTTCGCCTGGGATGCGCGCGGCAATGGCCGTTCGCCGGGCGCACGTGGCGATGCACCGGGCTTCCCAGCGCTGGTGCGCGACCTCGATAGCTTCATTGCCCACATCGGTGCCGAGCACGGGATCGCGGTGGAAGACATCGTGGTGATCGCGCAGAGCGTGGGTGCCGTGGTCGCCGCCACCTGGGTGCACGACTACGCGCCACGCCTGCGCGCGCTGGTGATGGCCTCGCCGGCGTTCAAGGTGAAGCTGTACGTGCCGTTCGCACGCCCGGGCCTGGCCTTGATGCAGAAGCTGCGCGGCAACTTCTTCGTCAACAGCTACGTCAAGCCGCAGTGGCTGACCCACGATCCGGCGCGGGTGGAAAGCTACCGTACCGATCCGCTGATCACCCGGCCGATCTCGGTGCGCGTGCTGCTGGGCCTGTACGAAGCGGCTGACCGCATCGTCGCCGATGCGCAGGCCATCAGCGTGCCGGTGCAGCTGCTGGTGTCCGGTTCGGACTTCGTGGTGCATCGCGGCCCGCAGGACCGCTTCTACGAGCGCCTGTCCAGCCCGATCAAGGAGCGCGTGCACCTGCCGGGCTTCTTCCACGACACGCTGGGCGAGCGCGATCGTGCACCAGCACTGGCGCGCATCCGCAGCTTCATCCAGGCGCGTTTTGCCGAGCCGCTGCGCGAGCTGTCACGGCGCGACGCGCACCGTCATGGACCGACCTTCGAGGAATCGGAGATCCTGGCCTGGCCACCGGAGCGCAACAGCCTGGCCGGCCTGCGCTGGCGTGTGGTGCGCGGCGGCCTGCGCTTCGCTGGCACGCTGTCCGAAGGCATTGCGCTGGGCCTGCAGACCGGTTTCGATTCCGGCAGCACGCTTGACTACATCTATCGCAACGAAGCGCGCGGCAAGGGCCCGCTGGGCCGCATGGTCGACCGCAATTACCTGGACGCAATCGGCTGGCGCGGCATCCGCATCCGTGGCCAGCACCTGCAGGAACTGCTGCGCGATGCTGCCCAGCGCCTGCGCGGGCAGGGCACGCCGGTGCGCGTGCTGGACGTGGCCGCCGGCCATGGCCGCTATGTGCTGGAAGCGCTGGGCCAGGACGAACAGCGCGCCGACCGCATCGTGTTGCGTGATTTCAGCGACTTGAACGTGACCCAGGGCCAGGCGTTGATCGAGCGCCTCGGTGCGGCCGACATTGCGCGCTTCGAGCAGGGCGATGCGTTCGACCCGGCACAGCTGGCCACGGTGGACCCGGCGCCGACGCTGGCGGTGGTGTCCGGCCTGTACGAGCTGTTCCCCGACAACGATGCGGTGCTGCGATCGCTGCAGGGCATCGCTGCGGCAGTGCCAGTGGGCGGCTATCTGGCCTACACCGGCCAGCCCTGGCACCCGCAGCTGGAATTCATCGCGCGGGCCTTGACCAGCCACCGTGGCGGCGCGGCGTGGGTGATGCGTCGCCGTACCCAGCAGGAGATGGATGAGCTGGTACGCCTGGCCGGGTTCGAGAAGGTGGCGCAGCGTATCGACGACTTCGGCATCTTCACCGTGTCGCTGGCACGCCGGACCGCGTGATGGCGACACTCGCTGCAACCCCGCTGGCCGCGGAAGGGCGCCCCTGGCGGCGCGCCCTGCTGTGGCTGGCCCTGCTGGGCCCGTTCTTCTTCGCCAGCTATGGCTTCGCCAACTGGATGGCCGGTCGCCACTCTGCGTTGCCGGTGATGGCGTTCGCGTGGGAGACACGCATCCCGTTCGTGCCGTGGACGATTGTGCCGTACTGGTCGATCGACCTGTTCTATGCGGTCTCGTTCTTCCTGTGCCGTCAGCGCCTCGAACTGGACCGGCACGCGCTGCGGCTGCTCAGTGCACAGCTGATCGCGGTGACCTGTTTCCTGCTGTGGCCACTGCGCTTCAGCTTCGAGCGGCCGGAGATCGGCGGCGTGTTCGGTTGGCTGTTCGATGTGCTGCTGGGTTTCGACAAGCCGTTCAACCAGGCGCCGTCGCTGCACATCGTGCTGCTGATCGTGCTGTGGGTGAAGTTCGCGCAGTATCTGCACGGCGTGTGGCGCTGGGTGTTGCATGTGTGGGCGCTGCTGATCGGCGTCTCGGTGCTGACCACGTTCCAGCATCATTTCATCGATATCCCGACCGGCCTGCTGGCCGGCTGGCTGTGCGTCTGGCTGTGGCCCGAGCAGGGCACGCCGCCACTGCGGGCCTGGCGCACGGCGCGTGATCCAAAGCGCTGGCGTCTGGCCTCGTTCTATCTGCTGGGCGCGGGGGTGCTGCTGGTGCCGGTGGTGGTGCTGGGGGGCACGGCGCTTTGGCTGCTGTGGCCGGTGGTGTCGCTGCTGCTGGTGGCGCTGGCCTATGCCGGGCTGGGTACGGCGGTGTTCCAGAAACGCGCCGATGGTCGCCTGACCGTGGCCGCGCGCTGGCTGCTGGCGCCGTACCTGGGTGCAGCCTGGATCAATTCGCGGCTATGGACGCGGCGTGTGCCGCGGCCGGTGCCGGTGATGGACGGCGTGTGGCTGGGGCGCATTCCCGACGGCGCGTTGCCGCCGCCACTGTCGGGCGTGGTGGATGCCTGTGCCGAGCTGTCCTGCCGCGCGCCAGGCGCGGCGTACGCCAGTGTGCCGATGCTGGACCTGGTAGTGCCCACGCCGGAGCAGCTGCGCGAGGCAGTCGAGGCCATCGAGCGGCTCCATGCGCACGGGCCGTTGCTGGTGTGCTGTGCGCTGGGCTATTCGCGCAGTGCGGCCAGCGTGGCCACCTGGCTGCTGCGCAGCGGTCGTGCGGCCGATGCTGACGCTGCGGTCGCGATCGTGCGTGTGGCACGCCCCGGCATCGTGCTGGGCGCGGCGCATCTGCATGCCATCACCGCTGCAGCAGGAGCGCGCGCATGAGCACTGTTCCCGATCTGGCGACCATGCAGCTGCTGCTGCGGCAGGGGCGTTGGCCGGCATGCCTATCGCTGGGCCTGTTGCTGGTGGCGTTGCTGCTGCTCGGCATCGAGACGGGGCTGGCGATGATCGCTGCCGGGCTGTTGCTGCTCAGTGTTGCCGCGGGCATCGCACAGGCCTACCACGCGTGGCGTGTGGGGCTGGATGCCAACCTGCTGCAGCTGCTGCGTGATGAGGGCCTGCACGACGAAGCCGCCGCGCGCCGCACCGATCAGCTGCTGCACGACAGTGGCCTGCGCCGTGCCTCGCCCGCTGCACAACTGCGCGGCTGGGATGCGCGTTGGGCCGGCATGCGCCGCCTGCTGCTGCGCCAGTACCTGCTGACCGCAGTGCAGTTCGTACTGCTGGTGGTGGCCGTGTTGTGGCCGCAGACGTGAACGGGAGGGACCGATGCTTGCCGAACTGATTGCCCGCGCCTGCAGTGGCGCGATCCATGTGGTGACCGGCGCCCGCGCGCTGTGGATCGGCTGTGCGCCGTCCAGCGAGCGTCGCGTGTACTACGGCAACCATGCCAGCCATGGTGACTTCGTGCTGATCTGGTCGTCGATGCCACCGGCATTGCGACGGCAGGTGCGCCCGGTGGCCGCGGCCGAATATTGGCAGCGCGACGGCCTGCGTCGCTACCTGATCGACGCGGTGTTCAACGGTGTGCTGGTCGAGCGCGAGGCCGGGCATCGTCAGCAGGATCCGCTGCAGGTACTGCGCGAGGCCGTGGACGAAGACTGCTCGCTGATCCTGTTTCCGGAAGGCACGCGCAACGTGGGCGATGAGCCGCTGCTGCCGTTCAAGAGCGGCATCTACCACCTGGCACGGCAACGACCGGAACTGGAGTTCGTGCCGGTGTGGATCGACAACCTGAAGCGGGTGATGCCCAAGGGCCGGTTCCTGCCGCTGCCGCTGCTGTGCACGGCCACCTTCGGTACGCCGCTGCGGCTGCAGGCTGACGAGGACAAGGCCGCCTTCCTGGCCCGCAGCCGACAGGCGCTGCTGGACCTGGCGCCGAATGGAGGTCGTGCATGAGTTTCGTGCTGGATGTATCTGGCGATCTGGCAACGCAGAGTGTCGGCCAGCAGACCGGCCTGCTGTTTGCCGGTGTGGGGGCGGTGCTGGTGCTGGCCACGCTGGTGGCCGAGACCCTGCGCTGGCGCCAGCGCGGCCAGCCCAGTGCAGTCATCGCCAACCTGGTGTCACGCATCCGCGCCTGGTGGGTGATGGCGATCGTGGTCGGGCTGGCGCTGTTCTTCGGACGTGCCGGGGTGATCGTGCTGTTCGCGATCATCTCGCTGTTCGCGTTGCGCGAGTTCATCACGCTGGCGCCGACCCGCTCGGGCGACTACTACGCGCTGCTGGCCGCGTTCTACATCGTCCTGCCGTGGCAGTACTACCTGGTGTGGATCGACTGGTACGGCATGTACACGCTGCTGATTCCGGTCTATGCGTTTCTGTTCCTGCCGATCCTGTCGACCATCGGCGGTGATACCACGCACTACCTGGAGCGGACCGCGAAGGTGCAGTGGGGCCTGATGATCTGCGTGTTCTGCATCTCGCATGTGCCGCTGCTGCTGAACCTGCACGTGCCCGGCCATGATCCGTCGCGCAACGTCTTGCTGTTCGCCTTCCTGGTGATCGTGGTGCAGTCCTCGGACGTGCTGCAGTACATCTGGGGCAAGTTGTTGGGCAAGCACCTGATCGCGCCCAAGTTGTCGCCATCGAAGACGGTGGAGGGCTTCGTCGGTGGCGTGCTGAGTGCCAGCGCGCTGGGCGCAGCGCTGTGGTGGATCACCCCGTTCACGCCGCTGCAGGCGTTCGGCCTGTCGCTGCTGATCAACCTGATGGGGTTCTGGGGCGGCCTGGTGATGTCGGCGATCAAGCGTGATCGTGGTATCAAGGACTGGGGCCACATGATCGAGGGCCATGGTGGCATGCTCGACCGGCTGGATTCGGTGTGCTTTGCCGCGCCGGTGTTCTTCCACGTGGTGCGGTATTACTGGAAGGCGGGCGGCGGCGGTTGATTCTGCCGGCTTCCATCCACGCATGGCGTGGATCTACCGGTAGTGCCGGCCGCTGGCCGGCAACTGCAACATCGTGCCATCGTGCATCATTGGGTTGCCCGCCAGCGGCTGGCGCCACCCACGCGCGCGCTTACGCGCTGATGCCGTATTCCTTCAGCTTCTTGCGCAGGGTGGCACGGTGGATGCCCAGCATCGCCGCGGCGCGGCTCTGGTTGCCTTCGCAGTGGTTGAGCACTTCCACGAACAGCGGGATCTCCATCTCGCGCAGCACGATCTCGTAGACATCGTCCGCATCGCAGCCATCAAGGTCACGCAGGTAGCGGCGCACGGACTGGGCGACGTGTTCACGCAGCGGTGGCCGGGGAGCGCCACGACTGTTGTCAGGACGAGAAAGGACAGCGTTCAAGGGGGTTCCCGATTCGGTTGGCCCGTGCGCGCGGAGCGCGCGGCCGGACGAGGTGGTGGCGGCCAGTCTAGCGCGAGCGTGCCCGGCCTGCCACGGCTGGTCGCCTGCCCCCGGTCAGAGAAAGTCGAAGGTGAATGCGACGGTGGACGCAGCGGGCTCCTGTACCCGGAACGCGACGCGCGCGCTCTGGCCCGGTTCCAGCAGGGCTGCGCCGGGGCTCTCACCCAGGTATTGCGCGGGCGTGAACACGCCGCTGCCGATCACCCGGCCATCGGCATCGGACAATGACAGCCGCAGGTCCGGCCACGCCTGTGCCCAGCGCGCATCATTGCGGATGCTGGCCTGCACCTGCAGCACGCCGGCCTGGCCTGGCAAGGGGCGGATCTCGCGGCTGGTCATGGTGAACGCAGCGGGCTCGTGCCAGGCGGGCAGGCTGCATCGCAGCACGCCACACAGTGCATCCAGCCATACGCGGTTGCCGGCGTCGGCAGCCAGCCGCGCACGGTCGGCCAGCACACTCTGCAGGACCAGCAACAATGCCAGCCCCGCGACCAGCAGCCAGTGCCAGCGGGGGGCTGGCAGCGTGCGCTGGCGTGCGCTGCCGAGGAAGCTGGGGGCATCGCTGGCGACCGCCGTTGCCTGCACCGCGGCCGGCGCCGGTTCGATGGCTGCAGCTTCAGCAACGATGACAGCGTCATCGTCGTGTCGCATTTGTGTGGCCGGTGGTTGCGCCAGATTGCTGGGCTCGGCCTGCACCTGCTCCACAGGCGTTGTCTGCCCGGTTTGATCCTGCATGCGCGGATCGGACGCAGGCGCAACCTCACCTTCCGGGGTCTTGCGCAGGAAGGTGGCCAGGGGGCGGCGGGGTGGGTTCGGCTCGGACATGCTCAGGGCGCGGGCTCGGATCCAGCGGTCATTCAACCACGATCAGGCGCGGCGCACGCCAGTGATGCGCATCCAGTCGCCGTCCTGGGTGGCCTGCAGATCATCGAACCAGGCCGCGTAGCGCTGCAGCAGTTCGCCTTCCTGGCCATGCAGGATGCCGGACAGGGCGATGCGGCCGCCGGCGGCGACGCGTGCGGCCAGCAGTTCGGCCAGCGCATCCAGCGCCGAGGCGAGGATGTTGGCGACCACGATCGGATAGGTCGCGGCCGGTTCGTCCTGCGGCAGGTACACGTGCATGCGGGCCTGTTCGCCGTTGCGCTCGGCATTGTCGGCGGTGGCGACCAGCGCCTGCGGATCGTTGTCCACGCCGATGGCTTCAGCGGCGCCCAGCTTCAGCGCGGCCAGTGCAAGGATGCCCGAGCCGCAACCGAAGTCGAGCACGCGCTGGCCCTGCAGCAGGCCATCCACG
Organism: Stenotrophomonas thermophila; assembly: GCF_001499715.1. Lineage (NCBI taxonomy): Bacteria > Pseudomonadati > Pseudomonadota > Gammaproteobacteria > Lysobacterales > Lysobacteraceae > Stenotrophomonas > Stenotrophomonas thermophila. Next base: position 112,418 of record NZ_CVIW01000001.1, on the reverse strand, counting down.
GCCAACTGGTCCAGCCAGCGCAGGCACAGTGCGGTGGTCGGGTGGGTACCCGAACCGAACGCCAGGCCCGGGTCCAGCCGTACCACGGCGGCGTCGGCGGCCTGTGCGGCGTCGGGCAGTTCGTGATTCCACGGCACGATCCAGGTACGGCTGCCGAAATCCATCGGCTGGAACTGGTCCAGCCAGGCGCGTTCCCAGTCTTCATCCTCGACCGCGCGGAAGCTGCCGCTGCTCCAGTCCAGTTCTGGATCGAAGGCTTCCAGTGCGGCCAGCAGCAACAGCGCGTTGCTGTCGGCGGGGAACAGCGCGCTCAGCACCAGGGTGTCCCACAGCGGGGTCTCGCCCACGCCTGGTTCGAGAATGGCCTGTTCGTTGCTGGTATCGGCCTCGGCATCGAGCAGGGTCACGGCCAGTGCACCCACGTCCTCCAGCGCATTTTCATAGCGGGGCTGGGTGGCTTCGGTGCAGCGCAGGGTCAGTTCCAGGAACGGCATGGTGGTGGGGGCAATCGCGGGAAAGGGGGCCATGCTAGACCATCGGAGCGTCTCCGTATTGCCTGAGATGCTGTGCCCGGATGAACGAAGCCCGTTCAGACAGGCCCGTCGGGCCTTGCTAAACTTCGTGCTTTCCTGTGTGCCGTATCGCCCGCCGCCGCCGATGGCCTTCGCTCCTACCCTGAAAACCTGGTTGCTCGTGCTGCCGGCCGTGGCCGTGCTGGGCGTGGCCGGTTATCGGGCCAGCGGCCATGCTCCGGCTTCTTCGGTAGCCTCGGCGGATCTGGCGGTTGGGGGGGCGGCCACTGACAGTGCGGCACCGCTGCCGGTGATGCCGGAGGCGCTCGCGCGCCGGCTGGCACCCTTCGAGCGTGGCGGTGCATTGCCGTCCGGGCTGCCCCTGGATATCCGCGCTGATCTCGAAGAGGCCACCGACCTCTACGCCTATGCGCAGCGTTTGCGTGCGCAGGCGGACGAAGGCAATCACGAGGCGCGCTGGATGCTCAGCCGTGTCTACGACTATTGCGCGCAGTATGCGTTCGATCCGGGTGGCTACCGCCTGGACAACAACGTGCTGGCCGGATTGGGCCTGACTGCCGCACCGGCGATGGTGCAGGCGCGCGAACGCGTCGCGCAGCGTTGCGGCGGGTTCGTGCCGGGCGACAAGCTGGGCACGGCCCTGGTGCTGTCCGAACGGCGCAAGGCGGCTGCACAGGGCAACCTGGCTGCCGAGGCTGCGCTGTTCGCCGAGGGCGAACCGCTGCAGGACAGCCCCGAGTACCGCCGTGACCTGGTTGAACGGGTGCGCACCTCGCGCGACCCGGAGGCCTTCATGGCCATCGCTCCGGGGATGGGCGTGCGTGCCTCGGGTGACCGCGCGCTCAGCGGGCTGGTGGCGGGCGAGCAGCTGAGTGAACTCGCATGGCGGCTCGCGGCCTGCGAACTCGGTCTACCGTGTGGGGCAGACAGTGTGCTGGTCAACAGTTTTTGTGCGAACGGAGGGATCTGTTCGCAGGATGGTACGCAGGATTTCCGGGATTTCGTGTATGACGCTGCGGTATCGCGGCAGGGCGCTGGGAAGATGAAGGAATGGATCAAGCGATTGGTTGGAAAGAGGAACGAGCAATGAACTACCGCCGATTCCTGCACGGGGCCAAGTTCTGGTTCTGGGTGGCCCTGTTCGTGGCCTACTCGGCCGGCGCCGTTGGCCTGTTGATGATCGATACCTATGAAGATCGCTACCGGCATCTGTCGAAGGTGGAACTGACTACTGTGAAGGCGCAGGAAGACGTGCGCCGTGCCGGTGCCAGCCAGGTGGCCGCGGTCTATCGGGCGCAGAGCGGCATGCCGTTTGCGTCGCTGCCGGCGGGCAGCACCTTCCAGGTGGTGTGGCCGGATGGTTCGACCGAGACCATGGTGATCGTCGACCCGACCTCGCCCAACGGCGTGCGTCCGCTGGCGAACTCGCAGATCCCGGCCGAAGCTGCCGACAAGCGCTGATGCGCCTGCTGTAGCACCGGGCATGGGCTCGGCGCTGCAGCAACGGAAAAGGGCGGGGATATCCCCGCCCTTTTCATGTCCAGCACGCGGCGCCGATCAGGTCAGTGCGATCGGCTTGTTCTTGCGTTCGGCCAGGCGCTTTTCCAGGTAGTGGATGTTCTGGCCACCGGCCTGGAAGCCCTTGTCGCGCATGATCCGCTGCTGCAGCGCGACGTTGGTCTTGATGCCATCGACCACCATTTCGCTCAGTGCCACGCGCATGCGGGCAATGGCGGTTTCGCGGTCCGGGCCGTGCACGATCAGCTTGCCGATCATCGAGTCGTAGTTCGACGGCACGCGGTAGCCACTGTAGATGTGGGTGTCCACGCGCACGCCGGGACCGCCCGGCGGATGGAAGCCGGTGATGGTGCCCGGGCTCGGCACGAAGGTTTCTGCATCCTCGGCGTTGATACGGCATTCGATGGCATGGCCGGTCAGCACCACGTCACTCTGCTTGATCGACAGCTTCTGGCCGGCGGCGATCTTCAGCTGCTCGGCCACCAGGTCGATGCCGGTGACCATTTCGGTGACCGGATGCTCCACCTGGATGCGGGTGTTCATCTCGATGAAGTAGAAGCGGCCGTCCTCGTACAGGAACTCGAAGGTGCCGGCGCCGCGGTAGCCGATGCGGATGCAGGCTTCCACGCACACCTTGCCGATCTGCTCGCGCTGCTCGGCGGTGATGCCCGGTGCCGGCGCTTCTTCCACCACCTTCTGGTGGCGGCGCTGCATCGAGCAGTCACGCTCGCCCAGGTGGATGGCGTTGCCCTGGCCGTCGGCCAGCACCTGGATTTCCACGTGGCGCGGATTCTCCAGGAACTTCTCCATGTAAACCTCGCCATTGCCGAACGCGGCCTTGGCTTCGCTCTTGGTGGTTTCGATCGAGGTCTTCAGCGAGGCTTCGGCGTGCACCACGCGCATGCCGCGACCACCGCCACCGCCGGCCGCCTTGATGATGACCGGGTAACCGATCTCGCGGGCGATCTTGGTGTTGGCGACGATGTCCTCACCCAGCGGGCCGCCCGAGCCGGGAACGCACGGCACGCCGGCGGCCTTCATCGCGCGGATGGCCTCGACCTTGTCACCCATCATGCGGATGGTGTCGGCCTTGGGGCCGATGAAGATGAAGCCGGACTCCTCCACGCGTTCGGCGAAGTCGGCGTTCTCCGACAGGAAGCCGTAGCCCGGGTGAATGGCCTGGGCGTCGGTGACTTCCGCCGCGGCGATCAGGGCCGGGATGTTGAGGTAGCTCTGCGGCGACGGCGCCGGACCGATGCAGACCGACTCGTCGGCCATGGCCACGTGCTTGAGGTTGCGGTCGACCGTGGAGTGCACGGCCACCGTGCGAATGCCGAGGGTGTGGCACGCGCGCAGGATGCGCAGCGCGATCTCCCCTCGGTTGGCGATGACGACTTTGTCGAGCATGGCGTGCCCCTCAGCCGATCACGAACAGCGGCTGGTCGAATTCGACCGGCTGGCCGTTCTCGCCGAGGATGGCGACGATGGTGCCGGACGTGTCGGCTTCGATCGGGTTGAACATCTTCATCGCTTCGATGATGGCCAGGGTCTCGCCTTCCTTGACCTGCTGGCCAACGGTGACGAAGGCCGGCTTGTCCGGGGCGGACGAGGCGTAGAAGGTGCCGACCATCGGCGAGCGCAGCACGTGGCCTTCCGGCAGTGCCGGGCCCGGCTTGGCGGTGCCGCCGGTGGAGGCTTCGGTCGGCGACTGCATCGGCATCGCTTGCGCCGCCGGAGCGGCCGGAGCGGCATACACCGGGGCGGCGACCGGGGCGGCATAGCCGGCCACCGGGGCACGCGACAGGCGCACCGACTCTTCGCCTTCCTTGATTTCGATTTCAGCCAGGTTCGACTCTTCCAGCAGGTCGATCAGCTTCTTGATTTTGCGCAGATCCATGAGGGCCTCTTTGGTTTCTATCTAGGTGAGGAGAGCGCCGTGGGCGCCCGGGTCGACAATCAGGTGGCGGATACCCGCAGCAGCGCCGCGTCCATCGCGTAGCGGTAGCTGTCGGCACCGAAGCCGCACACCACGCCCACCGCCTTGTCACTGAAGTAGCTGTGCTGGCGGAACGGTTCGCGGGTATGCGGGTTGGACAGGTGGATCTCGATGAACGGCACCGCCACCGCCGCCAGCGCATCGCGCAGGGCAACCGAGGTGTGGGTGAAGGCGGCGGGGTTGATCAGGATGAAAGCGGTTCCGTCGTCGCGTGCGGCCTGCACGCGGTCCACCAGCACGTGCTCGGCATTGGACTGCAGGCTCTCCACCGCGTGTCCGGCGGCCGATGCCTGGCTGGCCAGGGCCTGGTCGATGTCGGCCAGCGTGGTGTGGCCGTAGACCTCCGGCTCGCGTGTGCCGAGCAGGTTGAGGTTGGGGCCGTGCAGGACCAGCAGCTTCGCCATGGGATCCGGAAGACGGGAAAGGGCGGCAGTCTGGCGGAACCGGCGGATGCTGTCCAGTTCGGCGAAGTTTGCAGCGTTTCAATCGACCGTTTGAAATCTGCGGAAGCGCTTGCGGCCCTATGCGGGGCGGCGGATCAAGGCGCGCTGAATGCCTTGCGGGCGGGGGATGGATGCACGTAGGCCGACGATGGCGGCAAGGGCCACGCCGGGGGATCCGCGCCAAGCGCGGGCGACGGGGCCGCCGGTCAGTAGATCCACGCCATGCGTGGATGAAGGAAGTTCCATATGCAGCAAGCTACGTACGCACCGAAGGGCAGGCCCAGGTTGCGCAGCAAGCTACGCACCCACCGGAAAGGCGGGTCAGGTCTCCAGCGGCACCGTCGGCACCACGTTCGGGAACACCTCTTCCAGCGGTTCCCGTTCTCCAGGCTTCGGTGCCGGCCAGTTGTAGGCATTCACCGGCTGCGCGCGGTTTACCCACAACGCGTAATACAGGTGGTCGGCGCGGCCATCACCGGTATTGGGGTGGATCAGGATGGTCAGGCCCAGGCTGTTGAGCTGCAGCCAGGGCACCAGCACCGGCAGCAGGTCGTTGGTGAAGCCGAAGTAGAACGACGGGGTGACGTGCGGCCCGCGTGGTTCCAGGTTCCAGTTGCCCAGCTCCACCGGGAAGCGCTCGGCCGCCCAGCGCCGCAGCAGCGCAGCCTTCTCGAAGCTGTCCTCGTCGAAGTAGATGTGCGCGTGATAGCTCTTGATGTCGGTGTAGGCGCGTGGGGTCACGGGCAGGGTGGCCTCGCCGGGACGCACGCTGGCCGGGCGCGGGGTCGGTTCGCTGGCCGTGGCCTGGCCCCAGGGGCTGCGCCCTTCCGGTGCTGGCGGCACGATGGCACGGAAGCCGGGGCGGCCAGGCTCGGTGGTGTTCACCGCGTCGTTGCCGCGCGGTGCTGCGGCGGCGGTCGAGGCACTGGCCAGGCCGCCAGCGGCCAGACCCGCCGAAGCGATCAGGCGGCGCCGTGCCGGCGAAAGCAGGTCGGCCCAGTGGGCGTCATCATCGCCGGCGTCGGTGAGGGTCTGCGGGTCCGGGTGCATGAAGGGCTCCGTGGCGGCATCGTGTGGGCAGGCAAGCACGCTCGGGCACCCGCATCCACAGCGTCCAATAAGCAGGGGGCATCACCTCATGCAGGTGCGCCCCGTTGTCGTTGAGCGTGGCCGCTGGGCGGGCTAGGGTGCAGGTCTGCCGCCCCGGAGCCCTTCCATGATCTCGCCCGATGCCGACACACAGCAAAAGCGCGCGTTTTTCCGCCAGCTGCACGCGCAGGGTTGCTTCGTGCTGCCCAATCCGTGGGACGTGGGCAGCGCCCGCTACCTGCAGCGGCAGGGCTTCCAGGCACTGGCCACGACCAGTGCCGGCTGCGCCTGGAGTGAAGGGCGGCCGGATGGGGCGGTTTCGCTGCAGGCCACACTGGAACATCTGCGGCTGATGGCGGCAGCGACCCCATTGCCGTTGAATGCCGACTTCGGTGATGGCTTCGGCGCCACGCCGCAGGCGGTGCAGGAGGCGGTGGCCGCGGCGATCGACACCGGCATTGCGGCATTGTCGATCGAGGATGCCAGCGGCGTGGCAGATGCACCGCTGCGTCCGATCGACCAGGCGGTCGAGCGCCTGCGCGCTGCCCGTGCAGCCATCGACCGCGCGGGTGGCGACGTGCTGCTGGTCGGCCGCGCCGAGAACTTCTTCGTTGGCGTGCCGGATCTGCAGGACACCCTGCAGCGCCTGCGTGCCTACGCAGAGGCCGGTGCCGACGTGCTGTATGCACCTGGCATCAGCACGCGCGAGCAGATCAGCGCGGTGGTCGCCGCTGCCGGGTCGAAGCCGGTGAACCTGCTGGTCGGTGGACCGACATCGCTGCGCCTGCAGGACATTGCCGCGCTCGGCATTCGCCGGGTGAGTCTGGGCGGCGCACTCGCCCGTGCCGCGTGGGGCGGGCTGATGCAGGCGACCCAGCCGATCGTGCAGGACGGACGCTTCGATGGGCTGCAGCAGGCGGCCTCCGGGGCTGCCTTGAACGCGCTGTTCCGCTAGATCCACGCCGTGCAAGGCGGGAGGGGCCGGCGACTACAGCGCCTCGATCTCCCGCTTGGGTAAGGTCACGTCGGGTTCCAGCGCTGGCAGCAGTTGGCGAAGCAGGTTTGGATTGCCCTGCAGCCCGGTGCCATCCAGATACGTCCAGCCGGAACCACCAACGCGGCGCACGGCCACCATGAACGTGGTGCTGCGCATTGGGGTTTCACGCACCCGTATCAGGGATTGGCGTGGCACGAAGCAGACTTCTTCCTCTCCGGCAGCATAGGTCCGGGTCGGCACACCTACATCTTCGCTGATGATCACTACACCGTCGTTGTGCTGCTTCTTCAACGCATCACGGGTGATCGCCTGGAAGGCGTCATCGCCGCCGGCCAGTCGCTTGAGGCTGGGATGGGTGCGTTCGATGAGGAAGTCCGCATCGCCGCGGGCGTATGCAGCCATCATGGCGCGCACATCTTCGCGCAGAGCCTTCGCATCACTGGGACTGAGTTCACCTGCGAAGGCGGATGGCAGCAACAGCAACAGCGACAGCAGCATCAGCATCAGCATCAGCATCGTCAAGGGCAGGCGTCGATCCATGTTCGGGTGTCTCACGGGGCACCGCCGCACTATACGGTGGATGCGAAAACAGCGTCCCATCGATGGCGCTGGTATCCTGGAAATCACTACTTACTATTGGTAGGTATTGATTCCTGGAGACCCCCATGCACAGCCTCATTGTCATCGCCCACCCTGAACCCGGTTCGCTGACCCATGCGATGGCGCATCGCATCGGCGATGCCATCACTGCGGCCGACGCCGGCAACACTGTGGCCTACGCCGATCTGATGGCCGAAGGCTTCGATCCACGCTTCAACGCTCAGGACCAGGCTTTGTTCCGCAGCACTGGCGCCGTACCGGCCGACATCGCCGCCGAGCACGCACGGCTGGAGGCGACCGATACGCTGGTGCTGGTGTTCCCGTTGTACTGGTGGTCGTTCCCGGCACTGCTGAAGGGCTGGATCGACCGGGTCTTCACCAACGAATGGGCCTACGCACAGGATGCGCAGGGCAAGCTGGTGAAGAAGCTGCAGCGCCTGAACGTGCATCTGGTGGGGCTGGGCGGCGCCGATGCAGCGATGGTTGAACGTCGTGGCTACGATGCGGCGATGAAGACGCAGATCGACATGGGCATCTTCGACTACTGCGGCGCGCGCGTGCTGACGTCCGACCTGCTGCTGGATGCCGATACCGGTGCGGCCGGAACGCATCTGCAGACCGCGCTGGCGATCGGTCGTAAAATAGGCACCCCGATGCGCTGATCGCCGTGTTCCGCCGATGCCTGCCAACGCCGCTCCCACGCGCCGCCGATTGACCCGCGAGCAACGCGCCCGGCAGTTGCTGGACGTGGCCTGGGCGCTGGTTGGCGAAGAAGGCACCGACGCGTTGACGCTGGGTCGGCTGGCCGAGGCGGCGGGCGTGACCAAGCCGGTGGCCTACGATCACTTCGTGACCCGCAACGGCCTGCTGGCCGCGCTCTACGATGACTATGACGGGCGCCAGACGGTGGTATTCCACGAGCGTATCGGCCGCGCCCGCGCGCAGCTGGCCGACCGTGCGGCGGCCATCGCCTCCGGCTACATCGACTGCATCCTCAGCCAGGGCAGTGAAGTGCAGGGCATCCTCGCCGCGCTGGTGGGAGCGCCGGAACTGCACGAGGTGCGGCGGCGTTACCAGCAGGACTTCATCGACAACTGCGACGTATGGCTGGGTCCGTTTGCCGCCGGTGGCACGGTGCCACTTGCTGGGCGCTGGGCGATTCTCGGTGCGGCTGAAGCCCTGTCTGAAGCCGTGGCGGCAGGCGCGCTGGACAAGACCAACGCCGAGGCCGAGCTGCAGCGGCTGATCGTGGCGACGGTCAAGCGGCGCTGAGCGGCTTCGGGCGTCAGGCCCCGGCAGTGCTGCTGGCCAGCGTGGCGAATCCTGCCGCCAGCTGATCGCGCACTAGGGCATCGCGCGCGTCGCGGCTTTCAGAAACCAGCACCACGGTGATCAGGCGTACCGGCTGATCCCGCCCGGGCACTGCCCGGCATGCGGTGGCGGCCAGGCAGAAGCCTGCTGCCTGGGTGTAGCCGGTCTTCAATCCATCCACGCCGTCATCGCCAAGCAGCGCATTCTGGTTGTTGCGGCTGAAGCTGCCATGCACGAACGCGCGCTGCGCGGTGATTGCCAGTATCTGCGGATGGTCATTCAGCAGGCAGGCGGCCAGCACTGCCATGTCGCGCGCGCTGGATGCATGGCGCGGCGTGGTGATGCCGGAGACGCTGGCGAACCAGCTGCTGCGCAGGTCGAGCTGGCGTGCGTGCCGGTTCATGCGCTCCAGGAACGCAGGCTGCGATCCGTCCAGGTGGCGCGCGATGGCCAGCGCCGCGTCATTGCCGGAGACGATCATCAACCCTTCCAGCAGGCGCGCGAGCGTGACCGTTTCGCCGGGCACCAGGCCCATGCGCGTTTCATCGTCGGCGACCGCATGCACGTCGTCGGCGGCGATGGTGACTTCGTCGCCCCACGAGCGCCCGCGCTCCTCGACACATTCGTAAGCCGCGTAGGCGGTCATCAGCTTGGTCAGCGAGGCCGGCTGCCTGGCGATATCCGCGTTGTGCTGGTGAATCACCGCGAAAGTTGCCGCATCGAGGGTGATGGACGACAGCGGTGCACGCGCAGGAGCAGGAGACGGCATGGAAGCAACGATGGCAGTGGGAACCCAGGAGGATAGTGTGCGGCGACTGCACGAAGCTGAAATATTGAAACGATATAACGTATCGTCATTGTGGGCCGCCGATGGCCCGACGGGACATCCGATGACTGCACGCATTCCACGCCGCTGGCTTCATTCTTCGTTGCTGCTCGCGCTGGCCGCACTTGGCGGTTGCCAGCCCAACGTGCGCGCCGAGGCTGTTTCCAGCACCGAAGCCGGTCCGCTCAACGTGATCGTGATGATCAACGACGGTGCCGGCTGGGGTACCTGGGACGCCGCCGCCTACTGGCAGTACGGCAGCCGTGAAGGCGCACCCTATGCGGATTTCCCACTGCGCCTGGCGGTGACCACCTTTCCGTTGAACGCGAGCAGCCAGCCGACCGGTGACAACGCGCAGACGCTTGGCTACGACCCGGGCAAGGCCTGGGATGACGCGCCGGTTCCTGCGCAGGACCTGCCCTTTGCGGGCTACCAGTACCTGGCCGCGGTGGCTACCGACAGTGCGGCGGCGGGCACTGCGCTGTCCTCGGGGATCAAGACCTACAACAACGCCATCAACTTCAACAACGATGGCCAGCCGGTCGAGTTCAATACGCTGCGCGCCAAGCGCCTGGGCATGGCCACCGGCGTGGTCACCTCGGTGCCGTTCGCGCATGCCACGCCGGCCGCGTTCGCGGCGCAGAACGAATCGCGCAGCAACTATCACGCCATCGCACATCAGATGCTGGCGCAGGGCCACATGGACCTGGTGATGGGCACGGGCGGCCCGGGCTACAGCGTCGACGGCCGCGCCTGCCATGAAGGTACGGACGCGGCGAAGGCGGAGGGCTGTGCGAATCCATGGGAGTGGGTGTCGCAGCAGGATTGGCAGCAGCTGGAAGCGGGCAGCACCATCGGCGGCAATCCGGCGGGACCGTGGCGCCTGATCCGCAGCAAGGAAGCGTTCGCCGCACTGGCGCAGGGACGGTTGCCGGCCGACCGGCCGCTGATCGGTGTACCGCGCGTGGCCAACACACTGCAGCAGGCGCGCCAGCTGCAGGTGCTGGGCAAGGATGCAGGCACGCCTTCGGGAGTGAGGAAGATCGACAGCGTGCCCGATCTGGCGACCATGACGCGTGGCGCACTGCAGTTCCTGCAGCAGCGCTCGTCCAAGGGGCTGTTCCTGATGGTGGAAGGCGGCGCCACCGACTGGGCCGCACATACCAGTGCGTGCGGCACCGAATGGCATTACGGCCAGTGCAGCGATCAGCCGCAGCATGGCCGGCTGATCGAAGAGACCGTGGAGTTCAATGACGCGGTGGAGGCGGTGGTCGACTGGATCGAGCGCAACGGTGGCTGGGAGCGCAACCTGTTGATCGTCACCACCGACCACGACAACAGCATGCCGATGGGCCCGGATGCACAGGACGTCGCTTTCGCGCCGGTACGCAACAACGGTCGCGGCCGCATGCCCGGAATCAGCTTCCGCCCCACCGGCAACCACTCCAACGCGCTGGTGCCGCTGTGGGCCAGGGGCGCCGGCGCGGAGCTGCTGGGCAAGCGCGTGCGGGGCGTCGATGCCGGCTACCGTCAGCACGTGCGCTGGAACGACGGCAGCTACATCGACAATACCGACGTGGCTGCCGCAGTGCAGGAAGCGCTGCAGCGTCCACGGTAACGCCCGGTTGCACGCGGGCTGTTGTCGAGGCAGCCTGCGTACATGCAGTCGGATATCCGCATCGACGGTCGTGTCTTCGCCTACGTCTTCCCCTGTGCGTGGGAAGACTACGCGAAGATTGGTTTCTCACGTGATCCGCTTGGGCGCATCAGCGCATTGCACCGGCGTTGGTTCGAGTTCTTCGATCTCGACGCCGGTGCGCTGGTGGAAGCGGAAAGCGAGCGCGATGCGCGGGATCTGGAGCTGCAGCTGCGTTCGCCGTTCAAGGCGCACCGCGCGCCGGCGCCGATGACGGTCCAGGACAAGGCCGGAGGCCGCACCGAATGGGTACGTGGTGCCAACCACGCTTTGTCGCTTGCGGTTGCCGGCCTGGGCGAACAGGGCTATCGCTGCTATCCACTGAAGGGGTGGCTGCGAGCCGCGCTTCGCCTGCGCATGGACCGGTTGCACGACTGGGCGGCGGTGCTGCTTCCCGAAGAGGAAGGCCTGCGGATCCCCGGTGGCCCCGGCGAGGGCGCGCTGCGTGACACCCTCGACGGTTGTCGGGCATTGGACATCGATCCGATCCCGTGGCTGCCTGAACACGTCCAACGCTGGTATGCAGGTTGAGGAGCCTTCAACGGGTTCGCGGCGGCTGAACCGGCGCGGCCGGTTGCCGCGCGCACTGCGGGGCAGGTGTGGACGGGCTGGCCAGCTGGCGTGCCAGCTCGGCGCTGGCCACGTGGCCCTGCAGGAACAACAAGCCGCCGAAGATGTTCATGAGCGTGCCTCCACTTGAGTGGATCGCACGATACGGGCAGCATGGACGGGCAAAAAGCGACATTTCCGCAAGCATGACTTGAGAGAATTTCAAGCCTTATGTCCCGCCCTCCGCTCCATGCCCTCCAGGGCTTCGTGGCTGCCGCCCGGCTGGGCAACCTGTCACGCGCAGCGGCGTCGATGAACCTGACCGTCAGCGCGCTCAGCCATCAGATGCGCCAGCTGGAAGAGCGGCTGGGGCAGCCACTGCTGGTCCGCCAGCCACGCGGCGTCACCCTCACCCTGGAAGGGCAGTGCCTGCTCGACCAGGTGGGTCCGCATCTGGATGCGATCAACGAAGCCTTCCAGCCCTATGCCGCGCGTGCCGAGCACGTGCTGACGATCAGTGCGGTGCCATCGATGGCATCGGCCTGGCTGGTGCCGCACCTGGGTCACTTCGTGGCTGAGCATCCGCAGATCGAGATCAACCTGCAGTCGAGTGAGCGCCTGATTGATTTCGATCGGCAGCGCCAGTTCGACGCCGCGCTGCGGCTGGGCAGCGGGCAATGGCCGGGCCTGGTGGTGGAACCGCTGTTCGACGAGTGGCTGGTGCCGATGGCGAGCCCCGCGCTGATCGAGCGCATGGGGGGCATCGACCGTGTACCGCTGACCCAGTGGCCGCTGCTCGGTGATCCCGACGGCGCGTGGGGCGCCTGGTTCGCGTTGAGCGGGCAGAGCCCGCCATCGCGCTTCGTGGCGGTGCTGGATGATTCGGAGGCGCACCATCGCGCCGCACTGGATGGCGTAGGCGTGGCCCTTGGCCGGGTGACCCGGGCACGCCTGCTGCTGGAATCCGGCCAGCTGGTCGCGCTGTCCAGCCAGCGCCTGAAGACGGCGTGGCCGCATTGGCTGGTGTACCCGCAGCGCTCGGCCAGCCATCGCGGCTTCCTCGCGTTCCGCGACTGGCTGCATGCGCAGGCCGCCGAGCATGTGCAGCACATGGCGGACGCGCATCTGTAACGCCGCGCGGTGCTCGATCTCGACTCTACAGTCACTGCACCAGGGTGACCGCCTGCCCGGCACGCGCGAACGCTTCCTCCAGCAACGGGCCCGCCTTGATCGCTTCCACTTCCTCAAACAGCGCCCGCAGCGCATCGGCGGGGCGTGAGGCCGGTGCCGCCACTGCCTGCTGGATCGCGGTGAAGCGATCGGCCAGCACGCGATGGCCGGGATGTGCCTTCGCCCAGGCCGCCAGCGGCTGGCGTACACCGGCGGCGGCATCCAGGCGGTGCTGGTCGAACAGGGCGATGGCCGCTGCCGAGGTGTCCGCCCGCTCGATCGTGGCATGGCGCAGTTCCCGGCTCAGGAACAGGTCATAGGCCGCGCCACGCCCCACCGCGATGCGCAGTCCGTCGCGGTCGAGGTCGGCCACTTGCTGCGCCGGGCTGTCTTCGCGCACCAGGTAAGTGCCTTCGATCTCCACATACGGAGCGCTGAAGGCGATGCGGTCGGCACGCGCCGGATCGATCGCCAGGAAGGCCAGATCCCAGACGTCTTCGCCCGCTGCGGCGACCACCGAGGCTGCGGCATCGTGGCAGGTGAAGCGTGCCTGCACCCCCATCCGTTGCGCCAACGCGGTAGCCGGTTCCAGCGAGGGGCCGCGCGGTGAGCGCGCATCGCCCTGTGCCAGCACCGGGTTGCCCAGGTTGATCGCCACGCGCAGGAAACCGTGCGGTGCCAGCGTACGTCGGTGGCCGGCCAGGGACATGCAGGACTCCACGGGGCAGGGGAGACCCAGCATGCCAACAACGGTGTCCGCGTGGCGTGGACTCAGCCGCGCGCGGCGAAGGTGCCGTGGAAGCCCAGTGGCACCGCATACGGCAGCCACGCCTGGGCCAGCGGACCGTCATCCACATGGCGCGCATCCAGCACGGCCAGACCGCTGCGCTGGTTCACCGGATCGAGCAGGGTGCCGATCAGCCAGCCGTCATCGGCGTTGCGGCTGCCCGGGCGCGGTACGAACACATGCTCTTCGGCCATGATGTCCGCCCCGTAGTTCCAGAGCTGGCGGCGTCCGTGCTCGATCTCGAACGCGGCCACCGCGTTGAAGTACGGCGCAGTGGCCGTGCCGTCGATGGTCGGCGCATACAGCCGTGCGCCACGTGTGTTCGACGAGCGCGGGTCGAACAACGGGAACTCCACCGCGCTGATGCCCAACGTCTGCCAGCGGGCCTGTCCACGACGCAGGTCCAGATGCAGCTCGACCAGGCTGGCGCCACTGTTGGCCGCGTGTGCGCCATCACCGGCCATCGCTTCCTTCATCGGCGAGCGCGCCTCGTTGATGTCGTCGTGGCGCACTGCGCGCAGCACGATGCCGCCATCGCGGGTGAACGCGTCGCCGAAGTGGTAGATCGCCGCGAATGGGGCCTCGAACCACTGCGCCTTGTCCGGCGCATCCTTGGCGACCACCGCGATGCGCACCGGACGCTGCGGTGCGAACTGCATGCGCTCGAAGAAGCTGCCACCTGCGCCGGTGAAATCGAACGGCATCATCGCGAACACCAGGTGCTGGTCGGTCATCGCGAAGGCATGCAGGTAGCCATGCTCGGGTGTTTCGATCACATTGGCGCTGCGCAGCTGGCCGTCCGCACCGATGTGCCAGACCAGCAGGCCATGGCCCCCCATCAGGCTGATCGAGCCGAAGTTCCAGAGGCTGCCGTCGCGGTCGGTCAGCGGGTGCGCCGAGAACGGCAGCGCCGCCAGGTCCGGACGCCAGGTGACGGGGCCAAGCGTCTGCAGTGAATCCGGGTCCACTTCGAACGCCGAACCGGATTCGCACAGGGCGAACAGGCGGCCATTGATCATCGTCACCGAGGTGTTGGCCACGTTGGCATCATCGTTGTTGCGTACCGCCAGCGCACCGGGAATGCTGGTGCCGGCGGCCGGATACTGGAAGCGGCCGGCCTTCTGTTCACGGGTGAATTTCGGCGTGGCAACCATGCGCCCGTGATGGGTCAGGCTGCCATCACCATTGAAGCGCCAGCCATGCACCATGCCGTCGCCGTCGAACCAGTGGTCGTAGCGGAAGCCATCGCGCTCGGTCCACGCCGGACCGTTGCGGTACAGCGTGCCGGCCAGGCCTGACGGCAGCTTTCCCTGCAACTGCACGGTGGCCGGACCGAGGCTTTCGCTGCCGACGCTACGCCAGCCGAGCAGCCAAGGATGTTCCTGCATGCCCTGCGCGAACCGCGCCGGGTCGCCGGCGAAGGCGGGAGCGCTGCGCAGCGCGGTGGTGCCCAGGGCCAGACAGGCACTGCTGCTGAGCAGGGTACGAAGGAAGCGGCGACGGTCCATGGTGGCCTCGGGTCTGGATGCAGGAATCAGCGCAGGGTGATGTCGATGGCGGTGCCGGCGGCCGGTACGTCGACGCGCGCCTCGTCGAAGGTCGGCTTGCGCATCACCTGCGGATTGTTGCTGAAGCCGTAGCCCTCCACCGGCATGCCGACCAGGTTGGTGTCGAGCTTGCCGTTGTCGTTCTCGTCGTGGGTGAGCAGCACGGCATAGTTGCCGGCCGGAACGCCCTTGAACGTGAAGTGGGCGCTGTCGCCGCTGGGCGCCGCCTGCTGGGCCTGCACGGGCCTGGCCTTGCCGTCCCAGGCGGCGGCGCTGTCGACCAGCGCAACGCGCAGGGTGCCGGTCTGCACGCGGACGTCGTGCACGGTCACGGCCAGGTCGGCGGCGTGGGCACTGCCGGCTAGGGCCAGGGCAGTCAGGGCGATGCTGAGCAGGGCGGTGCGGATCATGGCAGTGGCTCCGGAAGTGTGTGTGGCGGTGTGGCGCCAGTCTGCGTGCGGCGCTGCACCGGGTTCAGGGCCAGTGGTCATCGATTCGACGTGCCAGAAGTCACTTTCTGCGCCGGACCCATTGCCGCCGGCGTGCGCGGCGGTCAGCATCTGGCCATGCCCAGCCTGTTCCGCCATCTGTTGCGTCCCCTCAGCCTCGCCGGCCTGGCCACCGTGCTGGTGGTGGGCCTGTCATTCGCGGTGCAGCGCAACGGTGCCGGGCTGAGCCTGCTGCTGCTTGCCGTGTTCCTGCTGCTGTTCGTGGTGCACGGCTGGTCGTCGGTGCCATCCCGCGTGCGCGCTGTCGCGGCGGTGTTGCAGGCGTTGCTGGCGGTCGTGCTGGTTGCGCTGCAGCCGCGTACCGGCACCGCACCGGTACTGCTGGTGGTGCTGGTGGCGCAGCTGGCCGAGCATTGGCCACCGCGCTTCGTGCTGGCTGTTGCACTGCTGGCCAACCTCGCCATGTATCTCGTGCTGCGCTACAGCGGCTTCAGCCAGCCGCTGCTGGTGGTGCTGCTCTATGGCGGCTTCCAGGCCTTTGCCGCACTGACCGCACACTATGCCCGCAGCACGGCGCTGGCCCGCGATGACCTGGCCCGCGTCAACGCCGACCTGCTGGCCACCCGCGCGCTGCTGGCCGACAGCGCACGCGATGCCGAGCGCCTGCGCCTGGCGCGCGAACTGCACGATGTGGCCGGGCACAAGCTCACCGCGATGCGCTTGAACCTGCGTGCCCTTGCGGCCGACCCTGTGTTGGCCAGGCGCGAAGGATTGGTGCTGGCCGAGCAGCTGTCCGGCGAGTTGCTGACCGACATCCGCCAGGTGGTGCAATCGATGCGCGATGATCGCGGCCTCGATCTGGCCACCGCATTGCACGCGCTGGCCGCGCCGTTCCCGCGCCCGAAGCTGCAGCTGCAGATCGGCGAGTGCGTGCGCGTGGTTGACCCGCTGATGGCCGAGACCGTGCTGCGCCTGGTACAGGAAGCGCTGACCAATGCCGCCCGGCATGGCAACGCAGACACCGTATGGCTGACGATCAACGAGGAGGATTCCCGGTTGCGTATCGACATCCGTGACGACGGCCAGCGCGCCGAACGTATCCGCGAGGGCAACGGCATCGCCGGCATGCGTGAGCGCCTGGCCGCAGTGCGTGGCCAGTTGGAACTGGCCCGCACCGCACAGGGCGGCATGCACCTGACCGCCTGGGTGCCGGCATGAACGGCAGCGCGATCCGTGTTGCCCTGGCCGACGACCAGGCGCTGGTCCGCGCCGGGCTGCGTGCGTTGTTGCAGGGGTTGGGCGTGGACGTGGCGCTGGAGGCCGCGGAGGGCCAGGCGTTGCTGGACGCGCTGTCCACCCAGCGCGTGGATGTTGTGCTCAGTGACATCCGCATGCCCGGGATGGACGGCATCGAGGCAGTGCGCCAGCTGCGCGCGCGCGGCGATGCCACGCCGTGGCTGCTGCTGACGACCTTTGATGAAAGTGACCTGCTGCTGCGCGCCAGCGAGGCCGGCGCACAGGGCTTCCTGCTCAAGGACGCCGCACCCGCAGACCTGCGCGAGGCGATCGAGCGCGTCGCCGCTGGCGAAACCCTGCTGCTGCCGGTCAGCACCGAGCCGGTACGCGCCCGCTACCGCTTCCACGATGAAGCACCGCCCACCGATACCTTCGGGGAACGCGAGGTGGCGATCCTGCGCTTGCTGGCCGGTGGCTACAGCAACAAGGAGATCGCGCGCAGCCTGTTCCTGGCCGAGGGCACGGTGAAGAACTACGTGTCCGCCATACTCGACAAGCTGGGCACCCGCGATCGCACCCGTGCGGTGCTGAAGGCGATTACCCTGCGCATCATCTGAGTGGACCGAGCAAGGAGTGCCAGTGAACCCGATCCTGCATGTGGAAATCCCGGCCAGTGACCTGGACCGTGCCATCACGTTCTACCAGCGGTGGCTGCAGGTCGCGGTGGACGAACCTGTCGTGCTGCACGGCTGCCGGATGGCCTACCTGCCGTTCTCCGATGAGGCCGCCGGTGCCAGCATCGCGCTGGTGCACGGCGCGGACTACCGGCCTTCCGAACAGGGGGCGCGCGTCTACATCGGCGTCGATGACCTGGATGCGAGCCTGGGGCGAGCACTGCAAGCGGGCGCCGAGCTGCGCTTCGGACCCGCCGATGCGGGCGACTGGCGTGTGGCCGAGATCCGCGACAGCGAAGGCAACCGCATTACGCTGCAGGCGCGCGCGGTTGCGTAGAGCCGAGCCCATGCTCGGCTGCTGTTGACCCAGCAGCCCAAGCTCAGCCGAGCATGGGCTCGGCGCTACAAGGTTGCGGCGCGTGAGCGCTGCAGCCAGTCATTGATGGCCGGGTCCAGTCGCGGGTCGTCCGGCAGCTGCATGCCGAAGCGCTGCTGCAGTACGTCGCGCACATCACCCACATCATGCAGCGGGCGCTTGTCCGGCGCCTGCCCGGGGCGGTGCTCGGTGTAGTTGCCGCTGCCGATGGTGCGGCGCCAGTCCGGTCCGGTCAGCGACACGCGTAGCTGGCCCGGGAAGCTGGAATCGGGGTGGGTGCATACGTACCAGTTGCCCACCACGTTGTCGATCGGTGCAGGCGCCTGCAGATCGAAGCGGTACATCGCCCGCCAGCCGTCGCTGGATTCGGCTGACAGCACGAAGTCGCCCTCGTCAGGCAGACGCTGCAGCAGATAGCGCTCATGCGGCGTGGCCTGCGGCTGCGCATCGTGCAGGCGCAGCGGTACGGTCGGGGTCAGGCTGCCGAATCCGGCATCCACCAGCCAGTCGTCCCCATCCACATGCACGCGCAGCAGCAGATGGGTACGCGCGGTCAGTTCGCCGTCATGCGCTGCCAGCAGCACGCGCGCACTCAGCGGCTGCGCATCAAAGCCCAGTGCCTGCAGCAGGGCCAGCAGGCCGCCATTGAGTTCGAAGCAGTAGCCGCCACGACGGTCGTCGAGCAGCTTGCGCTGCACGCTGTCCAGGTCGATCGGTACTGCATCGCGCAGCAGGCAGCTGAGGGTTTCGAACGGCAGCAGTGCGTTGTGGCGCTGCTGCAGCAGGGTCAGGCCCGCCAGCGTCAGCGGTGGCGGTGCATCCAGCTGCAGGCGTTGCAGGTAGCGGGGGACATCGAGCGTGGTCATGGAGGCACCGGACGGGGGAAGGGCGTCCACTGTGCTCCCCCAACCGGGGTTGAGGTCAAGGGTGGTGGTCGTGTCACGCCAGCGTCGCCTGCACCCGGTAGAAAGTCCGCGTCCGCCAGTCATCGCTGGGCTCGGACGACGAAAGGTCTAAAGTTGCCTTGAGTCCGGCCGATACAGGTGCGTCTTTCCGCCTGGAGCCCGTCATGTCGGCCGTCGTCCCCCACCTCCGGTCCCTGCGCACGCGCCTCGCTGCGATGCACTCGGCGTCCCCCGGCCTGCTGCGCTGGCTGCAGCCACATCGGCTCAGCGTGGCCAACAAGCTCAAGGCCACACTGTGGATCTGCGGCCTGGGCCTGGTGGCGATCGCTGCTGTCTACGCCTGGACTGGCCATGCCAACGCACTGGCTGCGCGCAGCCAGGCCAGCTACCAGCGCGGCAGCGATCTGGCTGCCAGCCTGTCCACGCGGGTGGCCGAAGCGCGTCGCCTGCAGGCCCAGTATGCACGCAGTTTCGATGATGCCGACCGCGCGCAGCTGTTGGCCACGCAGAAGGCGTTGCAGACCGATCTGCAGGCGCTGCGCGCGATGCCGATGGATGCTGGCCGGCGCAAGGCTCTGCAGGCGCTGACTGAAGCCGCCGACGCGTTCTCGCAGGGTGTGGCCGCCCTGTTCGAACGGGTCGACGAGATGGGCCGTGGTGATGCCGGCCTCGCTGCGCAGCTGCAGCAGGCCGCCGACACTCTGCAGGCGCAGGTGGATGTGCAGCAACGGCCCGCGCTGGCGCTGTCCCTGCAGAAGATGCGAAGGCAGGAGGCACTGCTGCTGCTCGACGGTGATTCCACCCACGCCGACCGCGCCAGCGAGGAGAAGCTGCCGTTCGACCTCGCACTGGCGGGCCTGCCTGCGGATGTGCAGGACACCCTGCGCACCGGGATGGAGGCGTATCAGGCCGCATTGCTGGGGTATACCGCTGCCCGCGTCGGCCTGGATGTTGAAGCGCAGTCGCTGCTGGATACCGCCGCGGGCGTAGCGCCGGCGTTGGCCGCATTCCAGCAGGCACAGGTGGCGGCACTGGCCGAGGCGCAGGCACGCCAGCAGGCCGGCGCGCGCACCATGAGCGTGCTGTTCGCACTGACCCTGCTGCTGGTGGCCGGCGTGCTGATCACCAGCCTGGTGCTGGTGCTGCGTGCGGTGCGCCGGCCGATCCAGGACACCCTGCGCTTCGCCAGCGACATCGCCGACGACCGCCTCGACACCACCCTGCGCGTCTACAACGCCAACGACGAGATCGGCCAGCTGGCCCAGCGCCTGGTCGACATGCAGCAGCGCCTGCGCGCACGCATCGAGACCGAGCGCGCGGTGGCGCGCGGCAACACCCGCGTGCGCCAGGCATTGGACAGCGCGCAGACCGGCCTGATGGTGATCGATGCGGAAGGGCAGGTCGCCTACGCCAACCCGGCATTGCTGCAGCTGCTTGAACTGACGAACGAAGCGCTGGTGGGCAGCGACGCGGTAAGCCTGCATCCGGCGTTGGCCAGCCTGGCCGGCGTACGCCAGCGCGAGGAGCGCGAGATCGGCCATGCCGGCGTGCGCTACCAGCTGATCGCCAATGCCATCATCGACGAAGCTCAGTTCCTTGGCGTGGCGGTGGAGTGGCGCAGCCGCGCGCTGGAAACGCTGCTGGAAACCGAAGTGGCAGCACTGGTCGACGCCGCCGCACAGGGCGAGCTGCACGGTCGCATCGCGCTGGAGGGAAAACAGGGCTTCGTGCGCACGTTGTCGACCAGCATCAACCGCCTGCTGGCGACCTTCGAGACCAACCTCGGCGATCTGCAGGCGCTTCTGGCGGCGCTGGCCCGTGGTGACCTCAGCGTGCGCATGGAAGGTGAGCTGCAGGGCGTGTTCGCACGCATGCGCGACGATGCCAACGCCACGGTCGCGCAACTGGGCCGCATCGTCACCCGCATCCAGCAGGCGACGTCCAGCCTCGACACCGGTGTGGGTGAGATCGTTGCCGGTCACCATGATCTTTCGCAGCGTACCGAACAGCAGGCGGCCAACCTGGAAGAGACGGCAGCGTCGATGCACGAGTTGACCGACACCGTTGGCCGCAATGCCGATGCCGCGGGCCGCGCCGATGCCCTGGTGCAGGGGGCGGCCGCGGTGGCCCAGCGCGGTGGCGAGGCCGTCGGCCAGGTGGTCGCAACCATGCATGGCATCAGCGAGGCCTCGCGGCGGATCGGCGACATCACCCAGCTGATCGATGGCATCGCTTTCCAGACCAACATCCTCGCGCTGAATGCCGCGGTGGAAGCTGCGCGCGCAGGTGAGCAGGGCCGCAGCTTCGCCGTGGTGGCTGCGGAAGTGCGCCTGCTGGCCCAGCGCAGTGCTGAAGCGGCCAAGCAGATCAAAGGACTGATCGAGGATTCGGTGGCGCGTGTTGGCCAGGGCAACCAGCAGGCCGAGCAGGCGGGCATCACGATGGGCGAGATCGTTGGCAGCGTGCAGCAGCTGGCCGAGCTGCTGGCCGGTATCCGCAGTGCATCGCAGGACCAGCATGCCGGCATCGCGCAGGTGAAGCAGACCATCGTGCAGATGGAAGCCAGCACCCAGCGCAACGCCAGCCTGGTGGAAGAGGCTGGTGCCTCCACCGCGCAGATGCAGGCGCAGGTACACGCGCTGGCCGAAGCGGTGGGCGCGTTCCAGTTGCAGTCGATGCCACAGGCGCGCGCTGCGGCCTGATCGTGCTCCGGTAGTGCCGGCCGCTGGCCGGCACGCCCTGATCATGCCGGCCGGCGGCCGGTACTACCCTTGTGGCTCAATACACGTCGCGACGGTAGCGCCCGGTCTCCAGCAGCGTTTCCACTTCTTCATCACCCAGTGCTTCGCGCAGCACCTGGTCCACACCTTCGGCCATGCCCAGCAGCGAACCGCAGACGTGGATGACCGCACCACGCTGCATCCAGTCGCGCAGGGCATCGGCTGCTGCACGCAGGCGATCCTGCACATAGCCGCCCTTACCATCGCGCGAGAACGCCAGGTCCACCCGCGCGAGATGGCCATCGCCCTGCCACCCTTCGATCTCATCGGCGAACAGGAAGTCGTGCGCGCGCTGGCGTTCGCCGAACAGCAGCCAGTGCCCGTGCTCACCTGCATGCGCGGCTTCGCGCAGCAGGCTGCGCAGGCCCGCGATGCCGGTGCCATTGCCGATCAGCACCATTGGCGCACCGCCAACGCGATGGAAACCGGGGTTGCGGTGCACGCGGGCCACGATGCTGGCACCGACAGGCGCATGCAGCGACAGCCAGCCCGAACCCAGGCCGGTGCGTCCGGTTTCGTCATGGACCAGCCGTACCACCAGTTCGACCGCACCGTCATCCGTACAGGATGCGATGGAGTACTCGCGCCCCGGCAGCAGTGGCAGCCCTGCCAGCCAGAGGCAGGCATCCTGCACCGCCAGCGCAGCATCGGCATCGGGCAGCTCGCGCTCGCTGGCCAGCGCCAACAGCGTGCGCGGCTGGCCGTCAATCAGCAGCGGCTGCTGGGGATCCAGCCCATGTGCCTTCAGCACCGCAACGGCGTGCCGCGCGTTGTGGCGGGGCGCGATGTGCAGGATGTCGCCCGCCTGCCACTGCACATCGGCCGGTGGCGCAAGACGGATGTGCCAGATGGCGCCGCCCACGCTGCCTGGATTGAGGCGGTCACGGCCGAGCAGGCGCCACTCGTGCATCTGCGTCGCGGTCGGCAACACGCTGTCATCGGTGGCGATGCCGGTCAGCGCGCCGAGATGTTGCTGCCACTGGCGCAGCGCCGGTATCGCAGCGGCATCGACATCGATGCGCTCGAACAGCGCACGTGCCCCGTTGCCCAGCAGCCAGCCATCGAATTGGCGGCCAAAGCCGCAGTAATGCGGGTACTGGCGGTCACCCAGGGCGAGCAGGCCGAACTGCAGGCCCGACAGATCCGGCGCTTGTGCCAGCAGCCGTCGCGCAGCGCCCCGCGCCGCATCCGGAGGTTCGCCATCACCAAAGGTGCTCAGCACGAACAATGCCTGTGCGGTGCGTGCCAGCCGCGCGGCATCGACGCGGGCCAGGGGCAGAACCTGCACTGCATGGCCGGATGCTTGCAGCTGCGCGGCAGCGCGCCATGCGAGTTGTTCGCCCAGTCCGCTCTGGCTGGCATGCACCACCAGCCACGGCGTGCCATCGCCATCTGCAGGTGTTGTTGGTAGCGACTTGCGCAGCCCGCGCGCAGCGCGCTGGCTGCGGCGCCGGTCCAGGTACAGCAGCCAGCCAGTGATGAAGAACAGGCTCATGCCCAGGCTGCTGAGCATCACCACCACCCGCCCGGGCATGCCGAAGTAACTGCCCGAGTGCAATGCGAACACGCTGGTGGCCAGCTGTCCTCTGGTGCCCTGGCGCGCGTAGGGGCGTGAATCGAGGATGGCCCCGCTGGCCGGATCCAGCTGCAGCAGATCGTGCGCGCGGTCATGCCGCCCACCGCGCTGCGACGGGTCACCGGCCATCACGCGCACATTCAGTACCTGCCCCGGTTTCTCCGGCAGGCGCAGGTCGATGTAGCCGGTGTGCACGCCGGGCAGGGCATACAGCGTGGCTTCGATGCGCTCCAGGTTCAGGGCGGCGCCGGTGGCGACCTTGTGCTTGGCGGCCGGTGCGACGCCCAGCAGCGTATTGGCGGCACTGCGATACCAGTCGAAGGACCACCACAGGCCGGTCAGCGCACTCATCAGGTAGATCAGCAGCATCCAGGTGCCGACCACCGAGTGCAGGCTCCACAGGAAGCCACGGCCGCTGCGTTTCCATTCCACCGCCAGCCAGCTGCGCCAGTGCCACCAGCGGCGCGGCCAGCGCAGGTAAAGACCGGACAGGGTGAAGAACAGCAGCGCGATCGCACAGCTGCCGGTGATCCACTTGCCGCGCTCGCCCGCGGCGAGGTGGCGGTGCAGGTCCTCGACGAAGTCGAAGAACGCCTGCCCACGCAAGGCACTGAAGCGCTCACCGCTGTAGGGGTCGAAGTACACCCAGTGTTCCTTGCCGCCAGCAAAGCGCGCCACCGACGGTCGCTGGCCGGTGGCATCCACGCGCAGGCGCTGCAGGGGGCGATCACCGCCGGCCTGCAGCAGCGGTGCCAGTTCGCTGAGTTCGAGCGGAAGCTGGCCATCAGCATGGTGTTCAGCGATCTCGGCGAAGCCGGGGTTGGCCGCTCGCAGCAGCTCATCCTCGAAGGACAGCACGGCGCCGCTGAGGCCCATCACGGCCAGTACGGCGCCGGCGGTGATGCCCAGCAGCCAGTGCAGTTGGAACAGGACGTTCTTGAACATCGAAGGAGGGGGCCCCGAAGGCTGCCGCCCGCATCCTGCGCAACAGCAAATGAGAATTAATCGCGGAATTCTCCGTGGCGGACGGGCTACGGTCAAGGAGGGTTTTGTTGCAGGGCTTTGCAGCCCTGCACCCGCTACAAGCCGGAGCAACGTCAACGTCAAAAGCTGGCTTTCCGTGGGTTGGCGGGGTGGGTCCGGTTGAGGGGGACGCTGCAAGTACGTCCATGTAAGCTCGGTCGCCGCTTGCTCGTGTGCGCTGTCCTGCGCACACGGCAAGACCAGGGTTGGGCGTCCTGCCCAACCCGCCCGAGGCATGCCTCGGGCCCATGCGGCTCACGCCCCCTCAACCGGACCCACCCCGCCTTCGACAGATTTCCGCGATCTGTCGGAAATACTCTTGGGGTCAGATCCGTTTTCCGTAGGAAAACGGATCTGACACCGGAATTTCATTCGATATCTGACAGATGTGTCGACCAAGGTCGACACCTACCAACAGCCGCGAAGATCTGTCAGAGGTGGGGCGGTGTCGGAGTGCGGGGTGTCAGCCGCATGGATGCGGCTGCCAAGCTTACAGGGACGTACTTGCAGCGTCCCCGCACTCCGACACCGCCCCGCCATCCCACGGAAAGCCCGCTTTGGCTTTGGCTCTGGCCGTTGCCGTTGCATTGAGCAGGGTGCAGGGCTGCAAGCCCTGCAAAAAACACTCTCACTTCACCCAGCTGTCGATCTCGCCGTGGGCGAACGGTCCCAGCTTTGCCTTCACCAGCCGCCCCTGTGCATCGAACAGCACGCTGTAGGGCAGCAGGCCCTGTGTATTGCCCAGCTGCACGCTGGCATCGCGCGGCCCCGGGGTCTCGATCACGATCGGGTAATCCACCGGTACCCGCTGCAGGAAACGGCGCACGTCCTCCGGCGTATCCAGCGCCAGTCCCAGCACCTGCACACCGTGCTCGCCCTGGACATGTGCGAAACGCGCCAGTTCGGGCATTTCTTCAACGCAGGGCGCGCACCAGCTGGCCCAGACATTGATCAACAGCGGGCGACCGCCAGCGTGCTGGCGCAGGTCCAGCGGCCGGCCTTCAAGATCCGGCAGCGACAGTGCGGGCAGGCTGTCGCCGACCTGCAGGGTGGGTGCGGCAGCCGCCACAGCAGGCGCTCCCGGCACGGCCTCAGGCGCCACCGGCGCCGGTGTCGATCGATGGCCGGCCCACAGGCCAAGGGCGGCGGCCAGCACCGCTGTCCACAGCAGCGCTGGCCGTTGCCACTTCATCGTGCGGTGCGCAGCAGCGCTTCCTCGACCACCGCCTGGGTCAACAGGGTCGGCAGCACGGTCGGCGGCGCACCCGGGCCGTACACCACGTACAGCGGCACGCCCACGGCCTTGTGCTCTTCAAGGAACGTGGTGATCTGCGGGTCGACATTGGTGTAGTCGCCGCGCATGTACACCGCGTTGGTGCGCTTGAGCAGTTCCTTGAATTCCGGCCGCGACAGCACGGCGCGCTCGTTGGCCTTGCAGCTTACGCACCAGTCGGCGGTCATGTTGACGAACACCACGCGGTTGTCGGCGCGCAGGCGGTCCAGCAACTGCGGTGAATACTCGACCACGTTGTCGCTGGCGGCCTGTGCGGCCCGCGCCGGCGGTGCGAGCTGGGTCACACCCCAGGCCGGCACCAGCGCGCCGATCGCCAGCAGTACGCCCAGCAGTGTCACCGCACGCGAGCCGGTCCAGCGGTTGCGCTCGAACAGCCACAGGCCGAACGCCAGCAGCAGCAGGCCACCCAGCACCAGCGCCATGCCATCCACGCCACGCTGCTTGCCCAACACCCACAGCAGCCACAGCGCGGTGGCATACATCGGGAAGGCCAGCACGTGCTTGAGCGTTTCCATCCACGGGCCCGGCTTGGGCAGGCGGCGTGCGAGCGCCGGCACGAAGCCGATCAGCAGGAACGGCAGCGCCAGGCCCAGGCCGAGGAACAGGAACACGGTCATCGCCTTCAGCGGCGGGGCAATGAACGCGTAGGCGATCGCGCCACCCATGAACGGGCCGACGCAGGCACTGCCGACCACGCAGGCCAGCGCACCGGTGAAGAAGTCACCGGCCGGGCCGCTGCGGCTGGCCAGCGACTGGCCCAGATTGCCGATGCCGCCGCCCAGGGTGAACACGCCGGACAGGCTCAGGCCTACCGCGAACATGATGTAGGCCAGCGCCGCCACCACACCCGGGTGCTGCAGCTGGAAGCCGATGCCGACGGCATTGCCGATCGCGCGCAGGCCGACCATCAACGCGCCGATCACGGCGAACGCGACCAGCACGCCCAGCGTGTACCAGAGCGCGTGGCTGCGTGCGCGCTGCGCGCTTTCGCCGCTCTGCGCCAGGCTCAGCACCTTCAGCGAGAGGATCGGCAGCACGCAGGGCATCAGGTTCAGTACCAGGCCACCGGCCAGCGCCAGCAGCAGGACCCAGACGAACGAACGATCAGGATTCGGCGTCGTCGCCGGCGGACGCGTGCGCAGCGCATTGTCGCCCTGTGCATCGGTGGCGAATTCACTGCTGGCGGTGGCGCCACCTGCGGCGGCCGGTGCCGCTGCATCCGTGTTGGGCACGGTTGGCAGCAGGCGCAGCGGGGCGCCGTTGGCGGCTTCGCGCGGTGCACCGTTGGCAGCAGGCAGCGGGTTGATCACGTCATTGCGCGCTGGCGCCTGGTTGGCGCTGGCGCTGACCTTGCCGGCCGGAATCGACAGCTTCACCCGGCGGGTCATCGGCGGGTAGCAGATGCCATCGGTCTGGCAGCCCTGGAAGGTCACCACCAGGGTGCTGTCGACGGCATCAGTGACAGTGCGGCGCAGCGGCAGCGGCACTTCCACCTGGTTGAAGTAGACCGAGACATCGCCGAAGTGCTCGTCGCGATGCGATTGCGCGGCTGGCCAGCGCGGCTTGCCGGCCAGCACGCCGGCGCTGCCTTCCAGCTTCAGCGAGGTGCGGTCGCGATAGAGGTAATAGCCGGGCGCTGGGCTGAAGCGCAGCAGCAGGGTGTTGCCGTCGCTGGCGATGGCATCGAAGCCGAACGCCTGTTCCGACGGCAGCGGCAGGGCCTGGCTGTTGTTGGCCGCGCCCGGCAGGCGCAGGCCACCGCTGTTGCCGGCACCGGCCAGCGGGTTGTTGAACGGGCTGGCCGCACCGGCACGCGCGGCAGGCACCGCCGCCGCCGCACCGGCGCCCGGCAGGGTGACCTGCACCACGCGCTTCTGCGGCGGGTAGCAGACACCGGCATCGGCGCAGCCCTGGTAACGCACTTCCAGACTGATGGTACCGGCGGCCTCGGTCGGCGTGCCGGGCAGGCTGGCCTGCAGGCGCTCGCGATAGGTTTCGACCTCGCCGAAGAAATCGTCGTGGTGCTTGTCGCCCTTGGGCATCTGCAGCGCGCCGGCATTGAAGGCCGGGTCGGCCTTGACGCTGGTGCGGTGGCGATACAGGTAATAGCCGGGCGCGATCTTGAACTGCAGTTGCACCTGGCCACGTTCGGGGGCGGTGGCGGTCAGCGCGAACGCCTGGTCCACCGGCAGCAGGTCTTTCTCATCCAGGGCGAACGCCGGCAGCGAAAGCCACAACAGGGCGCACAAGGCAGCGCCACGCGCAAACAGAGTCTTCAATCAGTGTCCTCCCGGGTCTGTGCCCGGATCCAATCCAGATACGCCGGCAGGCCGGCCCGGGTTTCGACCGCGATGCACTCCGGGAGTTCATACGGATGCAGTTCGACGATCCGGGCGATTGCGTCATCGACGCGGCTCGCGGTGGTTTTCACCAGCAGCTGCAGCTCCGCGTCGGTGGTCACCTCGCCCTGCCAGCGGTAGGTGGACTGCGCGCCATCAAGGCGGGTCACGCACGCGGCCAGGCGCTCGCCTACCAGCGAGTGCGCGATGCGCTCGGCACTGGTCCGGTCCGGGCAGGTGGTCAACAGCAGCAGGACGGGATCGACGGTCGACATGACCGTCGAGTATAGGGCCGCCGCCGGGTCAGGGCCCGGCGGCGGCAGTGGACCGCAGCGTTGCGCGGTCAGTTGGCCAGCTGGCAGGTGGCTGGCTTGGCCGAGGTGAACAGGGCCGGGGTCGCCCATTCGGGGTGGTCGATGAACGGGTTGCGATTGCCCTGGAAGCTGTAGACCACGTCATTGCGGGCACGCTCGGCATCATCCGGCGGATCGGACAGGTGCCAGTCGATCAGCGTCGACAGCAGGCCCATGTAGGCCGGCGAACTGCTGGTCTTGACGATCCTGCTGCGGTCGTCGGTCAGCTCCAGGTCCGGCTCGGACTGACCGGTGGCCGCATCCTTGCCACCCTCATAGCGGATCGCCATGTACATCACCGCGCGCGCCATGTCGCCCTTGCGCTTGCCCCACACCTCGAACGTGCCGGTGTTGCCGTCCGGCGTGCGCACCCAGTTGGAGTTGCCCGGATAGCCACCACTGCCGCCGCCCTGCCCATTGTTGGCTTCGGTGGCACGCTCACCGCAGCTGGCATCGCACTTGCCGAACGGCTTGTTGCCGCGGTCGGCGTTCCACTGCGCGTCGGTCAGGTACAGCATGTGGGTATCGGTGTACGGCGCGTAGGGCAGGCCCTTGTCGCCGGTGGTGCTGGCAAAGCCCAGCGAGTTCGGCCAGGTGTGCTCGCGGTTGTAGGTCAGGCCGCTGCCGGTGCCCGCACGATCACTGACCTTGGCGTAGCTGCGGTTGCGGTAGGCATCGAGGATGCGGTTCGGGTTGTTCGGATCCTCGTCGGCGATTTCCAGGATGGTCCAGGTATTGGTGCCCGAGCCGCTGTACGGGTAGGCGGTATGGCCCTTGATGGTGGCGTGCAGCGAGCAGCGCAGCTGGCTGGGGCTGCTGGTGTTGACCCTGGAGTAGTAGCCGGCCGGCACGCCCGGGTTGCCCGGGTCCGGATTGCCGCCGGTGCTGGCCACGGTGAAGGCGATGCGGCTGTCGGCGGCCGGGTGCGCGCCCAGCAGGTCGGTGACGCGCGCGGCGCGGATGTCGAAGCGGCAGGCTTCACCGGCCACCAGCGCGGTGTTGGTGGACAGCTTCACGCTGCGGCCGCTGGCCGGGAAGGTCAGCGGCACGCTGCCGGAGGTGCCGCAGCTCAGCGCGAACGCGCCGCTGGCCAGGTTCACGGTTTCGCTGAACACCACTTCCAGATCGGCCGCAGCCGGGAAGGTGCTGCTGCCCTGCGCCGGGGTGGTGGTGGACACCGACGGCGGCGTGTTCGGGCCTGGCGTGCCACCGCCGCTGAAAGTCTGGCCGTTGTTGCAGCTGCCGAAGGTCTGGCCGGCCGATTCGGCCCAGGTGAAGTGGGTGTACTGGCTGCCGCTGCCGGTCAGCTGCAACGAGGTGCCCGGCGCGGTGCTGTTGGTCTCGGCCACCGGGATGTTCTGGCTGGTCATGCCGGCGGCAGGGCCACCGGAGGCGGTGATGGCGCCCTCATAGCTGAGGAACTGGACCACTTTGCCACTGGCATCGACCAGGGCGATGCCGTCGGTCGGGCCGTTCTGGATCCCGTTGGTCGGGTAACTGACCACGGCGATGGTGGCGCTGCCGCAGCCGGCGGCGGTGCCGGCCGGGACCGGGTTGTTGGCATAGACGGTGGCGGCGGACGGATTGCTGCCGTTGTAGAGGTACAGGCGGTAGCCGGACAGGTCCTCACCGGCAGTGGCTACGACCTCGATCGCTTCGCCGACGTCACCGGCGGCGGTGCTGTCGTCGTAGTGCAGTTCGTTGATGAAGACCTCGGCCTGGGCCGGCGCAGCGGCCAGCGCCAGCAGGTAGGCAGCGGCAAGCGGGGACAGCAATCGCATCGACTCCTCCTTGTGATTGGGAATGCCGGACCGAGCCTAAGGCCGATCCAGTGACACTTTGTCGTAAATGAACGTCAGATGTCTGACAGTGCGACGCTTGTCACCGAAATTGATCTGGACCGACGCCCTGGCCGAGGCGCGCGGGTGGAAAAATTTTTTCATTCGGCCCTTGAAAGGGGGCGGCGGGGCTCCATCTCTGCCCTGCTCCCGACGTTGTCGGGTTTCTTCACGTGCGGTTCTGGCACTCGCCCGGGGCGAGTGCTAACATCGCCGGACTTTTTTAGACCAATCAATCACTTAAGAGGTCTCCTATGAGCATCAAGCCGCTGCACGACCGCGTTGTGGTCAAGCCGATCGAAGCCGACGAAATCTCCGCCGGTGGCATCGTCATCCCCGACTCGGCCAAGGAAAAGTCCACCAAGGGTGAGGTCGTGGCCGTCGGCCCGGGCAAGCCGCTGGACAACGGCAACGTGCGCGCGCCGTCGCTGAAGGTCGGCGACAAGGTCATCTACGGCCAGTACGCCGGCAGCTCGTACAAGAGCGAAGGCGTCGAATACAAGGTCCTGCGCGAGGACGACGTGCTCGCCGTCATCGGCTGAGCCCCGGCGCGACCTGTTCCATCCCCTGATTCCAACACCCAGCCGCCGGGCATGGCCCGGCGCTACCAGATGAGGTAACTGCACATGGCTGCCAAGGATATCCGTTTCGGTGAAGATGCCCGTTCGCGCATGGTGCGCGGCGTCAACGTTCTCGCCAATGCCGTCAAGGCCACGCTCGGCCCGAAGGGCCGCAACGTCGTGCTGGAAAAGAGCTTCGGCGCTCCGACCATCACCAAGGACGGCGTCTCCGTCGCCAAGGAAATCGAACTGGCTGACAAGTTCGAGAACATGGGCGCGCAGATGGTGAAGGAAGTTGCTTCGCGCACCAACGACGACGCCGGCGACGGCACCACCACCGCCACCGTGCTGGCCCAGGCCCTGATCCGCGAAGGTGCCAAGGCCGTGGCCGCCGGCATGAACCCGATGGACCTCAAGCGCGGTATCGACAAGGCCGTTTCGGCCGCCGTCGCCGAGCTGAAGAACATCTCCAAGCCGACCGCCGACGACAAGGCGATTGCCCAGGTCGGTACCATCTCGGCCAACTCGGACGAGTCGATCGGCCAGATCATTGCTGACGCGATGAAGGAAGTCGGCAAGGAAGGCGTCATCACCGTTGAAGAAGGCTCGGGCCTGGACAACGAGCTGGACGTGGTCAAGGGCATGCAGTTCGACCGCGGCTACCTGTCCCCGTACTTCATCAACAACCAGCAGTCGCAGACCGCTGACCTGGATGACCCGTTCATCCTGCTGCACGACAAGAAGATCTCCAACGTCCGCGACCTGCTGCCGGTGCTGGAAGGCGTCGCCAAGGCCGGCAAGCCGCTGCTGATCGTGGCCGAGGAAGTCGAAGGCGAAGCGCTGGCGACCCTGGTGGTCAACACCATCCGTGGCATCGTCAAGGTCGTGGCCGTCAAGGCCCCGGGCTTCGGCGACCGTCGCAAGGCGATGCTGGAAGACATGGCCGTGCTGACCGGCGGCACCGTGATCTCCGAAGAAGTCGGCCTGTCGCTGGAGAAGGCCACCATCAAGGACCTGGGCCGCGCCAAGAAGGTGCAGGTTTCCAAGGAGAACACCACCATCATCGACGGCGTCGGCGACAAGGCCAACGTTGATGCCCGTGTGGCGCAGATCAAGACCCAGATCCAGGACACCTCCTCGGATTACGACCGCGAGAAGCTGCAGGAACGCGTGGCCAAGCTGGCCGGCGGTGTTGCCGTGATCAAGGTCGGCGCCTCGACCGAAATCGAAATGAAGGAAAAGAAGGACCGCGTCGACGACGCCCTGCACGCCACCCGTGCGGCCGTTGAAGAAGGCGTGGTTCCGGGCGGCGGTGTTGCCCTGGTCCGCGCGATCACCGCGCTGGCCGGTCTGAAGGGCGCCAACGAAGACCAGAACCACGGCATCCAGATTGCCCTGCGTGCGATGGAAGCCCCGCTGCGCGAGATCGTTGCCAACGCCGGTGACGAGCCGTCGGTCATCATCAACAAGGTCAAGGAAGGCACCGGCAGCTTCGGCTACAACGCGGCCACCGGCGAGTTCGGCGACATGCTGCAGTTCGGCATCCTGGACCCGACCAAGGTGACCCGTTCGGCGCTGCAGAACGCCGCCTCGATCGCTGGCCTGATGATCACCACCGAAGCCATGGTGGCCGAAGCTCCGAAGAAGGACGAGCCGGCCATGGGCGGCGCCGGTGGCATGGGCGGCATGGGTGGCATGGGCGGCATGGACTTCTAAGTCCTCGCCCCTGGCATTGGGATGCCGGCCCTGGGTCGGCATACCTTCCCGTTGTAGAGAAGAACCCCGCCGCAAGGCGGGGTTTTTCTTTTTGGGCGATGCGCGGGCTTGGCCGGACCCGGCCCCGCATGCTCCGCACAGCGTGGTTCCATGGGCGAAAATCGATTATGATTAGGCACCTAATCACATGGTGGCCGGCATGCTGGAAGCAAAACACACCGCTCTGCTCAAGGAAGCTGCGCGCCGCGGCGAGGTAAACCTGCCCCAGCTGCGCCTGTGCTTCCAACTGCTGTCACTGTCTGCCGCCATCGACCACGACTGCGCCGCACGGCTGGCACCGCATGGCCTCAGCGAAGGCCGCTTCATCGTGTTGTTCCTGCTGCACGGGGCCGGTGGCTCGCTGCCGCCGCATGAGCTGGCCGAGCGTGCCGGCGTGACCCGCGCCACCATCAGTGGCCTGCTCGACGGCCTGCAGCGCGAAGGCCTGCTGCAGCGCCACAGCGATGCCGAAGATGGCCGCCGCCTGCGGATCGTGTTGACCGCACAGGGGACACGCCTCGCCGAGGCGCTGTTCGAGCAGCACACGCAGTGGATCGGGGGCCTGTTCAACGGGTTGGAGGCCGACGAACAGCAGCAGCTTTCACGGTTGCTGCACAAGGTCTGGCAGCACACCGATGCCGGGCGGGAATCCGCTGCATGAGCGCGCCCATTGCGGCCGAACGCCTGCGTGCGCTCAGCACCGGTCGCGTCGCCGCCACCCACCTGGCCGAGTGCCTGGCGGTGGATTTCGCCGAACTGCTGCACGTCGTGGCACCTGTGCTCGAACCGGACGCACTGCAACGCATGCGCGACGCCGCAGGCAAGGGCATCACCCAGCGCATGGCATTGGCCGCCCGCCTGCTGCGCGACAGCGGACAGGGCGATCCCGCGCAGTGGCGGGGCCACGCCTCCGATACGGTGCGTGGCTGGGCCTGCTACCTGATCGGCAGTGACGCCGGCACGCCCCTGGCAGGGAAGCTGCAGGCGATACGAACGCTGGCCGATGACCCACACTTCGGCGTGCGCGAATGGGCCTGGCTGGCACTGCGCACGGACATCGTTGCTGCACCGCTGCAGGCGCTTGGGTACCTGCAACCGTGGACGCAGGAAGTATCGCCGTACCTGCGCCGTTTCGCCTGCGAGGCGCTGCGTCCCCGGGGCGTCTGGGCTACGCATATCGCGCTGTTCAAGCAGCAGCCTCAACACGCAGTGCCGTTGCTGGACGCGCTGGCCGACGACCCCGAGCGCTATGTGCAGGACTCCGTCGGCAATTGGCTCAACGATGCCGGCAAGACGCAGCCGCAATGGCTGCGTGGGCTGTGCGCACGTTGGCAACGCGAGCACCACAGCGATGCCAACGCCTACATCCGCAAACGCGCCATGCGATCACTGCGGTAATGGCGGCCGCTGGCCGGCAATCCCATGAACCTCAAGGAAGAACCGCAATGGCCCACACCTTTATCGAGCTCTACACCGCCACCCCCGCCTGGACGGCGCTCTCGCCCGGACAACGCACCGCCTTCTTCGCCCGCATCGGTGAGGGCATGCAGCGTTTCGACCCGGAATGCATCAGGCCGGTGGCCATGGGCCGCATCGCTACGGACGTGCCGTGTGGCACCGGCGAGCAGTTCTATGCGGTCTGGCACTGCGCCAGCCGCGAAGCGGCCGACACGCTGGTGGCCGGGATCGCCGCCACCGGCTGGCATGATTACTTCACCACCACC
Organism: Stenotrophomonas thermophila; assembly: GCF_001499715.1. Taxonomy (NCBI): domain Bacteria; kingdom Pseudomonadati; phylum Pseudomonadota; class Gammaproteobacteria; order Lysobacterales; family Lysobacteraceae; genus Stenotrophomonas; species Stenotrophomonas thermophila. Next base: position 78,474 of record NZ_CVIW01000001.1, on the reverse strand, counting down.
CATGCCATCGGTGAGGTGGACAGCATGGGCCAGCATCTGGCCGACCTGGCCGCGCTGTAGTGGTACGGCGGCGGCCTGCGATCCCCGGCATGGGCGGCACATGCGCCTGTCACCGATACACGGTAAACAGTGCGTTGCCCATGTCCATCCGCAGGGACGTTGATCATGCAGAGCAAGCTCGAGGTCACGCTGTTCGGTCCGCTTGGCGAGTGCCCGGCATTGCAGTTGCCGGGGCAGGAGAACCCGTCGGTGGCCATCCCGGAATCGGCCCTGCGTCGATTGGTCTCCGACCTCTACACCGCACGCTCCCTGCTCAACCCCGAGCAGCTGGACGAGGCCCGGCAGGAGCTGGATCGGGTGCTGGAGCGCTGGGCCGATATCCACGAAGGCCTGCTGCTGGACGTTGAAGTGCATGGCAGCCGATAGGCCGCCGCTGCGCTCGGGCAGCGTCCCAGTTGCGGATGAAACATTTTGCACTGCGCAAAAGCTGTGCTATCAATAGATCCCATGAACGCAGCCGCTACCCGTTTTTACTGGTATTACTTTCCGAAGCCACTGGCGGAGGAAGGACTGCGCTCACCCTGAAGAAAGCTTCAGACGCATTCCCGAAAGCCGCCAGCGAACCTGGCGGCTTTTTTCATGCCGCCACGCTGGGGACCCCCAACGTTCCGGAGATCTCCTGCAATGCCCCCGCACACCGACGACCTGCGTATCCGCACCATCGAACCGCTGACACCGCCTGCCCAGCTGCTGGCGATGCTGCCCTGTGACGATGAAGCCTCCGGCACCGTCAGCGCCTCGCGCGCAGCGCTGCACCAGATCCTGCACGGCCGCGATGACCGCCTGGCGGTGGTGGTGGGCCCGTGCTCGATCCACGACCCGAACGCCGCCATCGAGTACGCCCAGCGCCTGAAGCCACTGCGCGACGCGCTGGCAGGCGAGCTGGAAATCGTCATGCGCGTGTATTTCGAGAAGCCACGCACCACGGTGGGCTGGAAGGGCCTGATCAATGACCCGGACCTGGATGGCAGCTTCAGGATCGACAAGGGCCTGCGCATCGCCCGTGGCCTGCTGCGCGACATCAACAAGCTTGGCCTGCCGGCGGGTGTTGAATTCCTCGACGTGATCTCGCCGCAGTACATCGCCGACCTGGTGGCATGGGGCGCGATCGGCGCACGCACCACGGAAAGCCAGGTGCATCGCGAACTTGCGTCGGGGCTGTCGTGCCCGGTCGGCTTCAAGAACGGCACCGATGGCAACGTGAAGATTGCCGCTGACGCCGTAGGTGCTGCGTCCAATCCGCACCACTTCCTGTCGGTCACCAAGCAGGGCGGCACTGCCATCGTGTCGACCACCGGCAACCCCGATTGCCATGTGATCCTGCGTGGGGGCAAGCAGCCGAACTACGACGCAGCCAGTGTTGCCGACGCCTGCCAGGCGCTGGCCAAGGCCAAGCTGCCGGCGCGCCTGATGATCGATGCCAGCCATGCCAACAGCCTGAAGAACCCGGAGAACCAGCCGAAGGTGATCGAGGACATTGCTGTTCAGCTGGAAGACGGCGAACAGCGCATCGTGGGCGTGATGATCGAGAGCCATCTGGTCGGTGGCCGCCAGGAACTGGTGGAAGGCCAGCCGCTGGTCTACGGCCAGAGCATCACCGATGGGTGCATCGACTGGGACACCACCGTGACGGTGCTGGAGCGACTGGCTGCGGCCGTGCGTGCCCGTCGTGAAGTGAAGGTGTCCGAAGCAGCGTGAATGAAGCCGCCTGATGGCGGCACGTGTGTGGATGGTGGCCAGCGCCTGCGGGGGTGCGGCCGCGATCAGGGCCGGCCGGAGTTGGAGACCGGCCCATCTGCACCGGCGATGCGCCTGGCGCTGCGCGTGAGCGGCAGCGCCAGGTCCATCGCCGGGGTGGTGCGGATTGCGCCGCGCGAACCTCAATGCACTTCGTCGTGGTACACGAACTTCGGCATTTCCCAGCGGAAGTGGATCGCCAGCAGGCGCAGCGCGAAGCCGCCGCCGAGGCAGCACAGGATCGCGGTGGCGTCGGCCACGCCCCAGTGCAGCAGCAACAGGTAGGCCGCGCCGGTCAGCAGCGCGATGATCGCGTACAGCTCCTTCTGGAAGATCAGCGGCACCTCGTTGCAGAGGATGTCGCGCAGCACGCCGCCGAAGGCACCGGTCAGCATGCCGGCGATCAGCACGATCGGCATTGCATGGCCGGCCTCACGCGCGATCGAACAGCCGATCAGGGTGAAGGCGATCAGGCCCAGGCCATCGAGCACCAGGAAGGTGCGGCGGAAGTGGTGCATCCAGCGCGCAACCCAGGTGGCGATCAGCGCCGCGCACACGGTAAAACCCAGGTACTCGGGATGCTTCACCCAGCCCAGCGGGTAATGGCCAAGCAGGATGTCGCGCAGCGAACCGCCACCGAGAGCGGTGACGCAGGCGATCATGACCACGCCGAACAGGTCCATGCGGCGGCGGCCGGCGGCCAGTGCGCCGGTCATGGCTTCGGCGGAAATGGCAATCAGGTAGATGATGGACAGCAGCATGGGACAGGCTCCGGGCGCGGTGGGGCCGGCCATGCGCGACGACCGCCACTGCCTGCGCAATGACGGAATGACGATGACCGGTGCCGCTCCCGCTGTCCTTTTGCCTGAGAGTTCAGCGGCATGGGCCGCGTGCCCCTTCGGCGGATCGTCCCGGGCGTGCCCGGTGACCTCTCTCCAGCTCGGCGAGTCGAATGCATGGTTGGTGGGATTCCAGCCCACCGGCCTGAGCGATCATGGGAGCCTGCGCCTTCGGCGGGCGCCAGCGCGGCGCCTCTCTCCTGCATTCGGGCGCCAGTATATCCGCTGCAGTGCAGCACGGCATAATCCGGGCATGGCCCCGTCCCTCCGCCCGTGGTTCCTGTATCTGCTCGAATGCCGCGATGGCAGCTATTACGCCGGCATCAGCACCGATGTGGACGCGCGCTTCGCCGCCCACCAAGCCGGCAAGGGCGCGCGCTACACCCGGGCGCGGCCACCGCTGCGCGTGCTGGCCGTGCGCCAGTACCCGGACCGGGCCGCCGCGTCACGGGCCGAATGGCAGCTCAAGCAGCAGCCGCGCGAACGTAAGCTGGCCTGGCTGCAGGCCCCGGATCCTGCGCTTCTGTAGAGCCGAGCCCACGCTCGGCTCCGGGTTCTGTAGATTCACGCCATGCGTGGATGGGCTGCCGGGCCATGCGATGATCGCTCCGCGCCAAGCGCTGGAGACCCGGATGTCCACCTTTGCTTTTCAGCACGACCGTCGGTCATTGTCGTCGCTGTGGTACCCGAAACCGAAGGCGCCGTGAACGATGCGCGCCGCCGGCAAAGCATGGATCTCCGTCGTCGTGCTGGTCGCCGGCATCGCGCTGTTGCCTGGCCTGCTGTACCTGCTCGGGCTGGCATTGGCAGGGGGTCGGCCGAAGCCGGCCGACCGCGCGCCCAGTGGTATGGCTGCGTGCAGCAGTGAACCACGCGCGGGATACCAGCCGATGAATCCCTGGCGTTTCGCCGCGCAGTTCTTCGACAAGGACGTGATGAAGAAGAAGGTGCCGGAAGTGGAGCGGGAGGCCTTCTGGATTGCCCGACGCCACCTGTGGCGGCAACCACAGCGCGGCATGCTGCGCTGGCATCTCAGTAGTACCGCATTGACGATCTGGATCACCCGGCATTGGAGTACCGCGCAGATTGCCGACACCGCGAGGAAGGAGGACTTCTGCCGGACCGGGTCGAAACGGTGGGTGCCGGGCGCCCCGATGAGGAAGTAGAGCCACGCCGTGCGTGGCTGAGCTCCATGCGGCATGCACAGACAGTCATCCACGCATGGCGTGGATCTACCGCACCGGTCGGGGAGGCGCGAGTGCACTCCTACCGCCTCGGCCGACGGTCGTCCTGGTCATCACCGAAGATGATGCGCGCGCTGCGCTGGTAGCTCCAGTACGCCACGGCCCAGTTCAGCAGCACCACGATGCGGTTGCGGAAGCCGATCAGGAAGAACACGTGCGCGGCCAGCCAGAACCACCATGCCAGTACACCAGACAACTGCAGCCGGCCCAGGTGCACGATCGCGGCCATGCGGCCAATGGTGGCCAGGTTGCCGTAGTCGGCGTACTTGAACGGCCCCGGCGCCGCCTTGCCATGCAGGCGCGCGCGGACCACCTCGGCCACGTACTTGCCCATCTGCTTGGCCGCGGGCGCCACGCCGGGAACCGGCTTGCCGTCGGCCTGGTTCAGTGCGGCCAGGTCGCCGGCCACGAACAGCTCCGGGTGATCGGGCAGGGTCAGGTCCGGTTGCACCGGCACGCGGCCGGCGCGATCCAGTGGCACGTCCAGCGTGCGCGCCAGCGGTGAAGCGGCCACGCCGGCGGCCCAGACCACGGTGCGTGCCGGCACGAACTGATCACCGAGCGTGAAGCCCTGGCTGTCGATGTCGCTCACCGGGGTACCGGTCAGCACTTCCACGCCCAGCTTTTCCAGCTGGCGGCGTGCTTTCAGCGAAAGTACTTCCGGGAACGAGGACAGCACGCGCGGCCCGGCCTCGATCAGCCGCACCTTGGCGCTGGCTGGATCGATGTGGCGGAATTCGTTGCGCAACGTATGCCGCGCGATCTCGGCCAGGGTGCCGGCCAGTTCAACACCGGTGGGACCGCCACCGACCACCGCGAAGCTCAGCCATGCGGCCTTCTTCGCCGGGTCCGGTTCCGCCTCGGCGCGCTCGAACGCCAGCAGCAGCTTGCGGCGCAGCGCGATCGCATCGTCCAGCGTCTTCAGGCCGGGCGCATCATCGGCCCACTGGTCGTTGCCGAAGTAGGCGTGGGTGGCGCCGGTGGCCAGCAGCAGGCTGTCGTAGTCCAGCGTGCTGCCATCGGCCATGCGGATCTGCCGGGCCTGCTTGTCGATGGCGACCACTTCGCCGAGGCGGACTTCCACGTTGCGCTGGTGGCCGAGGATGTGGCGCAGCGGTGCGGCGATATCCGGCGCGGACAGGCCGGCGGTGGCCACCTGGTACAGCAGCGGCTGGAACAGATGATGGTTGCGGCGGTCGACCAGGGTGATGCGTATGCGCTCGCGGGCCAGGGCACGGGTGGCCCAGAGACCGGCAAAACCGCCGCCGACAACGACCAGGTGGGGAACGCGCTCGCGACTCATCGACTCACTCCAGTGGGGGCATCGGGGGAAGCGCCTGGCATCTTCGCACGGCGACTGCCTGTCACGTCAGCGCCCGCGTGGATCGGCGATACTCGGGTTCAGGCAACGGCCCGTGAGGAGCCCATGAGCGAACCGGAAAAGCGCATCGCCCTGTTGATCGACGCCGACAATGCGCCGGCCTCGAAGATCGACGAGGTCCTGGCCGAAGTCGCCCGCTACGGCGTGGCCAACGTGCGCCGCGCCTATGGCAACTGGAAGAGCCCGCGGTTGAAGGGCTGGGAAGCGGTGCTGCACGAATATGCGATCCGCCCGATCCAGCAGTTTGCCTACAGCAAGGGCAAGAATGCCTCGGACATGGCGATGGTGATCGATGCCATGGACCTGCTCTACGCACGCAACCTTGATGGCTTCGCCATCGTCTCCAGCGATGCCGATTTCACTCCGATGGTGATGCGCCTGCTGACCGATGGCGTGAAGGTGTACGGCTTCGGCGAGAAGAAAACGCCCGAGCCGTTCGTCAACGCGTGCTCGAAATTCACCTACCTGGAAGCACTGGGCCAGACCCACGCCAGCGTGCCGGATACCGAACAGGCGTCCAGCGAACAGGCCTCGAACGAGCCGGTGGCCAACGATGATGCGCGCCCGCGCAAGAGTGGCGCGGAGATGCGCAGCGACACCCGGCTGGTGAAGATGCTGCGCCGCGCGGTGTCCTCGGCCGAGGGCGAGGACGGCTGGTCGCATCTGGGGCCGGTTGGCAGCCAGATCGGCAACCAGGCCTCGTTCGATCCGCGCAACTATGGTTACGGGAAGTTGAGTGACCTGTTGGCGGCGATCGGCCTGTTCGAACTGAAGAAGGACGGCAAGTCGTCCTACGTGCGCGCGCTGCCAAAGAAGAACCGGTAGTGCCGGCCGCTGGCCGGCAACGCTGGATGCAAGATCCCGCATCCGGCACGCACACACCCCACCCGATCAGGCGTATCGTTGCCGCTCGCATTGCCAGCAAGGAAAAACCCGCATGTTGAAGATCTGGGGCCGCCGCAATTCCAGTAACGTCCGCAAGGTGCTGTGGTGCGCCGAGGAGATCGGCCTGCCGTATGAATCCATCGAAGTCGGTGGCAGCCACGGCGGCACGCAGACGCCGGAATACCAGGCGATGAATCCCAATGGCCTGGTACCGGTGATCGAAGACCATGGCCTGCCGCTGTGGGAATCGAACGCCATCGTGCGCTATCTGAGCGCACGCTACGCATTGGGCACGCTGTACGCCGAAGACCCGATGGAGCGTGCCCAGGCCGAGAAGTGGATGGACTGGAGCACCTCGCGGATGGCGCCGCTGTACAGCGACCTGATCTGGGGCATCATGCGCACCGCCCCGGCCGACCGGGACGAATCGCGGATCAATGCCGCGATCGTGCGCGCCGGCGATTACCTGGCGATGGCCGATGCCACGCTGGCCAAACAGCCGTGGCTGTCGGGCGAGAAGTTCGCGATGGGCGACATTCCGCTGGGCTCGCTGGTCTACGCCTGGTACGAGCTGCCGATCCAGCGGCCTGAACTGCCGCACCTAGCCGAGTGGTACGCCCGCCTGCGCGAGCGGCCGGCCTACCAGCGCGGCGTGATGTCGCCGCTGACGTAAGCACTGCCCGGTGCTGAAACGCAGCCGAGCATGGCTCGGCTCTACGGTAGTGCCGAGCCATGCTCGGCAGTGCTCTACGGGATCAATACAGGTCCGTTGGATCCACATCCAGCGACCAGCGCACCTTGCGTGCTTCCGGCAGCGCGTACAGCTGTGGCACCAGCTGCGAAAGCACGCCATGCAGTGGCGGCCGCTGCATGGCAGACAGCAGCAGCTGCGTACGCTGGTAGCCGGCGCGGCGTGGCATCGGTGCTGGCATCGGCCCGTAGGCCTCGACCACGTCCTGCTCGCCCAGCAACTGTCGTGCGGCCAGCAGGAACGCATTGGCATGCTCCACCTGCTGCGCTTCGGCGCGCATCAGCGCCAGGTGCGCGAATGGCGGGAATCCTGCGGCTTGCCGCTGGTTCAACTCCGCCTGTGCGAACGGGTGGTAACCACCGCTGACCAGGGTTTCCAGCAACGGATGCCCGGGGTGATGGGTCTGCAGCCAGACCTCGCCGGGGTCACGTGCGCGCCCGGCGCGACCGGCCACCTGGATCAGCTGTTGCGCGAGTTTCTCGCTGGCGCGGAAGTCAGCGGAGAACAGGCCTTCGTCGATGCCCACCACCACCACCAGGGTCAGCTTCGGCAGGTCGTGGCCCTTGGCCAGTATCTGCGTGCCGACCAGGATGCCGGGCTGGTCGCCCAGTCTCGCCAGCTGCTGTTCCAGTGCATCGCGACGTGACGTGGTGCCGCGGTCGATGCGCACCACAGGGACGTCGGCGAAGGCCGCGGTGAGATGCTCTTCCAGGCGTTCGGTGCCGATGCCCTGCGGTTGCAGCGCCAGGCTGCCGCAGGCCGGGCATGCCAGCGGTGCCGGTTGTCGCGCGCCGCAGTGATGGCACTGCAGGCGGCGGCCGCCGCCATGCACGGTCATCGGTGCATCGCAGCGGTTGCACGGTGCGGTCCAGCCGCAGTCGTGGCACAGCAGTACCGGCGCGTAGCCACGCCGGTTCTTGAACACCAGCACCTGCTGGCCGCGCTGCAGGTGCTCGTCGATGCCGGCCAGCACATCAGCCGAGAGGCCATCGTGCAGCGGCCGCTTGCGCACATCGAGGATGCGCACACGCGGTGGCCGCGCATCACCGGCACGCTGCTTCAGGCGCAGGTGGGTGTAGCGCCCGGCGTAGGCGTTATGCAGCGTTTCCAGCGAAGGGGTGGCACTGCCGAGCAGCACCGGAATGCCGAGCGCCTTGGCCCGGACCAGAGCGAAATCGCGCGCGTGATAGCGGATGCCGTCCTGCTGCTTGTAGCTGCCGTCGTGTTCCTCGTCGATGATCAGCAGCCCGGCCTGCGGCAATGGCGTGAACACCGCCGAGCGGGTGCCGACGATGACCCGTGCCTCGCCGCGCGAAGCCTTAGCCCAGACGCGCGCGCGCTCGTTGTCGTTCAACCCCGAATGCAATGCGTGCACGGCGATGCCAAGGCGGCCGCGGAAGCGTGCCAGGGTCTGCGGGGTCAGACCGATTTCCGGCACCAGCACCAGCGCCTGCCTGCCCTGCGCCAGGCAGTGGATGATGGCCTGCAGGTACACCTCGGTCTTGCCGCTGCCGGTCACGCCATCCAGCAGGAAGGGCTGGAAGCCTTCGGCGGCGTTGATGGCGGCCACCGCTTCGGCCTGGTCCGGGTTGAGGGTGGGGCCGGGCAGCGGCTGCGCATGCTGCGGTGCCACCGTCATCGCCACGCGCTCGGCCAGCGCACGCTTGGCCAGGCTGCCCGCGGCGGTGCGCCAGTCCTCCATGCGTTCGCCCAGTACATCCTCATCCACCACGGCCCCGGCCAGCAGTTCGGCCAACTGCCGCGGGCGGCTGCCGGCGCGCAGCTTCCCGCGCTGGGTATGGCCTTCGGGGGTCAACTGCCAGCCCCAGTGGTGGGTGTCGGGCAGGGCTTCGCCATGACGCAGCGGTCCTGGCAGGGCGGTGCTCAGTACCTCGCCCAGCGGTGCGTGGGTGTAACGCGCCAGCCATTGCAGGCTCTGCCACAGCTCCCCCTGCAGCAGCGGCTGCGGGTCGCACCAGGCCAACGCCTGGCGCAGTCCCTGGCCGTCGTCGGTCTGGCCGTGCCCCACCACCACCCCGACCAGCTCGCGGTTGCCGAACGGCACCTTCAGGCGGCAGCCGACCGCAACCGTGGGGCCATCGCCCTCCGGCGACAGGTAGTCGAACAGACGGGGCAGGGGGACGGGCAGGGCGACCTGCAGGGTCGGAATCGGTGAAAGCATCGGGCCAGTGTACCGGGCCATGCGCGCGCGAATGGCGGGGTGGGAGACGGCGGAGCGGCGCCCGTTGAATCATAAATGTCACCTAAATATCGGTGTCCATTGGAGATTCAGGCTTATCCACATGTTCTGTGGATAACGTTGTGCGTTACCGGTCGACGGGAACGCAGGAGGCCGATGGCGACGAGCTCACGCTTGGGTTGGTCAAAAAATAGCCACACTTAAAAACTATTCAAAATCAACAGTTTAAGTGTGAAACATTGCTGAAACAGAGTGAATTCAGCTGCTTGCCGCAGTTTCCCGCGCCGGGAGCGTGGTGCTGTGCACAACCTGCAGCACGAAGTATCCGTGGGCGCAAGTCCTACGGGCGTCGATTGCCTGCCGCTATCATTTCCCCAGACCTTTGGAGTGACCGATGACGGCTGTGCCCGCCCCTGTTTCCTCGACCGCGGCCGGCGCGCTGTCGGCGTTCCTGCGTGGCGTCGAGCGCCGCGCCCTGGTGGTGGCTGAGCTGCAGTGCGGCGATGCCGCGCGCGCCGAACAGACCCTGGTGGCAGTGATGCGCGCGTTCGCGGCCGTTGCCAGCGACCTGCCGATGGCGCAGTGGCCGACCCGCTTCTGGACCCTGCTGGGCCAGCGCCAGGCCCTGCGCGAGCCGGTGGGTGGCCAATGGGCGCCACCGTTGGCCGCGCTGGCTGCGATGTCGCCGCTGCCGCGCCTGGCGCTGCTGCTGCGGGTAGGCGGCAGCCTGGACGAGAGCATCGCCACGCGCGTGCTCGACCAGGACGAGGCCGGCTACCAGCACCTGCTGGCCGATGCCTGCCCGCGCGATGCCCAGGGCCAGCCCGATGCCGCGGCCTGGCGCCAGTTGGCCGAACAGGTACAGGCGCGTATCCGTGAACTGCCGGCCACGCGCCTGCAGCAGCTTCAGCAGCCGGCGGCACCCGCCGCCCACAATGAAGCGCCGACCTCCAGCTGGCGAGCACCGCAGCGGGACGAGCGCGCGGCCGCCCATGGCAAGCGCCGTCGTACGGACGCCAAGCCGCGCTGGCGTGGTCCGCTGATCCTGCTGGTAACCGTGGCGGTGCTGCTGGCCGCTGCGCTGGGTTGGCGCTACCTGCAGGGACGTTCCTTCGGCAACGATGCGCCGCTGCCGGAAGGCGTCGTGGGCGAAGCCGGTCCGGTGACGGTGGAAGCCCTGCCACCGAGCAAGGTCGACGCCACGCCGGATGCAACGCATGCCCAAGCCAATGACGACGCAGCGATGCTGGCCGATCGCGACTACCCGCTGGTTGCCGATGCTGACCTGTACGCATGGACCGCCGCGGGCGGTCCGCTGCCGGTGGACGAATCGCAAGCCAAGCCGAGCCGACCGGAGCCGGCCAGTGCCACGCTGGAAACCGCCGCCGCCGATGAATAAGTCCGTGTTCGCCAGCCTGTTGCTGGCCTTGCCGCTGTCCCTGTCTGCGGCGCCGCAATCGTTGAACGTGCCATTGCCGCCGCCATCGCCGGCCACCCCGGCCGCGCCGCCGGCTTCGACCGCGGCACCGGCTGGCTTTGCCCAGCTCGATCCGCAGCAGCAGCGCCAGCGCCGTGCCGACTACGCCGCCTGGCGCGCGTTGCCGGAAGGAGAGCGCGAGCGCATCCGCCAGGCCGCTGCGCGATTCAATGCGCTGCCTGCGGACCAGCAGCAGCGTCTGCGACAGCAGTTCGGCGATCAGGACCAGGCGTTCCGCGACGGGTGGCGGCTGGGCCCGCAACTGGGCCTGGAATTCCCAAAGCTGCATGGCTTGTTCGGCTTCGTGCCTCCGGAGCAGCGCGAGACCGCGCTGGCCGTGCTGCGTCAGCTCAGCCCGGCGCAGCTGGCCCAGCTGGCCCTGGTCGCGCAGCGTACGCCGCCGCAGGAGCGCGACGCCGTGCGCAGCGCCTTCCTTGCGGTGCCGGCCGCCGAACGCGACAGCTGGCTCAAGCGCCAAGCGGGCCAGTAAAAAAGGGGACGGAGGGGATTAAGTCGCATTCGGCACTGACTGGCCAGATACGACTTAATCCCCTCCGTCCCCTTTTTGCTTGGGGCAGCCGGAACCCAGCATTCACCCCATGTCATGGGAATGCGCGCGCCGGGCGCGTAAGATGACCGGCCGCAACCCGGTGCCTGTGCCCTTCGCGCGCAACCGTAGTTCGCGTCAAGCACCTTATGCCTACTGCAACCTCCACGCCGCGCTTCAGCAAGGAAGTCGGCGCTACCGGTCTGCTCGCCCTGCCGCTTGTGCTGGGCCATGTGTCCACCGGTCTGATCTCCTTCGTCGACAACGTGATTGCCGGCCACCACGCCACCGCGACGCTGGCTGCGGTGACCATCGGTACCGCCCTGCTGTGGCTGCCGATGCTGATCCCGATCGGCACCCTGATCTCGCTCACCGCCTCGGTGTCGCAGCTGCACGGCGCTGGCCGCGAGCGCGAGATCGGCCCGCTGTTCCGACAGGCGCTGTGGCTGGCGTTGGGCCTGGGCCTGATCATGTTCACCTTCCTTACGGTGGTGCCGCCGCTGCTGCCGGCCTTCGGCATCGCACCGGACATCGTGCCGGGGGCGACTGCGTTCCTGCATGCGGTGCGCTGGGGCGGCCCGGCGCTGACCCTGTACTTCTGCATGCGCTACCTCAGCGAAGGCATGCACTGGACACTGCCCACCATGCTGCTTGGCTTCGGTGGCCTGCTGGTGCTGGCGCCGCTGGGCTATGTGCTGGCCAATGGCAAGCTCGGTTTCCCGGAACTGGGCGCCGAAGGCCTGGGGATCGCCTCGGCGGTGATGATGTGGCTGCAGGCAACCGCATTCGCCCTGTATCTGTGGCGGACCAGGCGCTTTGCCCATCTGCAGCTGTTCTCGCACTTCGAAGGGCCGCGCTGGAAGGCGATCTGGGACCTGCTGCGCACCGGCCTGCCGATCGGCATCACCGTACTGATGGAAGGCGGCCTGTTCATCGTCACCGCGCTGCTGATCGGCCGCCTAGGTGCCAATGAAGCGGCTGCGCACCAGATCGCGATCAACGTCGCCCAGCTGTGCTTCATGATTCCGATGGGCGTGGCCGAGGCCACTACCGTGCGTGTCGGCCATGCGGTCGGCCGCGGCGATGGCTTCGGCGTGCGGCGCGCGGCCTGGGCCGGCTACGCGATCATCATGGGTACGCAGACATTGTCGGCGGCGGTACTGCTGTTCGGCCACGATGCCATCGTCGGTGTCTACACCAACGACCTGGCGGTGGCCGGCCTGGCCTCCACCCTGCTGTTGTATGCGGCCACCTTCCAGTTCCCGGATGGCATCCAGGTACTGTCGGCCGGCGCGCTGCGCGGCCTGAAGGACACCCGCGTGCCGATGTTCATCGCCATGTTCGCGTACTGGGGCCTGGGCATGCCGCTGGGCGCCGGGCTCGGCCTGGGGCTGGGCATGGGCCCGCAGGGTATGTGGATCGGCCTGATCGTGGGCCTCACCGCCGCTGCCATCCTGATGGGCTGGCGCCTGCGGCGCAGCAGCCTGCGCATCGGCCAGTCGATGCTGTCCTGAACTTCCGCCCCGCCCCGGCCACCCGTGGCGGGCGATCCCCTGACTTGTGTCCGATGCCGCATCACGCGGCACCGGCTATGCTGGCACCACGGCAAGAAGCCATCCGGAGCGTTCCATGAATCACCCCGTGCCCCCGCTGCCCCCGGCGCGTCGCAACCCCGTCGCCAGTTTCTTCATCGGGCTGTGGGACGTCATGAACTTCACCCGCCGGTTGATCCTCAACCTGGTGTTCTTCGGCCTGCTGTTCCTGCTGCTGGTGATGTTCGTCATCGCCGCAGGCATGGGCGCCGGTGCCAGCAAGTCGCTGCAGGACCGCACCACCCTGGTGATCGCGCCGGAAGGCCGGCTGGTCGAGCAGTTCAGCGCCGATCCGGTCAGCCGCGCACTGGCCAAGGCGGTGGGCGACAACGGTGCCGAAGAGATCCAGCTGCGCGACCTGCTGCGGGTGATCGAGTCGGCCAAGGAAGACAAGAAGATCGAGCGCGTGGTGCTGGAGCTGGACAAGCTGCAGCCCTCGGGCTTCGCCTCGCTGCGTGAAGTGGCTTCGGCACTGCAGGACCTGCGTGCCTCCGGCAAGCAGCTGGTGGCCTACAGCGAGAGCATGGGCCAGTCGCAGTACCTGCTGGCCGCACAGGCCGACGAGGTCTACCTGGACCCGATGGGTTCGGTGGTGCTTGAGGGCCTGGGCCGCTACCGCCAGTACTTCCGCACCGGCCTGCAGGACAAGCTGGGCGTGGACGTGCACCTGTTCAAGGTGGGTGAGTACAAGTCCGCAGCCGAGCCGTACGTGCTCGACGCGGCGTCGCCGGCCTCCAAGGAAGCCGACCTGTTCTGGATGAACGACGTATGGCAGCGCTACCTGGGCGACATCGCCAAGGCCCGTCGCCTGGATCCGGCACAGCTGGCTGCCGGCATCGATACGCTGCCGGAAGGCATCGCTGCTGCTGGTGGTGATCTGGCCAAGTTCGCCCTGCAGCAGAAGCTGGTGACCGCGCTGAAGACCCGCGAAGAGTTCGAGGACCTGATGATCGAGCGCGGCGTGGCCGACGAAGATGCCGACGGTGGCTTCCGCAACGTCGACTTCGGCACCTACCTGGGCCAGCTTGATGCGCGCCGCAACCCGGTCGACAACCGTCCGCAGGTGGCAGTGGTGGTGGCGTCCGGCGAGATCAGCGGCGGTGACCTGCCGGCCGGCCGCATCGGTGGCGAATCGACGTCGGCGCTGCTGCGTGCCGCGCGCGACGACGACGATGTCAAGGCGGTCGTGCTGCGCGTGGATTCGCCGGGCGGAGAAGTGTTCGCTTCCGAGCAGATCCGCCGTGAAGTGGTCGCCCTGCAGGCCGCCGGCAAGCCGGTGGTGGTATCGATGGGCGACCTGGCCGCCTCCGGTGGCTACTGGATCAGCATGAACGCCGATCGCATCTACGCCGATCCGTCGACGATCACCGGTTCGATCGGCATCTTCGGCATGGTGCCGAACTTCAGCCGCGCGCTGGACAAGATCGGCGTGCACACCGATGGCGTCGGCACCACCCGCTTCGCCGGTGCGTTCGATGTCACCCGGCCGATGGATCCGGCCGTGGGACAGGTCATCCAGTCGGTGATCAACAAAGGCTACGCCGACTTCACCGGTCGCGTCGCCGACGCGCGCAAGAAGCCGGTCGAGGCCGTGGACGAGGTGGCCCGCGGCCGCGTGTGGAGCGGTGCACAGGCCAAGGAACGCGGCCTGGTCGATGCCTTCGGTGGCCTGAAGGATGCGGTGGCCGATGCGGCCAGCCGCGCCAAGCTGGGCAAGTCCGATGCCTATCGCGTGCGCTACATCGAGAAGGCAGCCACGCCGTTCGCGCAGTTCGTCAGCGGTTTCGCTGGCAGTCGTGCCGGTGCCTGGATGCTGTCCGATTCGGGCATGGCGCGGATGCTGCTGGCGCGCACGATGCCGGAAGTGGATACGCAGCTGCGCTTTGTCGAGAACGCGGCCCGCGAAAAGGGCAATGGCGCACCGGTGAAGGCGCTGGCGTACTGCTTCTGCGGGTTCTGACCGGAGCACATCCACGCATGGCGTGGATCTACTGTAAACGCCCGGCTTCGGCCGGGCGTTCTCGTTGGTGGGGTCGGATCCCTTTGCCCGCAAAGGGTTCTGACCCCACAGGTCACTGCGTCGCGTCGGCCTCGGCCTTGCGCTCGCCCGCAGCGGCGTCATCGACGGATTTCTGCGCGCCCTTGGCACGGTCCAGCGGCTCCTGCATCGCGCGCGCCATCGCCTTGGGCACCGGTGGCTTCTCCGGGTTCGGCGTTGGCGGGCGCTGGCAGGCGGACAGCAGCACGGTGGCCAGCAGGGACGTGGACAGGACCAGGATGCGCATGGCGGCACTCCGTGATGGGCGTGCGGGCAGTGTCGCATCCTCGGCCGGGGGCGGCCGTGAGCGCGTATCCTTGTTGCATCGAAACACAGCGGGCGCGGCCCCGGAGGACTCATGACCCAGCAACGGTGGCGGCTGGACGGCCAGACTGCCCTGATCACCGGCGCCAGTGCCGGCATCGGCCTGGCCATCGCGCATGAACTGGCCGGGTTCGGTGCAGACCTGATGATCGTCGGCCGCGATATCGACATGCTGGAGACCGCGCGCGACGAGTTGCTGGATGTGTATCCGCAGATGCAGGTGCATGCGCTGGCCGCCGATGTTTCCGACGACGAGGACCGCCGCCAGATCCTGGACTGGGTGGAGGACCACAGCGATGGCCTGCATATCCTGGTCAACAACGCCGGCGGCAACGTCACCAAGGCGGCCACCGAGTACTCCGAAGACGAGTGGCGCAAGATCTTCGAGACCAACCTGTTCTCGGCGTTCGAGCTGTCGCGCTACGCACATCCGCTGCTGGCACGCCACGCGTCGTCGTCCATCGTCAACGTCGGCAGCGTGTCCGGCCTGACCCATGTGCGCAGTGGCGTGGTCTACGGCATGACCAAGGCGGCGATGCACCAGATGACCCGCAACCTGGCCGTCGAGTGGGCCGAAGATGGCATCCGCGTCAACGCAGTGGCACCGTGGTACATCCGTACCCGGCGCACGTCCGGCCCGTTGTCGGACCCGGATTACTACGAGGAAGTGATCGATCGCACGCCGATGCGCCGCATCGGGGAGCCGGAGGAGGTGGCTGCGGCCGTGGGCTTCCTGTGCCTGCCGGCAGCCAGCTACGTTACCGGCGAGTGCATCGCGGTGGACGGCGGCTTCCTGCGCTACGGGTTCTGATCTTCGGAAGGGTAGTGCCGGCCGCTGGCCGGCAACCACAGGATATTCAGTTGATTGCAGTTGCCGGCCAGCGGCCGGCACTACCGGATGGCGGTCACCCCGGCACCGGGCAGTTGCTGGCCTCCAGCACACCCTGCAACCGCTCGCGGTCCTTGCGCGCGCTGTCGCGGTTCTCGGGCGCGGCGAAGCGCTCCCGGCCGCGGGCATCGCGGAAGCGCTGCTGCCAGGCACCGCAGCGCTGCGCTTCGGGAAGCGCTTCGCACTGATCGCGCACCACTTCACAGCTGGCGGCATTCACCGGCGTCACTCCGCCAAGGCCCTGTACTGTCATCAGCTCGCAGCGACCTGGCGCAGCCTCGTACTCGTACAGGTAGCCGCCGCCCTGGCTGTCGGTGCACTGGAAGATAGGAGGAAGCGGCGGCTTCG
Organism: Stenotrophomonas thermophila; assembly: GCF_001499715.1. Lineage (NCBI taxonomy): Bacteria > Pseudomonadati > Pseudomonadota > Gammaproteobacteria > Lysobacterales > Lysobacteraceae > Stenotrophomonas > Stenotrophomonas thermophila. The sequence continues at coordinate 62,162 of NZ_CVIW01000001.1, read as the reverse complement.
GTGAACCGTCACTTCCAGCAGCACGGGCCTCGGCATCGCGACGCAGCGTCGCGCTGTCAAGGATCTGGTCGTCTCCTTCGTGTTCGACCATGCCTGCTTCCATGATCGTGCGTCCTTCGTCCGCGCGTCGTGCCTTCGCTGGGGCCGCAGGCGCAACACCCGGGTTGGCCGGCAGCGGCGCGGGTGTTTCCACCGGGGTGGGGGCAGGTTCAGCGACCACAGGGGCAGCGGCGGCCGGCTGCGCGTTGCCCTTGCCGGGTATGCGCAGCACCTGCTGCTTGCTGCCAGTGGGACACGGCGTGCGCTGCAGGGTAGGGATGTCACTGCTGCTGGAGGTACAGCGGTAGATCACGCCCTCTTCGGCCAATGCGCTTCCAGGCAGCAGCACCAGGAGCAGCCAGATCACTCGGTTCATGCGTACAGCGTACAGGCTGCGGCGGCTTGCTGCGGTCAGCGTTCGCAATCGCGCGACAGGCGCGCATCGATGCCGCGCTGTTCGTTGCTGATGGCGGTGCGTTCACTCTGCAGCGCACTGTTGTACCGGCGATCCAGTTCCCAGCGGCGATCACGCAGTCGCGCACAGACTTCCTGCGGCGGCAACGCATGGCAGCTGTCGCGGACCAGCACGCTGCCGGCCGGAACCTGCACGCCCATGCCGATCGAGGGGGGACGATAACCCGCGCCTTCGCCGATCGGCGTGCCGGTGGCCGGGCGCGGTCCGGGGTAGGCCGGGCCGTGATGGGCGTGTGGCAGCCAGACACTGGTCCACAACGGCACCCAGCGCGGATTGCCTTCGTTGTTGTCGCTGGTATAGCGTCGGCCATCATCGCTCACGCATTCGTACATCGGCTGCGGCGGCTGGATGTAGACGTGGCGGACTTCGCGCTCGCGGATGACCGGGGTTTCGCCGGGCGGCGCAGGCGGGGCATCACTGCGCACCACCCGTGGAGCGGGATCGCGCGGGCGCTGCAGGTCGCGAACCTGCTGGCGGCCGCTGTTGCAGGGCGTGTCCTGCAGGGCCACCGCCCCGTTGCTGGAAACGCAGCGGTACACCCGCACGTCTTCGGCTGCGGACGCCGTCCACGGCAGCAGCAGGCACAGGCTGAAGGTGGCGCGCAGCAGGCTCATGGCGGCAGCGTGCGTGATTGTCCGCGGCAGTGCAATCGGCGGCTCAGGAGCGCAGCACGTTGCCGCTGAGCGCGTCGCGTATGGGGGTGGGTTGGGCCAGGCCACCGGTCTGTCCGTCAAGGATGCCGTCGAGCAGGCGCAGCAGGCGCGGATCCAGCTCTTCGCGGCTGCGCGCCGGTGGTTCGCCGGCCAGATTGGCGCTGGTGGAGACCAGCGGGCCGCCCCAGGCGCGGCAGAGTTCGGCCACCAGCGGGTGCGCGCTGATGCGCACCGCAATGCCGCTGTGTTCGCCGGTGACCCAGGGCTGCGCGCGCGGGCCAGCGGGCAGGATCCAGGTGTTGGCGCCGGGCCAGCTGGCCAGTACCGCGCGCTGGCGGGCGTCGGGCAGCGCCTGCAGGCGCACCCAGCCTTCCAGCTGCGCCAGCTCGGCCGCGACCAGGATCATGCCTTTCTCGATCGGTCGCTGCTTCAGCCGCAGCACCATGTGCACTGCCGCTTCCTGCGAGGGATCACAGCCCAGGCCCCAGACCGCTTCGGTCGGGTAGGCGATCACGCCGCCGGCGCGGAGCGTGGCGACAGCAGAGTCCAGGGTGAGTTCTTTCATGGCGGCGACCGGCCCGGCGTGGACCTCCATTATCCCCCTGCTGCGTGCAGAAGGGGTGGTCGGCGCGGACGGTAGGTGCGGACCGTTGGTCCGCACACCTTGCCCCTCATCCACGCATGGCGTGGATCTACTTCTTCGCAGCGGCCTTCTTGACGGCTTTCTTCGCCGGGACCTTCTTTGCGGCGGCCTTCTTCACCGCCTTCTTTGCCGGCGCCTTCTTGGCAGCAGCCTTCTTCGGCACCGCTTCCTTCTTCACTGCCGCCTTCTTGGCCGGTGCCTTTTTCGCTGCCGCCTTCTTGGCGCCGAAGCCCTTGCGCACCGGCTTGCCGGTTTCTTCCATCAGCTGCTGCACTTCGGCCAGGGTCAGCGATGCCGGCTCGCGGTCCTTGGGGATCTTGCCGTTCATCTTGCCGTCGCTGATGTACGGGCCGAAGCGGCCGTTCAGCACCTGGATGTCGCTGCCCTCGAATTCCTTGATGATCCGGTTGCGCGCGATCTCTTCCTTCTCTTCGATCAGGAACACGGCACGGGCCAGGTCGATGGTGTACGGGTCGTCTTCCTTCTTCAGCGAGGCGTAGGTGCTGCCACGCTTGGCGAACGGCCCGAAGCGGCCAATCCCGACGCTGACCGGCTCGCCCTTGTCCTCACCCAGCGCGCGCGGCATCAGGAACAGCTCCAGCGCGTCTTCCAGGGAGATGGTGTGCATCGACTGGCCAGGGCGCAGCGAGGCGAACTTCGGCTTCTCCTCGGCGTCCTCGGCGGTGCTGCCGATGGCGGCATACGGCCCGAAGCGGCCCAGACGCACGCTGACCGGCTTGCCTGTCTTCGGATCGGTGCCAAGCTCGCGCGCGCCACTGGCCTCGGCGCGGTCGACCGATTCCTTCTTGTCTTCCACCAGTTCCTTGAACGGCTCCCAGAAGCGAGCCATCAGCGGAATCCACTCTTCTTCGCCACGCGAAACGGCATCAAGCTCGTCTTCGAGCTTGGCCGTGAAGTCGTAGTCCACGTACTGGGTGAAGTGGCTGGACAGGAACTTGGACACCGCGCGGCCGACGTCGGACGGGCGGAAGCTGCGGCCTTCCATTTCCACGTACTTGCGGAACAGCAGGGTCTGGATGATCGAGGCGTAGGTCGAGGGACGACCGATGCCGTACTCTTCCAGCGCCTTCACCAGCGCCGCTTCGGTGTAGCGCGGCGGCGGCTGGGTGAAATGCTGTTCGGCCTGGATGCGTTCCAGCGGCACGCGGTCGCCCGGCTTCATCGCCGGCAGCTTGCGGCCTTCGTCCTCGTCCTCGGCGCTCTTGCTGTCCTTGCCTTCCTCGTACACGGCCAGGAAGCCGGGCACCACCACCGTGGTGCCGCTGGCACGGAACACGTGCTCGCTGCCGGCGGATAGGTCGACGCTGACGGTATTGAGCGTGGCCGGGATCATCTGGCAGGCGACGGCGCGCTTCCAGATCAGTTCGTACAGGCGGCGCTCGTCGTCGGTGAGGAAGCGTGCGACCTGGGCCGGGGTGCGCAGGGCCGAGGTCGGGCGCACCGCTTCGTGCGCTTCCTGGGCGTTCTTCGACTTGGTCTGGTAGGTGTTGGGCTGGTCCGGCAGCGAGGCGATGCCGTAGTCGCGGGCGATCACGTCGCGGATTTCCGCCAGCGCGTCCTGCGACAGGTTCACCGAGTCGGTACGCATGTACGAAATCAGGCCGACGGTGCCTTCGTCGCCGATGGCCACGCCCTCATACAGCTTCTGCGCAACCTGCATGGTCTTGCGGGTGGTGAAGCCGAGCTTGCGCGAGGCTTCCTGCTGCAGGGTCGAGGTGGTGAACGGTGGCGCCGGACGGCGCTTGCGCTCCTTGCTGGCGACGTCGGTGACATGCAACGAGCCCTGCGCGGCCTGCTGGATACGCAGGCGGGCGGCTTCGGCGGTGTCACCGTCGGTGATGGTGAACTGCTCGAACTTCTGCCCGTCCAGCTTGACCAGCTTGGCGTTGAAGTGCTGCGACGGGTGCGCGCATTCGGCCGCGATCGACCAGTATTCGCGGGCGACGAAGGCTTCGATCTCTTCCTCGCGCTCGACGATCATGCGCAGCGCCGGGCTCTGCACGCGGCCTGCGGACAGGCCGCGCTGGACCTTGCGCCACAGCACCGGCGACAGGTTGAAGCCGACCAGGTAGTCCAGCGCGCGGCGCGCCTGCTGGGCATCGACCAGGTCGCTGGCGATCGCGCGCGGCTGGCTGATCGCTTCCTTGATGGCGCGCGGGGTGATCTCGGTGAACACCACGCGCTGCATCGGCTTGTCCTTGACCAGCCCGCGTTCCTTCAGGATCTCGGCGATGTGCCAGCTGATCGCTTCACCTTCGCGATCCGGGTCGGTTGCCAGCAGGATGTCGTCGGCACCCTTGGCGGCCTTGGCGATCGCATCGACATGCTTTTCGTTCTTGTCGATCACGTCGTAGTGCATGGCGAACCCGTTGTCCGGGTCGACCGCGCCTTCCTTCGGGATCAGGTCACGCACATGCCCATACGAGGCCAGGACGGTGTAGTCCTTGCCGAGGTATTTGTTGATCGTCTTGGCCTTGGCTGGCGATTCGACGATGAGCAGGTGCTTGGGCATGTCGGGAGAGGTCTGTGGGCGGACCGGGAGAAGGGGCCGCTAGGGTGGAGCAAACGGCCGCATTAGTGAAGCGGCCACGGGCAAATCCATAAACTGAACGCCCGGTAATGTGCCGGGCGTTCAGGTTTCACCTTATTAGAGGAATCACGCCCGGCCGGCCCGTGTCAAGCAGCCAGGCGTGAGGATGGCCGTTCACGAGGCCATCTTGGCGATGAAGCCTACCGCGAACACCAGCAGGGCCAGGCCGACCAGAGACAGCAGGCCGGTCAGCACGAGCACCAGTACGGTTACCGTGCCCAGCTCCCGGCGCTGCAGCTGCGGCTGGTCGGTGTAGGCCCAGCGGTCGACCACGAGGGTGTCGCAGACCATGTCGTGCAGGCCCTGCTTGCGTTCGGTGAAGGCGGCCATCAGGAAACCGATGCCGAGCGTGAAGCTGCTCAGCAGCATGGCCCAGTAGCGACCAAATGCGCGGGCCTTGGTCAGGCGTTCGCCGTTGCCGCGCACCACCTTGATACCGACTGCCATCTTGCCCAGCGTGGCGCCGCCCTGCGAGGCATGGAACCAGGTGTAGTAGGCCATGCCGATGCCGAGGTTGATCAGGGCGCTGGCCAGCTGGGCAACGATCTCGATGGCCGATTCGCCGCTGCCCACCGCGCCCATGCTGGCGCCGAGTATCGCACCAAGAATGGCACCGATGATGCTGCCGGGGACGACCAGCACGAAGTAATCGATCATGTAGGCCGCCACACGCTTCCAGAAGCCTGCGTAGACCACTTCACCGCCAACCACCGGCTGCGCGTGGCCACCGCTGCTGGTGGCCGCTGGAGCGCTGTAAGGCGAGCTGCTGAGCGCGCCGGTGCCGGGCAGCGGTGCGGTGCCGCTGTCGATGGCGGCGTAGTCGCTGCGCAGGTCGAACCCGCCGCTGCTGCTGGCAGTGCTGGCATCAGCCAGCGTCTGCAGGCCGAGCTCGTCGACCATCTGCCGCAGCGCAGCCCACTGGGCCATGCCCTCCCGCCAGACCAGGGTGTCCAGGTTGAGCTGGCCGCGCTGGAAGCGCTGGCGGATCTCCTGGACCGGCAGCGGGCCCTGGCGTTGCTGTCCTTCGGCGTAGTACCACTCAGTCATTGCATGTTCCCTGTTGAATCATCCTTGGAGGTGCTGGCGTGCGCGCGGTTCAGCCGCGGCACGACGGCGGCAGGTACTTGTCGTTGCTCTCGCCGCTGCATTCCCAGCGGCCGCTGTCGCGATCGTATTCCAGCCACAGCAGATCGCCATCGAGGCTCTTGCCGGGCAGCGCCAGGGTGGCTTCGATGCCGCAGTGGCCGTTGTTGAAGCGACCGATGTTCACCGCTGACAGCCCTGCATGGGCGAAATCACCCGGGGCCGGGAAGCCCGCGTCGTTGCCACCCGGGCAGCGGCCTTCGTCATCGGCGAAATGCTGCACCTGGTCCTTCAGCGGCTGCAGTGCGGTCACTGCGCCGGCGACCTTGGCGCGAAGGGTGTAGTCGTTGTAGGCGGGCAGCGCGATGGCGGCCAGGATGGCCACGATCGGTACCAGCACCAGCAGCAGGCCGCCGCCGATGATGGCGGTCAGGGCGCAGCCGGACAGCTTCTTCTTCGGCGTCGGCAGGGCGCTGGCCGCTGCGCTGGTGGCGTAGGGCGTGGACGGTGGCAGCACCGGTGGCTGCGGCGGAGGCGGTGCTGCCGGCTCCGGTTCGGGTTCCACGGGCGGTGCAGCGGCGTCCAGCGCCGGCACGATCAGGCCGAGCTCGTCGACCACGGTGCGCAACGGCTGCCATTGCGGCAGGCCGTCGCGCCAGACCAGGGTGTCCAGGGAGATCTGGTTGTTGCGGAACAACTCGACCAACTGTTCCGCCGGCAGCGGGCCTTGCTGCCGGTTGCCTTCTGCATGGAACCACTCGCTCACGGGGACGCTCCTGAATGCGCTATGCCCCCAAGTGTACGGTCAGTGCAGGGGTTCTGGCTCGTCCATGAACATCTGCGTCTCCATCCAGGCATACGCCGCCTCGGAGCCGGGCTGGTTGAACAGCACCATCAGCACGACCCACTTCAGGTCGTCCAGGTCCAGTTCGTCCTGGTCCAGGGCCATTGCCCGGTCCAGCACCAGCTCGCGCTGGTCGGCATCGAGGATGCCGTGCTGTTCCAGGTACAGCAGGAACCCGCGGCATTCCACGTCCAGCTTGTCCAGCTCGGGGCCGTGGTACACGCGCACGGGGCCATCGACCCGAGCCTGGGCCACGCTCGGCCGCTGCGCGGCCAGGGCATCGAGCCAGTCGAACGCCTTGTTGATCTCGGTTGGGCTGAAACCGGCCTGGATCAGGCCGTTCTGAAGCGAATCGCGGTCACGGATCAGGTCCGCATCTTCGCTGAAATAGTGTTCAAACAGGTACAGCAGTACATCCAGGATGCTCTCTTTCATTGCCCCTCGGCCTGCGTCGCGCGACGCTGTGGAGGTGAAGAAACTAGGGAGTTCGACAGTAGCGGCCGTGTACGCACACCACGATTCCCGCCAGTTCCATGGCCAGCAGCATGGAGGACACCTGGGGCGCCGTCAATCCACAGCGTGTGATCAGTGAATCCATACTGCTTGGGTTGTGCTCCAGCGCCCGCCACAAGCACTGGTAGTCAGGGTCGTCGGCCCAGTGCGCCGGCAGGCGTGCAGGCGGTGCCTGTTCAGTGGGGGTGGCCAGCCGTGATTGCAAGCCCGGCAGCTGCTGGCGGAGGGCGGGGGCCAGCAGTTCGAGGACCTCCTCCGGGCGCTCGACCAGTGCGGCACCCTCGCGGATCAGCCTGTGGCAGCCCGCAGCGCGCGGATTGAGCACCGAGCCGGGCAGGGCGCAGACCTCGCGGCCGGCCTCGGCGGCCAGGCGTGCGGTGATCAGGGCACCCGAGCGTTGGGCGGCCTCGACCACCACCGTGGCCAGGGCCAGCCCGGCTACCAGCCGGTTGCGGGCAGGAAAGTGGCCGGGGCGTGCGGGCGTGCCGGGCAGGTACTCGCTGAGCACCACGCCTTCGGCGGCGATTCGCGCCTGCAGCCGGGCGTGGCTGTCCGGATAGGCGCGGTCCGGTCCGGTGCCGATCACCGCCACGGTGCAGCCCCCCGCGTCCAGCGTGGCCTGGTGGGCGGCGGCATCGATGCCCGCCGCCAGGCCGCTGGTCACCGCCAGCCCGGCGTCGACGAAGCAGCCGGCAAACCGGGCTGCCAGCGCGCGTCCGCCCGGCGTTGGCGAGCGGCTGCCGACCAGCGCAACCGATGGGCGCCAGGCCCGGCCGGGGTCGCCGGCGATGAACAGCGCAAGGGGGGGATTGGGGACATCCAGCAGGGGCGGGGGAAGGCCGGATCGGTGAAGGCCAGCAGGTGCTGGTTGTCGTCTTCCAGCCAGCGCCGTGCCACGGCCAAGGCCCGGGCGTCGGGGCGGTCCAGTGCGGCGCACTGCTCTGGCGTGCAACCGTGCGCGCGCCAGTTCGCGGCACCCTGCGCGATCGCGATTTCCGCCCTGCCTGCGGCCTGCAGCAGGGCCCGCCGTGGTGCCAGCGCGCCGCCTGCCATCAACAGGCGCAGCAGCGCCTCGTCAGCTTGGTTGGTCATCCTCCCACTATCGAGCGCATGCAACAAAGGCGCCCTAGGGCGCCTTCGCATGTGGCTGTCAGACTTTGCCGGAGACCGCTCCTGTAGAGTCGACTGTCAGTCGACTACCGCGCGCAGCGCGGGCGCTTTCGGGGGGCGGTGAAGAGCAGTCGACTAACAGTCGACTCTACCGCGCATCCGGGTGCAGTGCGTTGTATCCCACGCGCACCGGCTTCACGCCCTGCATCACCAGTGCGTAGCTGACGTTGTCGAAGGTACGGAACACCATGGCGTGTGCGGCGTATTCGTCCGGCAGCGAGACGCGGCCGGCGCCGGTGCTGAGCGAATCATCCATGCGCGAGGAGTTCGGGTACTTCATGCGGTGCGCCACGTGGCGGCCCGGGCGCCACAGCGAGAACACGGTGCCGTTGTCCACGCCCTGCGCGCGGCCTGCGGAGATCGCGATCACGTCGCGCGGCCCACCAGCGGTGAACATGTCGGCAACGGCCAGCACGCGCACGTCGACGCCCTCGACACCGGCGGCCGGGACATGGGGGATGAACTGCAGGTCGTAGGGCCTGGCCTCGACCGGGACCAGGCGGTCGCCCGCACGTACCTCGCGGCCGCCCTCGTTCTTGTCCAGCACCAGGGTGGACGCCTCCACCTTGCCGCCGGCGACATGGGTGATGGTGCCGGTGGCGACCTGGGCCAGCTCATAGCCGAGCACGCCGCGGCGGTGGTTGGGGGCGTTGTAGGCCCGCCACAGGTTGCCGCTGCCCGGGGTGACGTCGCCGTTGGCGGTCAGGTCCTCGGTCGGCTTGGGCTGGGCATAGCGCACGGTCGGGCGGACCACGGCCCAGCGCTGGCCCAGCTGGGCGTCGGCCAGGCGTACGTACACCGCGCTGCCGCTGGTGACGCGCAGGCGTTCTTCCTCCAGGCCGGCCACGTAGGGCAGTTGCTCGATGCTGTCGACCACGCTCAGCTGCTTCAGGAACGGCTCGACCTGGGCCAGCGGAATGGCATCGATCGGGGCTTCCTGGCGCGGGCCGGGCTTGGCAGCGACGGTCACCCGGTCCAGATAGGCCAGGCTGAGCACGTCACCGGGATAGATCAGGTGCGGATTGGCGATCTGCGGATTGGCCTGCCAGATCTCCGGCCACAGCCACGGCTTCTGCAGGAAACGTGCGGCGATATCCCACAACGTATCCCCTTTTCGGACCACATAGGTGTCCGGGTGCCCGCCATTCACTTCCACGGCGGTAGCATAGGCAGCCACGGTCAGCATCGCCGCGGCGACGACCGTACGAAAACGAAGCAACATAGGTGTGAAGCCCTGATTCCCCAACAGGTCCGCGCACTATAGTCCAGAAACCGGGGCGCAAGGCAAGCGTTGGAGCTAGAATCTGCGACGTATGCCGGCGTGCCGGCCCCCTATCCGGAAACAGCCATGGCCCTTCTCCCCATTCTCGAGTTCCCCGATCCGCGCCTGCGTACCAAGGCTGCGTTGATCGAAGCCGCCGAAGTCACCACGCCGGCCTTCCAGGAACTGATCGACAACATGTTCCAGACCATGTACGACGCCCCGGGCATCGGCCTGGCCGCCACCCAGGTGGACGTGCACAAGCGCTTCATGGTCATCGACGTCAGCGAAGAAAAGAATGAACCGCATGTGTTCATCAACCCGGAGATCGTCGCCAAGGACGGGGGCCGGGTGTACCAGGAAGGCTGCCTGTCGGTTCCGGGCATCTTCGCTGACGTCACCCGTGCCGATACCATCACCGTGAAATACCTGGACCGCAACGGCCAGGAACAGCAGATGGAAGCCGGCGAAGTGCTGGCCACCTGCATCCAGCATGAGATGGATCACCTGGACGGCAAGCTGTTCATCGACTATCTGTCGCCGCTCAAGCGCGAGATGGTGCGCAAGAAGCTGGCCAAGCAGCGCAAGCACGTGGCGTGATCGCCAATCCGGGCCACCCTTCGGGTGGCCCGCGCCTGCGCGGCACGCGCGGGCTGTACGGCGCCGGCCGACGGCGCCGTTTTCTTTCCTGCACGAATCCATCCTGCAAGTGGGGTAGCCATGAGGATTGTCTTTGCCGGTACGCCGGAATTCGCGGTGTCATCGCTGCGCGCGGCTGCGCGCCATCATGAGGTCGTGGCCGTCTACACCCAGCCTGATCGTCCGGCCGGCCGTGGCCGTGGCCTGGCGCCGTCGCCGGTCAAGCTGGAAGCCGTGGCCCGTGGCATTCCGGTCTACCAGCCGGAGTCGCTGAAGGACGCGGCCGCCCAGCAGCAGCTGCGCGACCTGCAGCCGGATCTGATGGTGGTAGTGGCCTATGGCCTGATCCTGCCCAAGGCGGTGCTGGCCATTCCGACCCACGGCTGCTGGAACGTGCATGCCTCGCTGCTGCCGCGCTGGCGCGGTGCCGCGCCGATCCAGCGCGCGATCCAGGCCGGCGACGCCAAGACCGGCGTCTGCCTGATGCAGATGGAGGCCGGCCTGGACACCGGCCCGGTGCTGCTGCACCAGGAACTGCCGATCGCGGCCACCGATACCGGTGGCCAGCTGCATGACAAGCTGGCCGAGCTGGGCGCACAGGTGCTGTCCGATGGCCTGGGCCTGCTGCGTGCCGGCATCAAGCCGATCGCGCGGCCGCAGCCGGAGCAGGGCGTGACCTACGCGCACAAGCTGGACAAGGCCGAAGCGAAGCTGGATTGGGCGCAGGACGCCGGCGCGCTGGCGCGTACCGTGCGCGCGTTCAATCCGTGGCCGATCGCCGAGGCGACGCTGGCCGGTGAACGCGTGCGCATCCATGGTGCGGTGGCGCTGGAGGCGGACCACGGCCAAGCACCGGGCACCGTACTGGCCGCCAGCCGCGATGGCATCGACATCGCCTGTGGCCAGGGCGCGCTGCGCCTGCGAGTGCTGCAGCGGGAAGGTGGCAAGGCGATTACTGCGGCCGACTACCTCAACGCCCGCCGCGATCTGCGCGTGGGGGCATAAGCGGTGTCGAAGCAGAACGATTTCTCCGTCGCCAAGGCGGCGCCGGGCGCGGCCACGCGCATGCTGGCCGCACGTGTGCTGGCACAGGTGTTCACCCGTGGCCGTTCGCTGAAGGCCGAGTTGGCCTGGGCGCTGCCGAAGCTGGCCGACAGCCGCGACCGCGCGCTGCTGGAAGCCCTGTGTTTTGCCGTCCTGCGTCGTCGCAGCACCTATGACGCGGCGCTGCAGTCGTGGATGCAGAAGCCGCTGTCGGCGCGTGATGCCGACCTGCGCACGCTGCTGATGGTCGGGTTCGCCCAACTGGACGTGCTGGCGTTGCCGGCGCACGCGGCGTTGTCGGCCACGGTCGATGCCGCGCGTGCCCTGGGTCGTGAGCGCCAGGCGGGCCTGGTCAATGCGATCCTGCGCCGCGCGCAGCGCGAAGGTTTCCCGGAACAGCCCGCGCGCGATGCCTTCCCGGCGTGGCTGGCCGATGCCGTCGAGCGCGACTGGCCGGCCCAGGCCGAGGCGATCTTTGCCGCCAGCCTGCAGCCGGCGCCGTTGTGGTTGCGCGCCAACCGCCAGCAGGGCGGCCGCGACAAGGCACTGGCGACGCTGGCCGAAGCTGGCATTACCGCGCAAGCCAGTCCGCTCAGCGCCGACGCGTTGCGCCTGGCCTCGCCGGTTGCCGTGAATCAGCTGCCCGGCTTCGCCGAAGGCGCCATCTCGGTGCAGGACCTGTCGGCGCAGTGTGCGGCCGACGCGCTGGCCCCGGCGGCCGGTGCCCGCGTTCTGGACGCCTGTGCGGCCCCCGGTGGCAAGTCGGCGCACCTGCTGGAGCGCGACCCCGGCCTGCGCCTGCTGGCGCTGGATATCGACGTGCGCCGCCTGGCCCGTGCACGTGACACCTACGTTCGCACTGGCGTGGGCGAGCATGCGCAGACCCTGGCTGCCGATGCCAGTGATCCGGGTGCCTGGTGGGATGGCGTGCCGTTCGACGCGATCCTGCTCGATGCCCCGTGCTCGGCCACCGGCGTGATCCGGCGGCAGCCGGATGTGATGTTCCACCGACGTGCCGAGGATATCGATGCGCTGGTCGGTGTGCAGGCCCGCCTGCTGGAGGCCTGCTGGTCGATGCTGCGTCCGGGCGGCGTGCTGCTGTATGCCACCTGCTCGATCCTGCGTGCGGAGAACATCGACCAGGTGCGGGCGTTCCTGAAATGGCACCCGGACGCGGTGGCAGAGCCGCTGGATGACCGATTCGGCCTGGACTGCGAGGGAATCGCGCGCCAGCGACTGCCGGGTGACAGCGATGCTGACGGATTCTTTTACGCGCGTCTGCTAAAAACAGCCTGACCCCCGCTGACGTTCCGAGTCCCATGCTGAATTCCCGCGCGTCGCGCGAGACGTGGTTGTTCGTGGCGATGGCCCTGCTGCTGCTGGGGGCCGGGCTGGGCCTTCGTGATCCGTGGCCATCGGACGAGCCGCGCTTTGCGCTGGTGGCCAAGCAGATGGTCGACAGCGGCCACTGGCTGTTCCCGCACCGCGGTACCGAGTTGTATTCGGACAAGCCGCCGATGCTGATGTGGTGGCAGGCTACGCTGTACGGCCTGGTCGGGCAGTGGCGCGTGGCCTTCCTGCTGCCGTCGCTGCTGGCGGCACTGGGTACGCTGTGGTGCGTGGTCGACCTCGGGCGGCGGCTGTGGACACGGCGGGTGGGGCTTTACGCCGGCTGGGCGCTGCTGTTCGCGCTGCAGTTCACCTTCCAGGCGAAGAAGGCGCAGATCGATCCACTGCTGCTGCTGTTCATCACCCTGGCCAACTACGGCCTGCTGCGCCACCTGTTGCTGGGACCAGGCTGGCGCTGGTGGTGGCTGGGCTGGTTCTTCGCTGGCATCGGCGTGATCACCAAGGGCGTGGGCATGCTGGCGCTGCTGATGATCGTGCCGGCGGTGATCGCTGCGGTACTGCAATGGCCACGGGTGGCACTGCACGCGCGCGATGCCCGCTTCTGGCTGGCGCCGCTGGCCTTCCTGCTGGCGGTGTCGTTGTGGCTGGCGCCGATGCTGCTGGCCGGTTTTGCCACCGGTTCGGACGAATACCGCGCGTACATGGACGACATCCTGTTCCAGCAGACGGCGCGTCGCTATACGCACTCGTGGGACCACCACCAGCCCTGGTGGTACTTCCTGGCGATCATGCCGTCGATGTGGATTCCCGCGTTCCTGCTGCTGCCGTGGGCGCTTCCGGCTTGGTTGCGGCGGCTGCGCCGGCGCGATCCGCGCTATCTGCTGCCGCTGTCCTGGTGGTTGATGGTGGTGCTGTTCTTCTCGATCCCCGACGGCAAGCGCGATGTCTACATCCTGCCGGCGCTGCCGATGTTCTGCCTGGCGCTGGCGCCGTTGCTGCCGGGGCTGCTGAAGCGGCGCGATGTGCAGGCCGTGGTGGGAGTGTTCACCGGCCTGCTGTCACTGGGCCTGGTCCTGGCTGGCGCGATGGCGGTGCTGGGCGACCCGGCCTTCGAGCTGCGCCTGACCCACAGCCGCGGACTGGCGCCCGGCGCCGTCGACGCGCTGGCCTGGACGATCCTGGCGATGGGCGTGTGGGGCGCATTGAGCCTGCTGGCCTGCGGTCGTCGCCGGCATCTGGCGCTGGTGTCGACCCTGGCGATGGTCTGGGTGCTGTACAGCCTGGTCGGCTACCCGCTGCTGAACGATTCCAGTTCCGCCCGCGGCCTGATGCGCACGGTTGGTACACGGCTGGGCCCGGATGCCGAGCTTGGGCTGGTGGCCTGGAAGGAGCAGCATCTGCTGCTGGCCGACCGCCCCGCAGCGACCTTCGGTTTCGAGTCGGACTGGGACGAGCAGCTGATTGCGGCCACGCGCTGGCAGCGGCTTGCGCCCGAACGCCGTTGGTTGCTGGTCCACGAGTACGCAATGCTGTCGTGCGTCGACCGCAGCCGCTCTGAACTGGCCGGCGTAGCCAACCGGCGGCGCTGGTGGCTGGTGCCGGCGGCGGCGGTGAAGGTGCCCTGCGTGGTCACCGCAGCGGAGCGGGAACGTGAACGGCGTCTGCAGGAACATGGCTAGTCCCCCCTTCCTGCTTGTCCAGTCTGCCCAAGCGGGGCCAAAGGCAGTAAAACAGCAGGCCGGGATGGCCTGCACCGCCCCTTCCCGTTCTTTCCAGCCGATTGCAGCGATACTTCCCGACGTGCCAGCTTCACCGGACAACCTGAACCTCATGGCCGGCGATCCGCTGGGCGTTCCCGCCGGCGGACGTCAGCGGGTGGCGCATGGGCTGGCCCAACTGGGCCTGTTCTGCCTGCCGGCACTGGTGCTGACCTTGCCCATCAACCTGTTGCCGTATGGCCTGCTGCTACTGCTGAGCACGCTGCTGGCGCCGGAGCTGCTGTGGCGCGCGCGCGGGATGGCCGGCCAGCCGGTGAAATTGCTGGCCTGGCTGATGCTGGCGGTGCTGGCGCTCGGCCTAATGTCGGTAGTGTTGTTCGAGCAGGGCCTGCGTGACGTCGACAACCGGTCGCGGTTCGTGGTGATCCCGTGGATCGCGCTGTGGGTCTGCGCGCTGCGTCCCGACGTGCGGTGGCTCTGGTACGGATCATTGACCGGCCTGCTCGCCGCCTTCGCGATGTCACTGTGGCAGGTGCTGGGTGGCGCCCCGCGCGCACAGTTGTTCACCAACGCCATCGTGCTGGCCGACATCGTGATGGTTTTGATGGTGCTGCTGGTGTTCTGTCGCCCGTCGCGGCGCTGGTCGCTGGTGATCCTCGGCATGGCGGCCGGCTGCGGCACCATCGTGCTGACCGGCAGCCGCGGTGTGTTCGCCGCCTTGCTGGCGCTGCTGGTGGTGCTGACGTTGAGCCTGCGCTGGCGCACCGGCGCGGCGCGCCTGTCGGTGCTCGCAGGCATGCTGGCGATCGGTGCGACCCTGCTGCTGTCGGTACCGGAACTGCGCCACCAGGTCCGCCTGAGCGAGCTGCACAGTGACGTGCAGCGGATGGAGTTGGGCGACAGTGATTCTTCCGCCGGTGCCCGCGTGGAACGCCTGCAGGTGGCCTGGGAGACCTTCCTCGACCACCCGCTGGTGGGTGTTGGCATCGGTCATTTCGACAGCGCGATGCTGCGCGTGCCGGTCTGCCGTGAGAACCCGG
Organism: Stenotrophomonas thermophila; assembly: GCF_001499715.1. Taxonomy (NCBI): domain Bacteria; kingdom Pseudomonadati; phylum Pseudomonadota; class Gammaproteobacteria; order Lysobacterales; family Lysobacteraceae; genus Stenotrophomonas; species Stenotrophomonas thermophila. The sequence goes on along the minus strand of NZ_CVIW01000001.1, from coordinate 47,079 downwards.
AAGAGTTGCGTTGCCACCTGGGGCATGCGCACAACGATGTTGCCGAATGGGCAGCGACCCAGGGCGTACCGGGCCTGCTGCTGTTGCTGGCGGTGTATGGCATCCCGCTCTGGTTGTTCGTGCGCCTGCATCGCCGCAGCGGACGGTCGACCTTCCGGGGGCCGGCCGCAGCCGGCATCATGCTGGTGATCACCTACGCACTGTGCGGCCTGACCCAGTCGATGTTCGCGCACCAGATGACAGCCAGTTTCTACGTGACCCTGGTCGGCCTGCTGACCGGCCTGTCGATCGTCGAGGGCGCGCGCCACCGGGCAATCACCGGGGCGTGATCCAGCGGCGCCCCGGACAGGGCCGGGCGATCAGGGGTTCGGCGGGTCAGCCACGGCCTGGCCGTTGCCCAGCATCCACAGCATGATGGTTTTCTGCCGCACGTAGTTGGCGCGTACGTAGGCATAGACCAGTCCATGCCAGCCGTCGCGGAAGCCGCCACGGAACAGGAAGCCGCGCCAGAACCGCCAGGCCGGCGCCAGCACCAGCTTGCCCAGCGTGGCCCGCTTGCCGCGTGCGAACTCGTGCTCGGCCATCATCCGCGCGTATTTCTCGGTCTTGGCCAGCTGCTGCTGCAATGAGCGGTAGGGATAGTGGACCAGGTCGCCGCGCAGGGTACCGACGCTGCCGTCGACGCTGGCAGCCTCGTGGATCTCGCGCTTGCCGCGCCAGCCGCCCTGGCGGCGGTCGAACAGGCGCAACACTCGGTCCGGGTAGGCGTTGCCATGGCGCAGGAACCTGCCGAAATACTCCGACAGGCGGGCGAAACGGTAGCCGGCATGGCCGCTGAAGCCACTGTCGCGGGCCTGTTCGATGGCCGCGCGCAGTTCCGGACTGATCCGTTCGTCGGCATCCAGGCACAGTACCCAGTCGTGGCGGGCCTGCTCGACGCAGAATGCCTTCTGGCTGCGGAAACCGTCGAACCGGCGCTGCAGAACACGGGCGCCGGCAGCTTCGGCGATGGCGACGGTGGCATCGGTGGAGTACGAGTCCACCACCACGATCTCATCGCAGAACGCCAGCGAGGCCAGGCAGTCGCCGATGCGCCCGGCCTCGTTGAACGCGATAATGCACGCCGAAATGCGAGGCCGTTCGATGGGAGCGGTCGTGGAGGACATGATGGCCGGGTACCTGTTGTTTGCGACGGAGCGCTATGCGCTGCCTATTCTCGCCCCGTTGGCGCAGGCCTTGCACGCGTCCGGGCAGGAGGTAGCAGCCTGGTTCGAGGATGGCGCGGCCGGCAGCAGCCTGCCGGGGGTGCCCAATCTGGGCCTGAAACAGGCCCTGGCAATGCGTCCGCGGGCGGTATTCAGCGCGGCCAACTGGGTGCCGACGTTCCTTTCGGGGGCCAAGGTGCAGCTGTTCCACGGCTTCAACGTGGAAAAGCGGGACAGTGCGCGCGGCCACTTCCGGGTGCGCGGCATGTTCGACCTGTACTGCACGCAGGGGCCGGCCACCACCGCGCCGTTTCGTGAGATCGCGGCCCTGCAGGGCCACTTCGCGGTGGCCGAGACGGGCTGGCCGAAGCTGGATCCGCTGTTCCGCGACGATGGTGGCGAGAGCGCCGCGCTGCGCGCCGCCGCTGGAGGACGCCCGGTGATCCTGTTCGGTTCGACCTTCACCGAGCGGCTGAGTGCGGCACCGCACCTGCATGCGCAGATCGCCGCCGATATCGCTGCCGGTGGGCGCTACTGGCTGCTGACCCTGCATCCCAAATGTCCGCCGGAACTGTTCGAGCGCTACCGCGCGCTGGCCGGTGCCAATGCCCGCTTCATCGAGCCGGAGCAGGTGATGTCCGCGCAGCGCGCCGCCGACGTGCTGGTGTCGGATACCTCGTCGATCGTTTCGGAGTTCATCGTGCAGCACAAGCCGGTGGTGACCTTCCGCAACCGCGTGCCCAAGCCACACATGATCGACTTCAATAATCCTGCGCAGCTGCAGGCGATGCTGACGCGTGCGATGCACCCGGACGCGGCGCTGCAGGCGGAGATCGTGCGCTATGCCGACGCCATCCACCCGTACCGCGATGGCTTGTCCAGTGAGCGCGTGATCACGGCGACCGAGGATTTCCTGTCTGGTGAAATGGGCGCGCTGCGGCGCAAGCCGTTCGGCAGCTGGATGCGTGATCTGCAGATCCGCAGGGACCTGGGCTATTGGGGCCCGTCGCAGCGGTAAGCCGAGCATTGGCTCGGCTCTAGAGTAGATCCATGCCGTACGTGGATGCGCGCCTCCGCTCGCGGTAGTGCCGGCCGCTGGCCGGCAAGCTCGGGGATGTCTGCGGTTGCCGGCCAGCGACCGGCACTACCTACCAGCGCAGCTTGCGCCGCGCCAGCGCCGCAGCCAGCTGATCCATCACCTGCTGCGCCTGTGCCTGCGGCAGATGGTGCAGGGTCAATGCCACATCGCCATGCGCGCCGGCAGTATCCAGCTGCAGGCTGCTGGTGCCCATCAGCTTGTCCAGCGGCGAGCGCAGCAGGCGCAGGCCCTGTACCTTGTCCAGTTCGGCCCAGCGCCACCAGCGCTTCCACCAACCGCCACGCACTGCCACGTAGTGCTCGTCCAGGTGCCAGGCCATGCGTGCCATCTGCCGATGAGCGACCAGCAGCGCCACCGGCAGCCACGCCAGCACCAGCAGGCCCCATGGCCCCCAGCGCCAGTACGCGGCTGCGGCCAGCAGGGGTACCAGCAGCAGCGTTCCCAGGCACAGCCGCCACCAGCCACGCTGCGGAATGGAGTGCCATTGCGTCGGCGGCCACTGCAGCTGAGGCAACAGGTGCTGCACCAGCTGCTCGCAGCGCGTCGCCTGGGCCAGTGGTGCCAGCTCGCGCAGGGCGCGGTCCTCATCGCGCGCAGGGCCACCGGCAGCGCTGTCGATGCGCAGCTGGCGCAGGCCGAACCAGCGATGCAGGGTGGTTTCTCGCAGCGTCCAGGCCTGGATGCGGCGACGCGCGACACTGCTGCGGGTGCGGCTGAGCAGGCCGGCGGAGACGGTCAGGCGGCGATCCTGCTCGCTGAGGGTAAAGCCGTGATAGCGCAGCAGGGTCAGTACCACCGACAGCACGCGCAGCGCCAGCCAGCCCAGCAGCAGTGCGGCGGCCAGCAGCAGGAAAGCGCCTGCTACGCCGGGGTGCAGGTGGCTGGCGTAACCGAAAGCCTCGCGGCCACCACGTTGGATGGCTTCGTCCATCACCGGCCGCGGCACGGTCTGGAACAGCACGCCGAAGGCGGCAACCGCCAGTGCCCAGCCCCGATTGGAGAGCAGGCCCATGCGCATCACGTCCCAGCTGGACAGGCGCAGCAGGACGTGTTCGGTGTCGGCCACGGTGACCGCAGGCGCGGGGACAGCGTCGGCGGCCTGCGGTGCCTGCCCGCGCTGGCGCACGAGACGTTCCAGCGCCAGCGCCTGGTCCAGCTTCAGCACTCGCATTTCCGCTTCCGGGCGCACGCCGCCGGCCGACTCCAGGCGCAGCTCGGCCACGCCGAACAGCCGGTGCAGCGGATTCTGCCGCACTTCCACGTTGTGGATGCGGGCGAACGGAATCTCGCGCCGGTTGCGCGCAAGCAGACCGCTGCGCACGGTGATCGCATCGCTGCCGATGCGGTAACGGTAGCTGAGGTACTGCAGCACCGAGACCAAGACCAGCGCGGCGATCGCCGACAGTGGGATCAACTGCGCCCACATCGGATCGCGGTCGCCGCGCTGACCGAATACCAGCAGTGCGACCAGCGGCAGGAAGTAGTGGCGCAGCTGCATCAGCAGCACGAACAGCCATGACCACGGGTGCAGGCGGTGGTCCTCGCCACTGGCGCGCAGTGCTGCAGGCAGAGGCGGTGGCAGGCTCACAGGGCGTCAGCGTCCTGGTCGAGCTGGTGCGAAAGGGTGTCGCGCAGGCGCTCGGCGTCGGTTTCATCCAGGCCGCTCACGGTCACCGCGCTCATGCGGGTGCCGGCGGTATGCACGATCAGCGTGGCAAGTCCTGCACGGCGTTCCAGCGGGCCCCTGCGCAGGTCCAGGTGTTGTACGCGCGAAATGGGAATACGGGTTTCCAGCTGCCACATCAGGTCTCGCCGCAGGCCCAGGCCCTGTGCGTCCAGCCGCCAACGGGTGCGGACCAGGCGGCGGTGGCTGAGCCATGCGCCACATGCAGCCCCTGCCAGCAGCCCGAGGGCGGCGACCCACGCGCCGCCGGTTAGATCGAAGAACCACCATGCAGCCGCCAGCGGCAGGCCTGGCACAAACAGGCCGCCGAAAGCGCCTTCCAATGCCGCCAGCCGCGCGGCGCGGCGCGGCAGCGACTGCCACGCGTCGGCGGGCGGAGCGGTCAGGGAGATGTCGGTCACGCGGGCTCCGTCAGGTGGCAGGGCGAGCGGTGGCGGCGGTAGCCGCACCGCGCAGACGGTAGCAGGTCGGCTGCGTTACTGGGCAGCCTGGATCAGCGCATCCACGTCCAGCAGATGTCCTGCGCGATCGGCCTTGGTGCGCAGGTAGTGCTCGTTCTCGGCGGTGATCTCGCCGGTGACCGGAATGCAGTCCAGTACCTCGATGCCGGCATTGCGCAGGCGCTGTGCCTTGGTCGGGTTGTTGCTGAGCAGCGCCACGCGCGAAATGCCAAGGCCGTGCAGCATGGCCACCGCACTGCCGTAGCGGCGCTCGTCGGCGCCGAAGCCGAGCTGCGCATCGGCGTCGATGGTGTCCAGGCCGTCGTGCTGGTAGCCGTAGGCACGCATCTTGGCTGCGATGCCGGTGCCACGGCCTTCCTGGTCCAGGTACAGCAACACGCCGCCGCCCAGCTCCTTCAGCTTGCGCAGGCCGCGCCGCAGCTGGTCACCACAGTCGCACTTGAGCGAACCGAACAGGTCGCCGGTCAGGCATGAGGAGTGCACGCGCACCGGTACCACCGCCGACAGGTCCGGTTCGCCGACGATGATCGCGACCTGGTCGCGCTGGGCCACGCCGCCGCGGAACACCGCGAAGGTGGTCATGCCGACGTCGCGCAGCGGCACCGGCGAACGCGCCACCAGTTCGTAGTCGTGGGCCGCATGTGCTGCGCCTTCGGCCAGGTCGCACAGGGCCACCTCGGCGGCACCCTCGAAGGTGCGGTCATCAACGTCCAGGCGTACCGCCACCATCGCCGGCAGCAACAGGCCCAGGCGGGCCAGCTCCACCGCGCCGGCATCGAAGGCATCGCCCGCCGTCCAGCCGTCGGGCATCGGGCCCGGCTCGCGCAGGTAGCCCAGCGAGGGGAGGGCATCGAAGGCAACGCCGGCCAGCGGCAGGCGTGCGCCTTGCGGGGCCTCCACGCCGAGCACGCGGGCGCGGGTGGCGGTCAGGAACAGGTAATGCCGCTCGCGGGCGGCATTGGCGAAGGCAGCGAAGCTGCTGGCCGTGGCGCTGTCCAGCGCGATCACCGCCAGGCGCTGGCCGTGGCCATCGTGGAGCAGCACCGGGCGACCGGCGCGCAGTTCGGCCACCGCGCGCTCACAGCGGATCGCGGCCGGATCGCCGAACAGGGAAGAAGCAGCAGGCATGGCAGGACCGGGGGAGGCGGACATCGCAGTCTCTATGGGGGCGACGGCGTCGTATTCAACGTGGTGCGGCCAGTGGTCGCAGGCGGCCGTCAGTGGGGGTGTTCCTCAGTTGCGTACGGGTCTTCCTCGCCGCTGCCCGGCGGCCGCAACGTATAGCGCTTGTAGGTCCACTGGTACTGCGCCGGGTCGCGGCGGGCGATGCGCTCGATGCCGGCGTTGAGCGCGGTGGCGGCCACCTGCGGGTCCGGGTCGGCCACGGCCGGGTCGGTCGGTTCGATGTGCAGGGCGAATTGCATGTCCGGCCCGATGCGCTCGCACCAGCCGTACAGCACGGTGGCGCCGGTGCGCTCGGCCAGCCGGTTGACCAGGGTCATGGTCAGCGCCTGCACGCCGAAGAACGGCACGAACACGCCGTCGCCGGCCTTGGGCTGCTGGTCGGGCAGGATGCCGGTGGCACCGCCGTCCTTGAGCACCTTGAACAGCTGGCGTACGGCCGGGCCCTCTGCGCGCACCTGCTGCACGTTCTGGCCGCCGCGCACCAGCTGCAGGAAGGCGTCGCTGGCCTCGTCTTCAGGCGGCTTGTAGACGATGGCGATGTGCCCGCGCGAGGCCAGCCACTGGTTCAGCAGCTCCCAGTTGCCGAAGTGCGGGGCGGCCACGATCACGCCCTTGCCGCTGGCCAGGGCTGCGTCATACAGGGCCTCGCCGTGGCGCTGCTTCAGATGCAGGCGCAGGTTGTCGGCCGGCCTCTGGCTCCACAGCCGCAGGGTCTCGATGGCCTGCAGCGCGGTCGAGCGCAGCAGATCGCGATGCAGGCGGTCCCGCGCGGCACTGTCCAGGTCGGGGTAGGCCAGTTCGAGGTTGCGCCGGGTGACACGGCTCTCACGGGCATTGAGACGGATCCAGGCCCACGCCAGGGTGCGCGCGAACGCCCGCAGCAGCGGCCAGGGCAGGCGGGCGAACAGGGTGGTGGCGCGGTGGACCAGCCGGGCTTTGCGTTGCGGATTCATTGGCGCCAGTTTAGCCAAGGGCGCTGCTATCGTGGCCGGCCCTGTTCATTGGAAGCCCAGATGCTCGTCCTGATCCAGCGTGTCAGCCAGGCTGCTGTCCATGTAGATGATGAAACCGTGGGCCAGATCGGACCAGGCCTGCTGGCGCTGGTGGGCATGGAGCCGGGCGATACCGAGGCCCAGCTGCGACGGATGGCCGAGCGCCTGCTGGGCTACCGGGTGTTCGCCGACGAGGCCGGGAAAATGAACCGGTCGCTGCGTGACACCGGCGGCGGCCTGTTGCTGGTCAGCCAGTTCACCCTGGCCGCTGACACCCGTTCGGGCATGCGGCCGAGCTTCACCAGCGCCGCAGCGCCGGAGGAGGCTGAACGCGGGTTCAATCAATTTGTCGAGATCTGCCGTGAAAATCACGCGCCAGGGGTGGAAACAGGCCGGTTTGGTGCCCATATGGTCGTCAGCCTGGTCAATGACGGTCCTGTGACCTTCCTTCTCCGGCCCTGAGCCTGCGGGACCACCGCCCGGCAGGCGGGGCCCCGGGCTGGTATAATGCTACGTTCCCTATTTCCTACCCAGCCGGTGGCGCGAGCACTACATGGCCAACGAACGTCCTGCCCAATCCGAAATCAAGCAACTGATCAGCAAGGGCCTGGAACAGGGCTACCTGACCTACGCCGAAGTCAATGACCATCTGCCGGACGACATGGTCGACCCGGAACAGATCGAAGACATCATCGGCATGATCAACGGCATGGGCATCGATGTCCATGAAGTTGCGCCGGATGTGGAAACCCTGCTTCTCAACGACGGCAACACCGGCAACCGCGAAGTCGATGACACCGCGGCCGAAGAAGCTGCCGCCGCGCTGAGCGCGCTCGACACCGAAGGTGGCCGTACCACCGACCCGGTGCGCATGTACATGCGCGAAATGGGCACCGTCGAGCTGCTGACCCGCGAAGGCGAAATCGCCATTGCCAAGCGCATCGAGGAAGGCCTCTCCCAGGTCCAGGCCGCGCTCGGCCAGTTCCCGGTGTCGGTCGAGTCGCTGCTGAACGACTACGAAGCCCACAAGGAAGGCAAGAAGCGCCTGGCCGAAGTGATCGTCGGGTTCAATGATCTGGTCGACGAAGAGCCGGCGCCGCCGGCGGTCGCTGCCGATGACAGCAGCGATGCCGACGCCGAAGGCGACGAGGACGAGGACGATGATGTCGAGGGTGGCGAGGAAGAAGCCGCACCGACCGGTCCGGACCCGGAGGAAGTCGCCGCGCGCATGCAGGCGCTGAGCGATGCCTTCAATGCATTCAAGAAAGCCGCGACCAAGGGCGACAAGAAGAACCTGCCGCGCCTGCGCGAAGAGATGTCGGCGGTGTTCGTCACCCTGAAGCTGCCGCTGCCGCTGACCGACGTGCTGACCAAGCAGCTGCGCGACACCATGGCCGACATCAAGTCGCATGAGCGCCGTGTGCTGAACCTGGCCACCGTCACCGCGCGCATGCCGCGCAAGGACTTCATCCGTTCCTGGGAAGGCAACCAGACCAACCTGGAATGGGTGGAAGACGCACTGAAGCGCAAGCAGAAGTGGTCGTCGGCCCTGCGCGAAGTGAAGGACCAGATCATTGCCGAACAGCAGGCGACGATCGACATCGAGAAGCTGACCCAGCTGGACCTGGAAGAGCTGAAGGAAATCAGCCGTGCCATGGCCTACGGTGAAGCCAAGGCGCGCAAGGCCAAGAAGGAAATGGTCGAGGCCAACCTGCGCCTGGTGATCTCGATTGCCAAGAAGTACACCAACCGCGGCCTGCAGTTCCTGGACCTGATCCAGGAAGGCAACATCGGCCTGATGAAGGCGGTGGACAAGTTCGAATACCGCCGCGGCTACAAGTTCTCGACCTACGCCACCTGGTGGATCCGCCAGGCGATCACCCGCTCGATCGCCGACCAGGCGCGCACCATCCGTATCCCGGTGCACATGATCGAGACGATCAACAAGTTGAACCGCATTTCCCGCCAGATGCTCCAGCAGTACGGCCGCGAGGCCACGCCGGAGGAGCTGGCCAAGGAAATGGACATGCCGGAAGACAAGATCCGCAAGGTGATGAAGATCGCCAAGGAGCCGATCTCGATGGAAACCCCGATCGGTGACGACGAGGATTCCCATCTGGGCGACTTCATCGAGGACACCAACGTGGAGTCCCCGATCGAGAACACCACCAACATCAACTTGTCTGAAACCGTGCGCGACGTGCTGGCCGGCCTCACCCCGAGGGAAGCCAAGGTGCTGCGCATGCGCTTCGGCATCGACATGAACACCGACCACACGCTGGAAGAGGTCGGCAAGCAGTTCGACGTGACCCGCGAGCGCATCCGCCAGATCGAAGCGAAGGCCCTGCGCAAGCTGCGTCACCCGAGCCGCTCGGAGCAGTTGCGCAGCTTCCTGGATATCGATTGATATCCGGCGATGGCTGATGTGTTGAGAGAAACCCCGCTTCGGCGGGGTTTTTCTTTGCCCACCACATCCCTGTAACGCCCAGCCTTGCTCGGCTGAGCCATATAATTACGTAACAAATAATGCAACAAAGATCCGCGTCGAAGCTGGCTCTTCGTGAATATGTCCATTATTTTCAAGCTCATAGATGCAAGATCGTGCTTGCAGTCCCGTTTTTTTGATGCTAATTACGTAACAGGCTTCGTATTACGTAATGCACATGCCACGCGCTCAACGCCTACAGGTATTGGATCTGATCGCTCAGCTGGCCCCCGGCCAGCCGCTACCAGCCGCGGCGCTGGCCGAGCGTCTGGGGGTGGACCGGATGGCGCTCAGCCGGCTGGTGGCCGCCAGTGGCCCGCAGGTGGTGCGCATGGGCAGAACGCGGGCAACCGCCTATGCGCTGCGGCGGCCCACCCGGGCAGGCAGCGAATGGCCGCTGTACCGGCTGCGCGAAGATGCGACGCTGGAGGAGCTGGGGCGGGTAATTGCGCTGGTAGGAGGCGGCTTCCATGTCGACGCCGGGCCTGACTGCCCGAACCTGCGACGCGCGCCCGAAGGTGACATTGCTGCCTTCTTTCCTGACTTACCGTGGTACCTGGATGACCTGCGACCGCAGGGATTTCTTGGTCGCAGCTTCGCCCATGGCCGTGGGCAGGCGCTCGGCCTGCCGAAGGACCTCAAGGGCTGGCAACCGGACGATGTGTTGATGGCCCTGGTAACCGCTGGCGGGACTGAAGCGGGCGATCTGCTGCTCGGTATCGCCGCCGTGGAGGCGGCGATGGAGACGTTGCAGGCGCCGATCGATCGGGTTGCGGCCGACGATCGTCTTGCACAGTATCGCGAGCGGGCGCGTGCTGCGCTGGACGGAGAGGACGTGGGCTCCTCGCCGGGTGGCGAGCAACCCAAGTTCACCGCCACCGTGGAGGTCCACGGCAGGCGCCGCTCGGTGCTGGTCAAGTTCGCGCAGCCCGATGAAGGCGCCGCCGCCCAGCGCTGGAGCGATCTGCTGGTCTGCGAACATCTGGCGCTTGAGGCCCTGCGCCAGTCCGGACAAGCCGCGCCGTCCAGTGAACTGCTGCAGTCGCCCACGCACACCTTCCTGGAAATCGAGCGCTTCGACCGCACGCCCGATCTGCTGGGGCGGCGAGGCCTGGTCTCGCTGCTGTCGCTATCGTCCGCGTTCACCGGCGAGGTCACCCCAGCGTGGCCGGTTGCAGGCGCCGAACTGCGTGATCAAGGCTGGCTGACGGCCGACACCGTGCAGGCGATGGGCCGACGCCACGCGTTCGGGCGGCTGATCGGCAACAGCGACATGCACCACGGCAACATCGCCTTCCACTTCGTTGATCGCGGCCCGCTGCCGTTGGCACCGGTCTACGACATGCTGCCGATGTCGCTGGCGCCGTCAAAGCTGGGCGTGTTGCGCGCGGACGAGCCGCTGTCGCCGGTCGCACCGCTGGGCAGTGGTGATCTGCAACATCTGCGCTGGGCGGCACCGGTGGCTGAAGCATTCTGGCAGTGCGTGGCTGTTGACGGGCGGATCCAGTCGCCAGCAATGCGGTCATTGGCGGGGGCGAACGCCGAGCGGGTGCGGGAGATGGGCGCGCGGTTTGGGTGAGCCAGCTGTTGCGCAAGCCTGGGCGCGCGGCGTTGCGCAGCGATGGCTGAGGGTTTTTCAGTGTGTCTTGGCGCCGGCGGGTAGCCGGTTGAGCGCAGGCTCCACTACACTGTGGCGCTGCGCCGGGCCTATAGCTCAACGGTTAGAGCAGGGGACTCATAATCCCTTGGTTCCAGGTTCGAATCCTGGTGGGCCCACCAATTGAACGTCCAGCAAAGTCCAGTGACGGCGCCCCGATGGCGTCTGGCTGGTGCGTCAGGGGCGCCAAGGGCAGCACCTTGCGGCGATGCCCTTTCATTGTGGTGCCCTCAGGATCGTGGCAGATTCTCGATAGGACCAACGCGACCGGGCGGGGGCGGCTGACAGTTGCCGAAGCACCCGCCACCACCAGGGAACCAGCCGCCGATCCCGCCACCACCGCCAGTGCTGCCACCACCACCACCGCCAGACGGGGGTGTCGAGGCGAAGCTGTCCTCGGTGCCACCTGACTCTTCTGCCGACTTCCCGCACGGCTTGCTGACGGTGATCATGCTTGAGCCGGTCATCATCATGATTTTTGTTTTGTACATGACGTTGCCGACGAAGGACGTGTTGCGCCATGCATCCGCACCGAACGTCCTTTCAGCGGTCTCATCCAGCTTCTTCAGGAATGCCCGGTTGGGCGCATCTGCGGATGAGGCACCGGCTTGCTTGGCCGCCGCGATATCCTTCAGGTCGACCGATATCGAGAACGGGAGCATTGGAAGAACGGTGCAGGCCAGAGCAACACCGGTAACGGTGAAAGCAGCGGTGGCCAGGACGAATTTACTTGCAGGTTTCATTGCCATCCTTGCGAGTTGTCAACGGGGAACGGGCGGTAATCGGGAACGAACGGGACGCCGGTTCGTTCCTGGTAGAGCTGGTTGAACGTGGCATTCAGACGAAGCGCTTCGGCCTCCCCCTGCATCCGCTCTTCGATAGTGAGCGGTGCAGAGAACATGATTTCCCTGCCAAGCGCGGCGGAAGGGTCTGCGCGCATCTCCAGGACGCGCGAAACCGCGTATGCGTTGATGTTTCCCGCTCGACCGGTGGATGCGAAATGAGTCGCAAGCAGTTGCAGTGCAAAGTAGTTGCCGTCCACTGCGGACGACATCATCCGGTCCAAGGCGGTTCGATCGGGCAGCTTTCGCGAGTCCAGCATGGTGCGCGCAAGCTTGTCGCCGCCGTGGGCGGCTTGTTCCAGCAACGCATCGGGCGCGCTGGAATAGGAAGCCCACTGCGCGGTATTCGGATAGCCGTGTTCATCCAGCCAGCGTTGCTCCTCGCGGCTACGCCCATCAAATGGATCATCGTCCTTGGGTTCCATTCCATCGCGATTCTGCGGAACACCAGGAAACAGCATGCTCGTGCTGTTGGCAGGCCGTAACGCGGGTGACGCAGCCGAGGGTGTCGGCGCAGAAGGATCCTTGCGCTGCCCGCCCGCCTGTTCAACATTCGGTGCCGTTTGCGAGGACTGTGGCGTGGGGCGAAGGAGGAGAAGGGCCGCCACCGCTCCCGTGGCGAGTACGGCAACGACGAGTGCTGCAGCGAATTTCTGCGATGAACTTCTGTATTCCATGAGGGTGGTGCAGTTTCCTTGCGATTAACACTGGGTCGGGTAGGCGACGCAACAACGTTGGAGCTGCTCGCGCAACTGAAACGGAGTGCATGCAAGTCCCCAGAGATGGACTCGATCGTCTTGTGCACATCTGCATCGCCCGCAGAGAACGGAAAAGTGGTGCAGCCTCCCCCGGTCCGCCTTGGTTCGTATTCAGTCCTTGTTTACGTTCTGGTCCGTCGCGCGCTTCGGACCCGGTGCCGGGCGACCCGTTGCACATCACCGACTACTGGTCACGACCAGAGCTCCGGGAACCGCCACAGGCCTATTGGAGCGAGTGCCGCGCCTTTGTTGCGGCGCAGGGAGTCCGCTTGCCGCTCTCTCCGGGCTGAGGCCTGCGCAGCCGGCGAAGGTTTCAGCACTGTCGATCACCGCACTCTGTGCCGAATGACACATGCCCCGCCATTTCTGCTGGCGGGAAGATGGCGGCATCCCGAAGTGGAGTGATCTGATGCCTGGTACGCTCAGTCGTCGCGCCTTCCTGGCCAACGCTGCTGCCGTTCCGGCGGCCACGCTCATGCCCACCGGCGTTGCTGCGGTGGCGCAGCCAACCGTCACCACCGGGAGCCTGATCGACGCGGAACGCGGCGTGATCCGCTCGGCCATGGACGGCAGCGGCATCGGTGCCGCTGCCGTCTGCCTGGTCGAAGGCGGACAGGTGCGCTGGACTGAAGGCTTCGGTCACGTATCAGGCCAGGGCAGCGCGGCCGTAGACGCCAGCACGATGTTCAGCATCCAGTCCACCTCGAAGAATTTCGCGGCGGTGGCGGTGCTGTTGGCCGTGCAGGACGGCATCCTTGATCTGGACGCGCCCATTACCCGCTATCTGCCGTCGTTCACGGTGCGCAGCCGCTTCGAGCATGATCCACAGGAGCGCATCAGCCTGCGCCTGCTGCTCGCCAATCGCGCGGGATTCACGCACGAGGCGCCACTGGGCAACAACTACGAACCGGTGTCGCCGGGCTTTGATGCGCACGTCCGCAGCATCTCGCAGACATGGCTGCGCTTTCCAGTGGGTACGCGCTATCGCTACTCCAACCTGGGCTTCGACCTTGCCGGTCATGTCATTGAGCAGGTTGCGGGCATCAGCTATCCGGCCTGGCTGCAGCGCCGGATCTTCGAGCCGCTGGGAATGCACGACAGTACGGCCGATGCCTCGATCTACCTGGCAAGCAAGGGGCGGGCACTGGGAACCCAGGAAGGCCATGCGCAGGTACCGCCGGTGACGCCGCTGGTGGTGTCGGGAGGCGTCTGGACCAGTGCCGCCGACATGGCGAAGTATCTTGGCTTCCTGCTCGGTGGCGGTCGATCCGGTGCGCAGCAACTGCTCGAGCCTCACCTTTGGGACGAGATGCATGGTTTCGGCCTGGGCGGTGACTACGGGCTCGGTGTCATGCGCAGCGAACGCCTCTACGGCAGTACATCGGTGAGGCTGCTGCACCACCGCGGCGGGGGCTTCGGATTCGGGTGCGTGTTCACCTACTGCAGGCAGGCAAACGCTGGATTTGCCGCGATGTTCAATCGCGCGACGTCTGCGGGGTACGGCATTGGCGAGCGTCTGCTCGATCAGCTGTTGTCGGCGCGTTTCGGGCCTCGTCAGCCGCGTGTGCCCCTGTCTTCCCTGGCGCCGATCAGGTTGAACCAGGACCAGGTGCAGCGGATGGCGGGGAGCTGGATCGGGCGCAGCGGCAAGGCGAAGATCGTGGTTGCCGGAAGCGGTGAACTGCAACTGCATCGTGGGGCGCAAGCTGTGGGCGGCCGTTTTGCGGCCATCGACGGCGACCAACTGTTCACCGTGGACACCGATGGAGAAGTTGCGACGTACCGCTACCATGCGGCGACGGACATGCTGCCAGCGCACCTGGAATGCAGCAACGGCGAGGACGGCCTGGACCAGAACGATCCCATCGATGGGCCCACCGGGCCGCAGGCGCCCCATTGGCAACCCTGGCTGGGGCGCTATCGCATCGACCAGTGGGGAAAACCGTCGATGTCCGTTGTGCTGGAGCAGCGACAGGGCTGGCTGTACATCGATGGCATCCGCCTGGTCACCGAAGTGGAGCCAGGCTTGTTGTTCACCAGCGATGGCGAAGCGGTGGATTTCCGCAGCTCCCAGCCGACATGGCGAAACCTGCGTCTGCAGCGCGTCCCGCCCGTGGGCCAGGGGTGATGGCGGCATGCCGCCTGCTTATCCGCGCCGCCCACGCCCATCAATGCTGTAGCGCCCGGCTCCGGTGCAGGCCAGCAGCAGGAAGCCACCGGCCAGGCCCAGGTTCTTCAGGAACATGATCTGCTGGGTCTGATCGGCGAAGTTGTGGTGGAAGATGAAAGCGGTGACCAGGCTGAAACCTGCCAGTACGACCGCCACCAGCCGGGTCTGGAAGCCGAGCAGGATGCACAGGCCGCTGCCGATTTCGAAAGCGATGGTCGGCCAGAGCAGGATGCCGGGAACTCCCATTGCCTCCATGTAGCCCTGGGTACCACTGAGATCACCGAGCTTGCCCAGCCCGGAGACCAGGAACAGGGCCATCAGCAGGATGCGTGCAAGCAGGTAGGCGAGCGAATGCGATGAAGTGCTCACGTCGAGGTCCTCGGAGATGGCCGACGCAGGCGATCGGAGCCCACCGGCGGTGAAGCCCGTGTCTACGCGCCGGGCAGGGCGCCTTGACAGCTGCCGCGCTGCAGTAGACCTTTCCCGCATGACGATCGATATTGAATCGCTCAGCCTTCGCGAGCTGGGTGCCCTGGTGGTTGCCGCTGAACGGCGGAAACAGCTGATTTCCAGCCGCCGTCCGGCCAGTGCGGTGCGCCGGATGCTGAAGGCCGCCGCCGCCGAAGCCGGATACACCCTCGAAGAACTCTTTGGCGGCCAAGCCTCGGAAACACCTGCGACCGCCCGCAAACCCGCCCGCCGTAAATCCGGCAAAGTCGCGCCCAAGTATCGCGACCCGGAATACAAGCGCCTGACCTGGACCGGTCGCGGGCGCATGCCGCGCTGGTTGGCGTCCAAGGTGTCGATGGGCCACAAGGTCACCGATTTCCTGATTCCTGGCTTGGCCAGGCCGACCGCTGGCAAGACCAGCACCATCGGCAAGCGGACCGTCATCAAGAAAGGATGAGGCTGCAGCACTGCTACCCTGCCTAAGTCTTTCAACCAAGGAGCACGGGATGGCACACGAGAGTGGCATGATGATCACGCCGAAAGTCCTGCACGCCGCGGCAGGCGCGGCCGTGCTGGTCAGCCTGCTGGCCTGGGCGGTGGAATGGAGCGGGATGGCCTATGTCTGCCCGTACTGCCGCGTGCAGCGCACGGTCATCGGCGTGCTCGGCCTGCTCACGCTGTTCGCGCGCCCGGGAAGCCTCATCGTGCCCTGTCGTACACAGCCGGTGGCTTCGCGTTCGTGGTCGCAGCGATGCAGCACTTCAACGGCTGGAAGCGCATTTCCGCCGGTGATTTCAGTTTCAACGCGCAGTGGTACATCGATCCGTGGCTGCTGTCCGGCTGCGCGATGCTGATCCTAGTGGCGCAGCTGATGCTGGTGCAGGCCGCCTGCCGGCGCAGCTTGCGCTGAGTATTTCCACGCATGGCGCGGAACTACCCGTTCTGGAATACCGCCAGCTGCGCAGCAAACGCGCGCTGATAGGCGGGACGCTGCGTTGCCCGTGCCACATAGGCCACCAGCAGCGGATACTCGTCAAGCAGCCCGCTGCTCTTCAGACGCAGCAGCACCGAAACCATCATCAGGTCGCCCACGCTGAAATCGCCGTCCAGCCACGGCGCGTTGGCCAGCCATGTTGACAGTTGCGCCAATCGCGCCCGAACCCGCTCATCCAGCATCGGCAGCCGCTGTGCGTACCACGGCTGCTCGCGCTCCAGCACCCAGGCCATGGAGCGCTCGACAATCGGCGGCTCTACCGTGTTCAGTGCGGCAAACAGCCACATGACCGCGCGCATGCGGGCATCCGGATCAACCGGGAGCAGGCCGGAATGTTGTTCGGCCAGGTGCAGGACGATCGCGCCGGATTCAAACAGGACCTGGTGGCCCTCCTGCCAGGTGGGAATCTGCCCGAACGGATTGCGTGCCAGGTGCGCGGGCTGCTTCAGCTCGGCAAAGCTGAGCAGCTGCACGTCATAGGGCACGTCCAGCTCTTCCAGCGCCCAGCGAACGCGCATGTCACGGGCCAGGCCCTGGCCGCGGTCGGGAGAGGTGGCGAAGGCGGTGAGGATGGCGGTCATGGCAGCAGTCCGCGTGGTGAGGGAAGGGCTTTGATGATCTGACGAGCGGGCGTCCCGGAAATCGACATCGATGGCGGCGCCCTGCACGTCACCTGCACGCGTCCTGCACGCACGTACCGCCGCCGATCCATCAGTCTGCCGGGGTCATCCGCAGAGACAGGTAGCAGGCATGAATACCCCCGGAAAACCGAAGCCCAGTTGGCGCCAGAGAAACGTACTGATGGGAGCGCTCGCCGCGGTCGTGGTGATCGTGCTGATCATCCTGTTCGTTCCCTGGTGAGGCTGGCCAGCACCGCTCGATGTGAGCCACGCGCCACTGTGGCGTGAAGCAGTCAGTGCGGGTTGGGTGAAGTGATGTGCATATCAATCGCTGCTCACCCGCGAACCACACGAGCATGTCCACAGTGGATCCGCAGGCAGCGCAGTCGAGGCTGCTTTTCTCCCCCTGAAACGAAGATACAGGAGCAAGGCCATGAGCACCCAGTCCACCATCGAACACCGCCTCAACGACCTGATCGAGATCGCCCGCGACGGCAAGTCGTTCTACGAAGAGGCCGCAACCAAGGTGAAGGATGCCGAGCTGTCGGCCTTGTTCACCCGTATCGCCGGCGTCAAGGGCCGCATCGTCGCGGCGCTGAGCGGTTCGGTGGCTGCCAGCGGCGGCAAGCCGGCCGAGCATGGCACCGTGGTGGGTTCGATGCAGCAGTTCTACGGCAAGGTCCGCGCCGCGTTCGGAGATACCAACTATGGCTACGTGGCCGAGCTGGAAGAGTCCGAGGATCGCCTGCTGGGCGCGTTCAAGGATGTGCTGAAGGACAATGAACTGCCGCCGGCGGTGCGCCAGGAAGTCACTCAGCTGTTGCCCGAAGTGCAGGAGTGCCACAACGTGATGCGCGCGCGCAAGCATGCGATGAAGGCGGCCTGACGATCAGCGGCGGCCCACTCCCCAGGGTCGCCGCGGCCGGGGCGGCACCGCTGCCCCGGCCACCCTGAACCGGTCGCTGCTACACTTGCACCGGTTCCGCACCGCCAACGATCAACACCATGAGCAACGGGAACGGTCCGCAGACAGTTCGCTGAGCCGCAACAACGATGCAGACGTTGTTGCGGTGATCATCCCTGCGATGCACGCGAAGTGGATGGATCGCCGCCGGATCACTCCGGGCGGAGACTCCCCATGTTCAATCGAAAGGCCCCGCGTTTGGCCCACCCGTTGCCGTCGGCCATTGTGCTGATGGCGCCGTTCGACCTCCTGGCCTCGCTGGCCATGGATATCTATCTTCCTGTGGTGCCGGTGATGCCGCAGGCACTGCAGACATCCCCGACGCTGGTGCAGCTCACGTTGAGCAGTTACCTGCTGGCGCTCGGGCTGGGCCAGTTGCTGTTTGGCCCATTGTCCGACCGCATCGGGCGACGCCCGGTCCTGTTGCTGGGGGCGTTGCTGTTCGCGCTTTCGTCGTTTGCGCTGGCCCTGTCCGGCAGCGGCGCCGCTTTTCTGGCCTGGCGAACCGTACAGGCGGTGGGAGCGTCGGCGGCATTGGTGGCGACCTTCGCCACGGTCCGTGACGTCTATGCCGATACACCCGAAGGCGCCTCGCTGTATGGGTTGTTCGCTTCGATGCTGGCCTTCGTGCCGGCGCTGGGGCCTGTTCTGGGCGCACTGCTGGCTGGTGCCGTCGGCTGGCGTGCGATCTTCGTTCTGCTCGGCGTACTGGGCACGATCGCCGGCCTGCGCGCGGTGCGGCATTGGCACGAAACCCGCCCGCAGTGCCATGACGGGGCGCGACCGGCGGCACGACGCATCCTCGGCAGCGGCGCGTTCTGGGTCTACACGCTGGGCTTCAGCGCGGGCATGGGCACGTTCTTCGTGTTCTTCTCAGTCGCGCCCCGGTTGCTGGTCGGGCGCATGCAGTACTCGCCGCTGTCGTTCAGCCTGGCCTTCGCGACGGTGGCACTGGTGATGATCGTCACGGCGCGGATGGCGAACGCGTGCATTGGGCGCTGGAACGTGCGCGGTACCTTCCTGCGCGGCCTGTGGGTGATGGTGGCCGGGGCGCTGCTGATGGCGTCGGCCGCCGCGTGGCGTCCCTCGTTGATCGGCGTGGTGCTGCCCATGTGGGGCATCGCGGTGGGGCTGGTGATGGTGGTTTCAGTGGCTGCCAACGGTGCGCTGCGTGATTTCGCCGATGCGTCGGGTGCGGCGGTGGCCCTGTACTACGCAGTGCAGAGCCTTATCGTGGCAGGCATCGGCACGCTGGTGATCCTTGTGCTACCCGGCGATACCGTGTGGCCGCTGGTGGCCTATGGGTTGCTGCTGCCACTTGTCAGCCTGGCAGGTGCCGCCGCCCTGCGCCGTCGCGCATAGCGCTGGGGGTGGGCAAAAAAGGGGCGGCCGCAAGGCCGCCCCAACCCGTCAAGAGAACACGTGTTTAGAAGCGGATGGACCAGCGAGCACTGGCTCCATGGTCGCGGCTTTCACTGCCGAACTGGCCGCTGTAGCCCAGCTCCAGCTGCTGCCGCGGCGTCAGCCACGCCGACAGGCCCAGCTCGGCCACGACAGCGTTCTCGGCAATCGGTGCGCCTTCGACTGCAAAGGGCGTGCTGCTGTTGGCAAACGCCAGGTTGGCCACCTGGCTGCGGTCTCCGAAGGCGCGGCGATAGCCCAGACCACCGCGCAGATGCAGCCAGCTGTCCTGCTGGAATGATGCCTTCAGGCCCTTGTCGAAGCGCAGCCCTGCGGTAGCGGTGGTGGTGCCGGTGTCGTCCACCTCGCCATGCAGCGCCGCCGCGCCACCGCGCTCGTTGATCTGCTTGAGGTCCACTTCCACGCGAGCCACCTGCAGGTAGGGCTCCAACCCGCCTTCCGCGTTGCCGAAGCGATAGCCCGCTTCGATGAACGCTTGGCGCGCATGCGCGTTGTAGCGCGCGCTCAGGCTGTCACTGAAGCCGGCGAAGCCGACATCGCGCGTGCTCTTCACCTTGTGCTTGCTCCATGCGACGCCACCGCGCAGGCCGAAGCCGCCCCAGGCGTGGCTGGCATAGGCGCCGAAGTGCGTGTTGTCGATCTTCGACTTGGCACGGCGCTCCAGCTGCTTCACGTCGGTGCGGCCGGTACCGGCCAGCACGCCGACCTGCCAGCCACCGAACTCGCGGTCGATGCCCACCAGCAGGCCATTGCTGTTGGCATCGGTGCGCGCGGTGTTGCTGTTGCCATCCAGCCTGCTGTTGCCGCCCAGTGCCTGCACCCAGGCACCGGTGGCGTCACCCGTATCGGATCCCGGTGCGGTTGCGCCGGCACGGCGTGACAACGCAGCGTCACGGACATGACGGCTGCCTTCCACCAGCGCCAGCGAGGTGGCTGCGTGCAGCTCGCCGCTGAGGCCATCGAGTACGGCACCGACCTGCTGCGGGAACAGCTGTGTCAGCGGCTTGGGCAGGCCCTGGTTGATCGCCAGGCCATCGGCCGCCGCGGCAACCGCATGCTGGTTGGGCGTAGTGGCCGCACTGGCCAGCGATGCACCACGGGCCACGTCGATGCGTGCTCCGTTGGCACCGTACGCCAGGCTGAACTGCAGGAACGGCGAGAACGCGCTGAAGTCGGTCTTCGCGAACTGCCCGTTGAGACCGCCGTCGGCGCGGATGAAATTGAACTGCTCGCCGAGGTAGTAGGTGCCCGGCTCCGGCAGCGCGAGCAGGGTACCGCCCAGGGTGGCGGTGCCGGTCACGTGCAACTGGTCACTGCGCCCGCCTGGAGCAAGTTCGGCGGCATAGACGCCGGTTGCGCCCTGCACGTAGTTGCCGTTGATGGTCAGCGTGCCGATTGAATTGCCGGGCGCGATGATGCCGTCGACTTGGGTGGTGCCGAGCGTACCGACACCCTTCAGCAGGCCGTTGGCACCGACCGTGGTGGTGCCGCCGGTCTGCGTGCCGTTGAAGGACACCACGCCGCCGTTGACGCTCAGGTTGCTGTCCTTCAGCACGGCGCTGGCGCTGACCGTACTCACGCCACCGGTAGTGGTCAGTGCGGTGGAGAACAGGCTGCCGTTGAGCAGGAACTGGCCGCCCTGCACTTCGACCGCCGCGGTAAGCGCGTTGGCGCCGTTCAGTTCCAGCGTACCATCCTGCAGTACCGCGCCGTTGAAGCTGTTGTCACCGCTCAGGCGCAACCAGCCGATGCCGGACTTGGTCAGCTTGCCGGGGCCGCCGATGTCATTGGTCCAGTCATCCCATGCGTCGCCTTCCCACACCTTCAGGCCACCGGCCTTCTGGTTCATCACCACGTTGGTATCCACGCGCAGCGAGCCGTAGCCTTCGATGGCCTTGCGCAGGTCCATCAGTCCCCAGCCGTAGATCTCGTCGATGCCGGGTGCGCCAAGATCACGCGCGGTGGTCAGCAGCACGTCGCGGACCTGCGCGCTGTCCAGATAGGGGAAGCGTTCGAACAACAGGCCCAGCGCACCGGTGACGTGCGGTGCAGCCATCGACGTGCCGCTGAGCAGCCCGTAGCTGTAGGTTGGCACGCGCTGGGTGACGTCGAGCGACAGGTTGCCGTTGGCATCAACGCCCAACGACGCCGCAACGGCGGAGTCATCGCCGTAGACCGTGGAGTTGATGTTGGAACCCGGGGCCGCCAGGCACCAGTTGGCGCTGAGCCCGCACTTGTTGGAGGTCAGGCTGAGGGTGAAATCCTGTCCAACGTTGACGACGCTGAGCCAGTATTTTTCGATGTCGGCGAAGGCACGCGGCAGGGTGGCGTACATGCCGGCGATCGGGCTGGCTGATACAGGAGCCGCAGCACCGCGCGCCGGCGAATTGCCTGCCGCCCAGACCTGGATCATTCCCCTGGCGCGTGATCCGTCTGCATAAGTGGCAAGGTAGTCGCGATAATCGGGATCGTTGTAGATCCGGTCCATCAGCGCCGCATCGGGTTCCTTGCTCAGGCCCCAGCTGTGGTTGACCGCGCGCACGCCCTGGGCATTCATCTGCGCATACATGTCGACCACGGCGGACGAATCCGGCCCGACGCTGCCCAGCGAGACTACGGAATACCCGGTCGCCGTACGCTGCCATTCGCTGGCGCTGTTGAAGAACAGGCGGGCCACACTGAGATCGGCGCCGAAGGCCACGCCATGCATGCCGTTGCCATCACGGTTGGCAGCGATGGTGCCGGCAACATGGGTGCCGTGCACTTCGTAGCCGATACCGGGCTGTACATAGGGCCCCGCCAGGATCAGATCGCGGATGTTCTGCGGGACGTTTGCGTTGAACCCGACGTAGCTGACCTGCACGTCGTCGCCGTCACTTGAGAAGCAGGCGCCGGGGCCAGTGAGCTGTGCAGTGTTGGTGCAGCGCGTGCCATCGGCGAGCACGTCGGCGATGTGGATGCTGCGATGGTTCTTGCCAGCGAATTCCGGATGGTCCAGGCCGGTGCCACTGTCGAACACGCCAAGGCGGATGCCGGTGCCCGTCAGGCCACGCGCATAGGCGTCGTCGGCGTGGGTCGCCGCCAGGCCCCAGTCGGCGTTGAATTCCTCCGTGTGCCAACTGGCCGGATCACCTGCGTTACCGAGGAGCGACGTGCTGCTGGCTCCTGCCGTGGGTGTTGCGGCCGCTGCGTTGGCGCCGGCCGACGCGCTCGCCATCGACGTGGGCTGCGCCCATGCGGCCTGCAGTTGGCGCTGCTGCTGCCAAGCGTCGAGTGACTCGCTGGCCATGGCGGGAAGCGCTGCAGCCAGCAACAGCGAACTGGCCACGGCCAACGCCAGGCGGCTGTGCAGCGGGAAGCGGGAGTGGGACGAACAGCCGTGCTGCGGGTGATTCATCGGACAACATTCCTTGGTTGACGGACAACAACGCCGTTAACCCCGCAGCGCGCCAATCACCCCCAGTAGTGTGAAGGAATTTTTATGAACGCGTTAAGGTGGCGTGACGCCGGTGTTCACGTTGCCTCCCGGCTCTCCCGCTACCGTGAGCCGGCCTGGGCTCACCAGGCTTATCAGGGAGTGATGGTGATGCGTACTGTCAGGAAAGTGATCGTGGCGGCGCTGTTCGCGCTGGCGTGTACCGGTTCGGTGGCGGTGGCGGGCCCTGTCGAGCCTTGCGACGCGCCCTGCTGGCGGGTCTACCAGATGTGCCTGGCCAGTGGCGCCGACGCTGGGGAATGCCAGCAGGCGTACAGCACCTGCGTGGTCGATCTGTGCATGGGCGTGTGAGTCGCGCCGATTGAGCCGTGTGGGAGCCCTGTCACTGACGGGGCTCTTCTGTTTCCGTGGAAGGTCGGGCAGTCTGGATGGGCCCTGTCCAACGGAAGCATGCCATGGCCGTCAAACGCGTCGTCGCCAACATCGCCACGGCTGAGCCGGAACGGGCCGCTGCCTTCTATGGCGAGCTGCTTGGCATGCCCGTGGTGATGGACCATGGCTGGATCGTCACCCATGGCGGGCAGGGCAGTGCGCTGGCGCAGGTCAGCTTTGCCAGTGAAGGCGGTTCCGGCGCCGCGGTGCCGGACCTGTCGATCGAGGTGGACGACCTGCAGCAGGTGCTGGAGCGCATGCGTAAGGCCGGCATCGCGCTGGAGTATGGGCCGGTCGATGAACCCTGGGGCGTGCGCCGCTTCTTTGTCCGCGATCCATTCGGGCGGCTGTTGAACATCCTCGTGCACACCTGAGCAGGACGGTTCCGACGCCGCCTGCTACCCCGTGGCAGGCCGACCCTGCGTGGCAATCGATATCACAGGGGCTGGCAGGACACGCGCGTGCGCTCATCGCGCAACCGGGCGCGATGCACGCCGCGCCGCGGATGCTCACGTGGTACCGCAGTGGCACGGCCGTCAGCGTCGGCTGGGCGATGGGATCG
The DNA here is from genome assembly GCF_001499715.1 of Stenotrophomonas thermophila. Lineage (NCBI taxonomy): Bacteria > Pseudomonadati > Pseudomonadota > Gammaproteobacteria > Lysobacterales > Lysobacteraceae > Stenotrophomonas > Stenotrophomonas thermophila. The sequence goes on along the minus strand of NZ_CVIW01000001.1, from coordinate 23,661 downwards.
GCCGGTATCCCGGCCCAGCTTGTGGCTGCAGGATGGCACCGCCGACGGGAAACGGCCTGGCCGCGTGATGATCACTTCTGCTGGCGGTGTGGGGCCTCTCCACCATGCTCGATCTGCTGCTGCTGCTGCTGGCGCGCGTTGGCGTGGCGCGCGTGCCCACCCTCGCGCCCGATCGCGGCCATGTGCTGCCGATCACGGCTGATCGCCTCGCCGCCCTTGCGGCCTGCCGCACGTGCCTCATCGCGGCTGAACTCATGCGCATTGCCGGAGGCATGCGCCGCACGTCCGCCTTTGGCAGCGATCGCGCGCTGCTTGGCCTGGTCCATCGAGGCGAAGCCCCGGTTGGAGCGGTGATTCTGCTCAGTCATGGGAAGTATCCTTCTGCATGGGCGGCGCCGTGGGCGGCGACAGCGCCAATGCTTGGCCAGTGCGTGCTAAGCCGAGGTCGCCATCCCCGCCGTGGTCTTCACCCGGCATGCGCACGTGGTTGATGAGTCCGCCATTCAGGCGAATGCCAGGACCACCACCACCGGCGAACACGCGGGGTGTCGCCGACGCACTGCATCAGCGCAGGCGGGCGTCGCGCAGGCGTTGCGCGAACGGTCGTTGCTCCAGCGCCTTCAATGCCTCACGCAGCACCTGTTCCAACGACTGTCCAAGATCGGCGTCGAGACTGCTGGCCGCTAGCGCCGTCGCCTGCCACTGCGCCTGCAACGCCGGCAATGCCTGCAGGGCGTGCGGGCTCAACTGCAGGATGCGTTCGCGGCTGTCCTCGCCCACCGCAGCGTGCAGCCAGCCGTCGCGCACCATCGCTGAAACCGTCTGGCTGAGCGCGGAGTGGCTGAGCCCGCAGGCCAGTGCCAGATCCTTGATGCGGCAGGGGCCCTGCACCATCAGCGTGCGCAGCACCGGGGTGTAGCGGGGCCGGTAGTCCAGTTGCAGATCCCGGTAGGCCTGCTCGACCGCCGGGTCGAGCTGGTCGAGCAGGGCACGCAGCAGCGTTCCCAGAGTTGCACGTTGGAGATCCATGATGACAATGATATATAAGCACTTATATATCATCAAGGCGACGGAGGCGATCATGACGGTTTCGTGGATGCTTGGCGCGTTGCTGGCGGCCGCCTGCCCGGCGCAGGACGCCGTGCTGCAGGCAGCGGCCACGGCGATAGAGGCGCAGTACCTGGATGCGGCCGAAGGCGCACGCATTGCCGAAGCCGTGCGCGGCTGGTCCACCCAGCAGCGCTATGTGGACAGCTGCTCGGATCCGAAGGCTTTCAGCGCACGCCTGAACCAGGACCTGGACACGTTCGATGGCCACTTCCATGTAGAGCGCGTGGACGCAACGGCCGGCCAGGACGACTGGCTGATGGCATGGCGCGCGGATGCGCGCAGCAATGGCGCTGGCGTGCGCGAGGTACGGGTGCTGGAGGGCAACATCGGTTACCTGCGGCTGAGTACATTCTATCCGCTGGATCTGGCCCGGCCGAAACTCGCCGCCGCCCTCGAGCTGCTGGCCGACACCGATGGCCTGGTGTTGGATCTGCGCCAGAACGGCGGCGGGGATGACGGCAGTGCCGACCTGCTGGTGCGCACGCTGTTGGACGCGAAGATCGAAGCGGTGCAGCAGTTGGACCAGCGCGGGCGGCGCACGCTGGCACCACTGCCGCCGGCAAGCCTGCCCACTTACCTGAAGCCGCTGGTCGTGCTGATCGATCGCCGCACCGCGTCGGCTGCCGAGTTCGTCGCCTACTCGCTGCAGGCGCTGGGCCGTGCACGCATTGTCGGCACGCGCAGCGGCGGCGCTGCACACATGGTCGATGATCCTGTGCTGCTGCCGGATGGCTATCAGATCAGCATTCCCGATCGGCAGCCGATCAATCTACATACCGGAACCAACTGGGAACGCACCGGTGTCACGCCCGACGCGGCAGGCGGTGACGATCCGCTGTTCGTCGCGCGGCAGCTGCTGGCCCGATCGGCCTCGCGGGAATGAACGCACAATTGCAATTGCGCCCTATCGCAGACGACATGCAGCGTGCCTAGAATCGAAGCATCCCGGTAGTTCCCGGGCGCTTCGAGTGAATGGACTCAATGAAGATTCTGCTGACCGGCAGTTCCGGGCGGATCGGGCGCGCGATCTTCGGCGCATTGGCGGCCTCCCACGAAGTGGTGGGGCTGGATCGCAGCCCATTCGCCACCACCCGCATCATTGCCGATGTCACTGATCACCAGGCTGTCGCACGGGCGGTGCAGGGCGTTGACGCCGTGATCCATACCGCCGCCCTGCACGCACCCCATGTCGGCCTGGTGCCGGACGCGGTGTTCCACCAGATCAACGTGGAGGCGACCGCGCACCTGCTGCAGGCCGCACGCGAAGCCGGGGCGCGGCGATTCGTGCTGACCAGTACAACCGCGCTGTACGGCCACGCTGTGGTCGCCGGTGGCTGCCGTTGGATCGATGAAGACACCGAGCCGTTGCCGCGCACGATCTACCACCGCACCAAGCTGCAGGCCGAAGCACTGGCCGAAGCCGCTGCGGCGCCGGCCTTCAGCGTGCGCGTGCTGCGCATGGCCCGCTGCTTCCCCGAGCCGCCCGAACGCATGGCGATGTTCCGCCTGCACCGCGGTATCGACGCACGTGATGGAGCCAGCGCGCATGCTGCACTGCTGCTGGACGAAGGCGCCGCTTTCGCGCGTTACATCGCGTGCGCTCCGACGCCGTTCCGGCGTGAGGATTGCCTGGAGCTGGCCACCCACCCGCGCAGCGTGCTGGCACGCCGCGCGCCACAGCTGCTGGCCGAGTTCGAACGACGGGGCTGGCCGCTGCCGTTGAGCATCGATCGCGTCTACGACAGTGCCCGCCTGCGCAGCGTGCTGGGCTGGCAGCCGCGCTTCGGCCCGGACGACGTGCTGCAGCAGTACGCCGCCGGCAGCATCGAGGTGCTGCCAAGGGCGGAGTGGATCAAGGATCGGGTCGCCGAATGAGATGGTCGCAGGGGGCGGGGCACCGAGCCCACCCTGAGCAGGTTCAGGAATGTGCAGGCCGCTGGCCTCAATCTCGATGGCGGCCGGCCGCTAAATCCGGTGTGCCTCGTGCACCGGGCGCGGCCCGGCGGCCGGTGGCCTGCGCGACGGATCGCGCGCCTGCGCGGTGTCCTCGTGACGCCGGTCGTCCTGAATTGCCTTGCGGACCCTCCCATGCCCTCTTCCCGCTCCGCCACTGCCCATCGCCCGGGCAGCATCGCCCACAAGCTGATGCTGGGCACCGCTGTGATCGCGCTGCTGTGCTTCGGCCTGACCGCGTTCCTGATCTACCGGCAGGCCAGCGCCAGTCTGATCAGCGCCTCGCGCCAGACCATGACCAGCGAGGCCAACGCCGAGGCGCGCCAGGTGGCGGCTGATCTGGGCACCGCCTTTGCCAGCAACGATGCCATGGTTGAAAGCGTGCTGGCCCAGCGTGCCCGTGGCGACGTGCCCGACCGCGCCAGCCTGGCGGCGGTGCTCGGCGAACAGCTGCGTGCTCATCCGCAATGGCTCGGCAAGAGCACCATGTGGGAGGCCGATGCCTTCGACGGCAAGGATGCGGAGTTCGTCAATACCGAAGCACACGATGCCACCGGCCGTTACATGAGCTACTGGGCCTGGCAGGACGGCAAGCCGCAGCAGTCGGTGATGACCGATTACACCGAGACCGCCAGCGGATCAGGCGACTGGTACATGGGGCCCAGCCGTGACAAGCTGCCCAAGGTCAGCGAACCCTACGCCTATGACATCGCCGGCCAGAAGGTGCTCATGAGCACCCTGAGCACGCCGATCATCGAGAACGGCAGATTCCTGGGCGTGTTCACCGTGGACTTCTCGCTGGCGGCGTTGCAGAAGCACCTGGCCACGCTGAAGCCGATGGGGGCCGGTCGTGTCGAACTGCTGTCGCCGAAGGGTGTGGTGCTGGCCTCGGCCAATGCCGCCGAGATCGGCAAGCCGCGCAGCGACGCGCAGACCCGCAGCATGCTGGCCGACATTGCCGCCGACCGTCCGTTCGAGGCCTTCACTCCGGATGCGGCCGGCAATGTGCGGGTGTATGTACCGCTGCGGGTCGGCGACGCGCCGCAGCGTTTTGCCTTGGGCGTGGTGATGCCGCACGCGGTGATCGTGGCTGAGGCACGCCAGCTGCTGTGGCTGACCCTGCTGGTCGGCGTGATCGCCGCGCTGAGCCTCAGCGCCGGTGTCCATGTACTGCTGCGCCGCCTGGCGATCCGTCCGTTGGCCGAAGCGGTGCGCGTGGCCGGTGATGTCGCCGCCGGCAAGCTGGACAGCACGCTGCCGGCGCGCAGCAACGACGAAGTGGGGCGCCTGCTGGACGCGATGCAGGGCATGCGTGGGCAGTTGCAGTCAGTGATGGCTGCGCAGGCCGAAATGGCGCGCCGCCACGATGCCGGGGAACTCAGCTACCGCATGGATGCTGCGGCGTTCCCGGGCGAGTACGGCCGCATGGTGGCCGACAGCAACCAGCTGGTGGCCTCCAGCAATGCGGTCACCCAGCGCCTGGTCGAAGTGATGCAGCGCTACGCCGTGGGCGACCTCAGCGTGGACATGGAAGCGCTGCCGGGCGAGAAGGCGGCATTCACCGCCGCGATGGCAACCACCAAGGGCAACCTGGCCGCGATCAACGAGCAGATCCAGCAGCTGGCCGCCGCCGCCGCTGCCGGCGATTTCGCCGTGCGTGGTGATGCGCTGCGCTTCGAGCATGATTTCCGCCGCATGGTGGAGACCCTGAACACAATGATGCAGGTCAGCGACCACAACCTGGCTGCACTGTCTACGCTGCTGCGCGCGATCGCCGCCGGCGACCTCACTGCGCGCATGCAGGGTGAGTTCCACGGGGTGTTCGCGGTGATGCGCGACGATGCCAACAGCACCGTGCAGCAGCTGACTCAGATCGTCGGACAGATCCAGCAGTCGGCGGCCAGCATCCGCCTGGCCGCTGGCGAGATCGCGGCCGGCAACAGCGACCTGTCGCGCCGCACCGAACAGCAGGCCGCCAACCTGGAAGAAACCGCCGCGTCGATGGAGGAACTGACCTCCACCGTGCGCCAGAATGCCGACCACGCGCTGCAGGCCAACATGCTGGCCGGTTCCGCAGCGGGCGTGGCCAGCGAAGGGGGCGAGGTGGTCAGCCAGGTGGTGCAGACGATGCAGCAGATCGAAGCCTCGTCGCAGCGCATCGCCGAGATCATCTCGGTGATCGATGGCATTGCGTTCCAGACCAACATCCTGGCATTGAACGCGGCGGTGGAAGCCGCGCGCGCCGGCGAGCAGGGCCGTGGCTTCGCCGTGGTCGCCAGCGAAGTCCGTGCGCTGGCGCAGCGCTCAGCGGGTGCCGCCAAGGAGATCAAGGAGCTGATCGACGCTTCGGTGGCACAGGTCGGAGCCGGTGCGCAGCTGGTGCACGGTGCCGGACGCACCATGCAGGACATCGTCGGTCAGGTCGGCCGCGTCAATGAGATCATGGCCGAGATCTCGGCCGCCTCGCGCGAACAGTCGGCCGGCATCGAGCAGGTCAACCAGACCGTGGTGCAGATGGACGAAACCACCCAGCAGAATGCTGCACTGGTGGAGGAAGCCAGTGCAGCAGCCCGCGCGATGGAGGAACAGGCCGAGCAGCTGGCGGTGGCGGTGTCGCGCTTCCGCCTGCAGGCCGGGCCGATGGCCGCGGCACGCCGCGCGGCCTGAGCCAGAAAACGAAGACGCCCGGCGGGGGCCGGGCGTCGCTTGCATCCTTGCCGCGCATCCCTGCGCAGGTCTGATGGCTCAGAACATGCCTTCAAACGGGTTCCAGCTGGTGCGCCCTTCCACCTTCTCCAGGTAGTAGCTGTAGTTGGTGCTGGAGGCGACCAGCAGGTTCATGGCGATGAACAGCATGCGCCCGACAACGTCGGGAAGGAACATGGTGATGATGGCCAGCACGATGTTGATGCCGATCACCACCAGTGCCTTGCGCCACATGCCAAGGATCAGCAGGTAGATGGCGCCGAAGAACAGCGCGAAGAAGTTCAGGTTGATCTTCAGGCGGTCACCAAAGGACAGCGCCTTCCAAGCCTGCTTGAAGCCGGGGTTCTTGGGGGCGCCGTGCTGGCGGAAGAAGTTGAAGCGGAACTGCCACTTCGGGCTGAACTGGGACAGGTCAGTGGTATTCATTGGGGAAACATCCCTGTGAGAAAACGTTTTCATGATAGGACAAGTCCTATTCAGGATCCAAGCGCTGCCGTCAAAAATGTGACGCCTGCCTTGTTCCGACGGCTGCGGCCCGGCGCCGCACCGTCACCCGCCCGCCTTGTTTTTAGGTTAGGGTGCGCAGTTCCGCTGCCGCCGCGGTTGACCCCGGCGGCGGCGGGATGTCCATGGAGGTTGCATGACCACAGCTGCTACACCGGAAAACGCACCGGGGCCGGTGCTCCTGCCGACACCTGAAGTGGTGCAGGCACAACAACTGCTCGCGCGCCAGCAACTGGCGGTGGCGATGGACCGTGCGCGCACGACCGCCACGCGGGACGCGGCGCCGGCCGCGCTGGAAAGCGAGTAATCCGCCACCGTTGATCGCGCTGGCATCACGCCAGCGCGATCATGGCGCGCGCGGGGCTCAGAACCGTGCGGTCATGCTGAGGAAGTAGCTGCGCCCAGCGACGAAGTAGTCGGTGGAGCCTTCGGCATACAGCGTCTTGTCGGCCAGGTTGCTGATGCCACCGCGCAGGGTCAGCACCTCGTTGACGTTAAGCGCTGTGGTCAGGTCATACAGCGTGTAGGCCTTGAGGAAGGTCGTCGCCGTGCCGGTCTGCCTGCCGGTGTACTGCGCCGACAGGCTGCTGGAAAACACCGTGTTGGGCGTCCAGTCCAGCGACGAATAGCCGGAGAATTCCGGCGTATCGATCAGGTTGCGGCCGGTAGTCAGGTTCCTGGCTTCCTTCATCCAGGTTGCCGAGGTGCGCCAGCGCCAGTGCTCGCCGAAGCGGAAATTGAGGTTGCCTTCCATGCCGCTGGTGCGTGCGCGCTGCACGTTGCTCATCCGTGTCCACCAGATGCCGTTGAACCTGCCCAGCGGTGCGTACTCGATCTTGTTCCTGAAGTCGGTGTGGAAGTAGGTCAGGCCGGCATCGACCAGGTCGTTGTCAAAGCTGATGCCGATCTCGCGGTTGGTGCTGGTTTCCGGGTCCAGGTCCGGGTTTCCGGCCATGTAGCAGCCGCCGCGGGTATAGCCCAGCGGGATCAGCGAGGTGCAGCCACGGCCCCCGGACTGGGTGGCGGCGCTGGGCGAGTTCTCGGTCAGGCTGGGCGCGCGGAAGCCCTTGGAAACGCCACCGCGGATGGTCCATTGCTCGGCCGGATGCCAGACCAGGTAGGCGCGCGGGCTGACGTGGCCACCGAACTTCTCATGGTGGTCCAGGCGCGCGCCCACGGTCAGTGCCAGGGTGCGGTGCAGCTTCAGTTCGTCTTCTACGAACAGGGCCCAGATATCCACTTCCAGATCGGAACCGCTGACGGCATTGCCGGCATAGTCGATCGGCGCGCGGCCGATGGTATCGGTGTTGGTCAGTTCCTGGCGCTTCCACTGGCCGCCCACGGCAAACTGGTGTTCAACGCCGAGGGTGAACGGCGTGGTCAGGTTGCCCTCGATGATCGTATCTGTTGCTTCGGAACGGCCGGTAGCACCGATGTTGTTCCTGTACTCGGTCCAGTACGCACTGATCTTCGAATTGCCGAAGCTCCACTTGCCATCGTGGTTGAGCGCCAGCGAGCTGCGCTTGAGCTCACTGGCACCCCACGCGCTTTCATCCTGCTTTTCCAGCGACGCATCGATGAAGGCCTGCTGCACGCCATGGCCGGCTTCCAGCGACAGCGCCTGTGCGTCGCTCAGGTTCCACTGCAGCAGCGCGTCGACATTGCGGTCCTTCTCGCCGGCATAGGCGTTGCCGTAGACACCGCCGTTGGAGCGGTCCGAATCGCGGCGCATGCTGTTGGCGCCGATGCGCAGGCCAAAGCGCTCGCCGAGCGGGCCGGAGAACGTTGCGCCGATCTGCTGGGTATCGCCGCGCTTGCCGTCAGCGGGGCGGGTGTAGCTGTGGGTGGCGCTGCCGCTCCAGTCATCACCGATGCGCTTGGTGATGATGTTGATCACCCCGCCCATTGCATCGGAGCCATACAGCGACGACATCGGCCCGCGCACCACTTCGATGCGTTCGATCTGCTCCGGCGGGATCCAGTTCAGATCCTGACGGCCGAGGTCGGGGCGGTAGTTGGTCGACGCCGAGCTGCCCATGCGCTTGCCGTCCACCAGCACCAGCGTGTAGTTGGACGGCATGCCGCGCAGCTTGATCTTGGACTGCTCGCCGACCGCGCTGAGGCCACCGGTCACGCCCGGCACACGGCTGAGCAGGGTGGCCAGGTCGTGCACCGGCTGACGTTCGATGTCCTCGCGGCTGATTACGCTGATGCTGGCCGGGGCATCCTTGATCCATTGCTGGTTGCCCGAGGCGGTAACCACCACGGTATCCAGATTCGTGGTGGAGGCATCGGCGCTGGCCTCTGCGGCAGCCATGCCGGGCAGGCCAAGCAGGCAGGCGGCGGCCAGGGCGCTGGCCAAGCGGGTGCGCGGCGGGCGCGCGGGACGGGAACGGGACAGGGGCATGATGGCTTCCATCGGAGGAGGGAGACCCGATGGAGGCAGCAGGCGCACGCAGACAGCGGGCAGCTCCCTTCCATGGGGCGTACGGCGCCGGGGCTGGAACCGGCGCAGCTGGGTGGGTTTTGACCGTGCGGACAACGGCAACCTGCCTAGTTCATGAAATGATAACCGTTCGCATTTGTTACGATCCAGTACAGGAGGCGACGAGGTGACATCCGATACCTGGCTGCCAGACTCGCCTGCTGTTTGCTGAATGGGGAGAAATCCCGGCGTAGGCCTTCGCACCCGGCTTACATCCGGCGCCCTAGACTGGGCCGCATTTTCGATTCCGCCCCGTTGGAGATCGTGTGGGTTCCGGTAGTGACAGACAGCGACTGCGCGGCGTGAGGCCGACGCAGCCAGGACAAGTGCGGGCGCCGGGAAAGCGCGCCGGGAACCTTGGTGCATGCAGCCCGGCCGGGATGGCCGGCCGTGCCGACCGCGCGGAGTAGGCGGCAATGGGGGTGCAGACCATCCATGCGGAAGCGGATACGCCCCGGCTTGATGCCGGCTGGGCGCTGCTGCCGGTGGAATCGCCGTTGCAGATGCCCGAGCAGACCCTGCGCGAGGGCCATCTGAAGGTTCGACGCCACCGCACCTCGCCGCGGCTGATCGGCCTGCGCCGGTTCTACATCTTCGGCGGCACGCTGGCGATGACCGCCATCGCTACCCGGATGATGTGGCGGGTGCTGTCGGCCAATGGCATCAGCGTGCTTGAAGCCTGCCTGCTGGTGCTGTTCGTCGGCCTGTTCGCCTGGATTGCGCTGTCGTTCGCCAGTGCCGTGGCCGGCTTCCTGACGGCGGTGTTCGACCGGGGTTACCGGCTGGGCATCGATCCGGACAAGCCGCTGCCTACGGTACACAGCCGCACCGCGCTGCTGATGCCAACCTACAACGAAGACCCGCGCCGCCTGCTGGCGGGCCTGCAGGCGATCTACGAGTCGGTGGCGGCCACCGGCCAGCTCGACCGCTTCGACTTCTTCGTGCTCAGCGACACCCGCCGCGAGGACATCGCCGGTGCCGAGGAACAGGTGTTTGCCGAACTGCGCGAGCGTGTACCTGATGGCCGGGTGCGGCTGTTCTACCGCCGCCGTGGCGACAACAGCGGGCGCAAGGCCGGCAACATCGCCGACTGGGTGCGCCGCTTCGGCGGCGCCTACCCGCAGATGCTGATCCTGGACGCCGACAGCCTGATGACCGGCGACAGCATCGTGCGCCTGGTGGCCGGCATGGAACACAACGCCGACGTCGGCCTGATCCAGACCCTGCCGTCGGTCATCGGTGGCCGTACCCTGTTCGCGCGCATGCAGCAGTTCGGTGGCCGCGTGTACGGGCCGGTGATTGCGCGTGGCGTGGCCTGGTGGCATGGCGCCGAGAGCAACTATTGGGGCCACAATGCCATCATCCGCACCCGCGCCTTCGCAGACCACGCCGGCCTGCCAGCGCTACCAGGACGCAAGCCGTTCGGCGGCCATGTGCTCAGCCATGACTTCGTCGAAGCGGCGCTGATGCGGCGTGGTGGCTGGGCCGCGCACATGGTGCCCTACCTGGGTGGCAGCTACGAGGAAGGCCCTCCGACACTGACTGACCTGCTGGTGCGCGACCGCCGCTGGTGCCAGGGCAACCTGCAACACGGCAAGGTGGTCGGCAGCCGTGGCCTGCACTGGATCAGCCGCACGCACATGCTGATCGGCATCGGCCATTACTTCACCGCGCCGATGTGGGCGATGCTGATGCTGATCGGCATCGCCATTCCATTGTTCCAGGAAGGCATTGATTTCAACGCCCTGCTGCACCTGTCGCCCAGCGTTTACTGGCGCGCACAGGACGAAGAACAGGTGGTTCGCCTGTTCGCTGCCACCATGGCCGTGCTGCTGCTGCCCAAGGTGCTGGGGTACCTGGCAATGCTTCTGGAGCCGGTCGACCGTCGTGGCTGTGGTGGCGCGATCCGCGCGTTCGTTTCGATGCTGGTGGAAACCGTACTGGCCGCGCTGATGGCGCCGGTGGTGATGTACGTGCAGTCGCGCGGCGTCGCCGAAGTGCTGTCCGGGCGCGATTCCGGCTGGGACGCGCAGCAGCGTGACGACGGTGGTATCTCGTGGCTGGCGCTGATCCGCGGCTATGGCGGCCTCGGCGTATTCGGTGCCTTCATGGGCGTGCTGGCCTGGGCCGTATCGCCGTCGCTGGCCGCGTGGATGGCGCCGGTGGTGATCGGCATGGTGCTGGCGGTCCCGGTGGTGGCGCTGACGTCATCGCGCGGGCCGGGTGCCTTCCTGCATCGGCTTGGCCTGCTCGATATCCCCGAAGAGAACATCCCGCCGCCGGTGCTGGTACGCGCTGCACAGCTGCGCCGGGAAGCGGCCGAACAACCGCCGCTGTACTGATCGCCCCGCGGCAGCGGCATAATGCGGCTCGAACTTGAAGGAGCCACATCATGCTGCAAACGGCGGAACAGGAAACCGGCGCCTCGCCGCAGTGGTCGGTGATCTGGCTGCACGGCCTTGGCGCCGACGGTCACGACTTCGCGCCGATCGTGCCGGAGCTGGTGCGTCCGCACTGGCCAGCGCTGCGCTTCGTGTTCCCGCATGCGCCGGTGCGGCCGATCACGATCAACAACGGCGTGCCGATGCGCGGCTGGTACGACATCGTCGGCATGGATTTCCGCTCGCGCGCCGACATGGCCGGCGTGCAGGACTCGGTACTGCAGCTGGATGCGCTGATCGCGCGTGAGATCGAGCGCGGCATCGCTCCGGAGAAGATCTTCCTGGCCGGTTTCTCGCAGGGTGGCGCGATCATCCTGACCGCCGCACTGTCACGCACGGCGCCACTGGCCGGCCTGATTGCACTGTCCACCTACCTGCCCGAGGCCGAGAGCGCCAAGTGCGCTGACGGTGCGGTGCAGGTGCCGGTGTTCATGGCCCATGGCAGCAACGACCCGGTGATTCCGCAGGCGGTGGCCGTACACAGCGCGCAGGCCCTGCAGGCGATGGGCCTGGAGGTGGAGTGGCACAGCTATCCGATGGCCCACCAGGTCTGCGCCGAAGAAATCCAGGCGCTGGGTGACTGGTTGCAGGAACGCCTGGGCGCTGCCTGAGCCATGTCACCGGCCAGCGCCCCGCCGTGGATGCCGGAACTGTGCCGCCTGCCGCGGCTGGCGGCGATGCTCGGCCTGGCCGAGCTGGTGGTGGTGGTACTGGCGCTGGCGCCCGACGGTAGCCGTCACTGGACCTTCGGCGAACTGCTGTCGGCCAGCGGCTTCGCGTTGTGGCTTGCGCTGGCGGTGACCGCCAGCCTGTGCCTGCTGCGGCAGGCGCTGTCGAGGCTGCCGCAGGTGCTTGGGGCTGTGGCGGCCATCGCACTGGCGACACTGATCGCCGTGGTCTGCGCCGGCATCGTGCATGCGCTGTACGCGGTGCTGGGCGACAACTTCGCCCGCGGCATCAGCTTCTGGCGCTTCACGCTGGGCAGCGCGGCCACCACCGCGCTGATCACCGCGCTGGCCCTGCGCTATTTCTACGTGAGTGACCGCTGGGCCGCGCAGGTGCAGGCCAACGCACGCGCACAGGCCGATGCGCTGCAGGCGCGGATCCGCCCCCATTTCCTGTTCAACAGCATGAACCTGATCGCCAGCCTGCTGCATCGCGATCCGGCGGTGGCCGAGCGTGCGGTGCTGGACCTGTCCGATCTGTTCCGTGCTGCCCTAGGCGCGGGCGAGGGCGATTCCACCCTGCGTGACGAATGCGAGCTGGCCGAGCGCTACCTGTCGATTGAATCACTGCGCCTGGGCGAGCGTCTGCAGGTGCGCTGGCAGCGCGATGAGCCGCTGCCCTGGAATCTTCCCCTGCCTCGCCTGGTACTGCAGCCGCTGGTGGAGAACGCCGTGCTGCATGGCATCTCGCGGCTGCCCGAGGGCGGCACCATCGAGCTGCAGCTGGTGCGCGAGGGCAACGAGCTGCAGATCTGCGTGCGCAACCCGGCGCCCGACCCGCAGGCGCCCGGACTGGCCCTGGCGCGCGGTGCCGGCCATGCCCAGCACAGCATCGGCCATCGGCTGGCCTGGCGTTTCGGCAGCGCCGCGCGGATGACGGCTGGCTGGAGCGAGGGCTACTATGCCTGCCAGGTGACAGTGCCGATCCAGTGAGGGAGCGATCGTGAGGGTAGTCATCGCCGATGACGAACCGCTGGCGCGCGAGCGCCTGCGCAGCCTGTTGGCCGCGCAGGACGGCGTGGTCGTGGTGGCCGAGGCCGGTAACGGCGAGCAGGCCCTGCACGCGTGCGCGGAGCTGCAGCCGGACCTGGTCCTTCTGGATATCGCCATGCCCGGGCTGGATGGCCTGGAAGCGGCCCGTCATCTGGCCAGCTTCGAACCCCGGCCGGCGGTGGTGTTCTGCACCGCCTACGATGCGCATGCGCTGTCGGCGTTCGAGGCTGCGGCGATCGACTATCTGATGAAACCAGTGCGCGCCGAACGCCTGGCGGCGGCGATTGCACGCGCACGCACGTTCCTGGCCGGCCGTGATGGCCAGCCGCAGGACCGTCGTGGGCAACAGGCACGGAGCATGCTGTGCGCACGCCTGCGCGGCAGCCTGCGCCTGATTCCGCTGGACGACATCCACTACCTGCAGGCCGAAGAGAAGTACGTGGTGGTGCACCACGCACGTGGAGAAGACTTGATCGAAGAGTCACTGAAGTCGCTGGAAGAGGAGTTCGCCAGCCGCTTCATCCGCATCCATCGCAACTGCCTGGTGGCACGCCATGAGCTGGTGGAGCTGCGTCGTGGCACGGGCGGCCAGGTGCAGGCGATGCTGCGCCATGGCAAGCAACCGCTGGAAGTCAGCCGCCGCTGCGTGGCGACGCTGAAGCAGGAACTGCGGCATCTGTGAGTGGTCCGCGCGGCCTGCGGCCGCGACTGCTTACGAGCAACGTCTGGAGCAACGGCAACTGCAACGGCAACTGCAACGGCAACTGCAACGGCAACTGCAACGGCGGTTGGTCGGCTCGTTGGTGCTACGTACTGGGTCGGGCCGGGGTGGGGTGGCGGGACACGCTGCAAGTACATCCCTGTAGCTCGATGGCGCCATCCATGGCGCCAACGGTCCCGCCACCCCACCCCGGCCCAACCCTCTCGTTTTTCCCGCGTCGGACGGCAAAGGCATTGTTGTTATCGGGTGGGGAAAGAGGGGTCAGATCCCTTTTCCTGCGGAAAAGGGATCTGACCCCGGAAGCAATCGGCTTTTGATTCTTTCTTTTGATCTTCCGTGGCTGATGCACACGGAAACTGTCAGAGGCCGGGCGGGGCGGGTTCGCGGGGGTGTCCGCGGCATGGATGCCGCGGCCAAGCCTCCACGGACGGATTCACGGCGTCCCCCGCGAACCCGCCCCGCCCGGCCTAGTGCAATGATCCAGCAGTTCGCTCCAGCCACGAGGGGCTCCGCCGTTGGCCGTATCCGCGCCGGAGGCGCGATAATGACCGGATGGAAACCGTCCGCATCGCCACCCGCAAGAGCCCGCTCGCCCTCTGGCAGAGCGAACACGTCGCCGACCGCCTGCGCCAGGCCCATCCCGGCCTGCATGTGGAACTGGTGCCGATGAGCACCCGCGGTGACGAGGTGCTCGACCGCTCGCTGGCCGCGATCGGTGGCAAGGGCCTGTTCCTGAAGGAACTGGAGCTGGCCATGCTGCGCGGTGAGGCCGACTGCGCCGTGCATTCTTTGAAGGACGTGCCGATGGAACTGGACGAGCCCTTCGCGCTGCCGGCAATCCTGCCCCGACACGATCCGGCCGATGGCTTCGTCTCCAACCTGTACGCCTCGCTGGACGCGCTGCCGATCGGTGCGCGGGTCGGGACCTCGTCGCTGCGTCGCCAGGCGCAGCTGCGCGCGCTGCGCCCGGACCTGGAACTGCTGGACCTGCGCGGCAACGTCAACACCCGCCTGGCCAAGCTCGACAATGGTGGCTACGACGCCATCGTGCTGGCCGTGGCCGGCCTGGAGCGTCTGGGCCTGGGTGAGCGCATCGTCGCGCGCCTGCAGCCGCCGCAGTGGTTGCCGGCCCCGGCGCAGGGCGCGGTGGCGGTGGAGTGCGATGGCGGCAATGCGCACCTGAGGGCGCTGTTCGGCCAGCTTGATGACGCGGCTACCCGTGCCTGCGTGGAAGCCGAGCGGGCAATGAACCGTGCGCTGCATGGCAGCTGCCATGTGCCGGTGGCGGCCATCGCGCAGTGGCAGGGCGACGACCTGCACCTGCAGGGGCTGGTTGGCAGCGCCAGCGATGGCCGTGCGGTGCGTGCCGAGGCGGTGGGCCCGGCCAATGCCCCGGAAGCGCTGGGCCAGCGCGTGGCGAACATGCTGCTGGATGCCGGTGCCGGCGAACTGCTGAACGTCTGAACCATCGCAGGTAGTGCCGGCCGCTGGCCGGCAACCTCGTGCCCCGATTGAATGCAGTTGCCGGCCAGCGGCCCGTTCTGCTTATTTGAACTTGTAGACCACGTTCATCGTGGTCAGCGTATCGGTCTTGCGCTTGTCGACAGCGACGTCGCTGTTGTAACGCGCCTGCCAGCCGGCCTTCAGCGCCAAGTGCTCGTTCATGCTCACCGAGACGCCGAAGTCGTTCTGGCCGAAGGTGTTGTACGAACCGGACTCGACCAGCAGCGTGTTCACCAGATCGGTGTTGTCGGTCAGCGAGTACTTCATGTCGAACAGGCCGCGGCCGATCATGCCGGTGCGGGTGCGGTCGTCCTCGGTGCTGTGGGTGCGGCGCACACCGGGACCGATCTGCGCGTCGAACGAGAAGCGCTCGGTGTTCCACAGGCGGGTGCCGTAACCCAGGCCGAACGAGCTCTGGCGGTCGTAGGTGGCGAAGTCGTCGCGCTCGGTACGCACCGTGGCCGTCAGCTGGCGGTGCTCGCCCAGCTGCAGCGCGCTGCCGGCACTGCCGGTGTAGCGATTGGCCGTGGTGTTGTTGCGGCGGGTGGTGGTGCCGTCATCGCGGGTCTCGGTCACCTTGGAGCTGGAGCGCAGGCCGGCCAGGTCCATGCTGTGAACCCAGTCGCCGTCGGTGTAGCGAAGGCGCAGGCGGCCGTTGAAGCTCTCGGTGCTGCTGTTGCCGCGTGCCGAAGCGAAGCCGAGCTCGCCGCCACTGCCGCTCCACGGCGAAGACATCGCCGCCAGTTCGGAGGCATCCTGTGCGTACGCGAGCGGCGCGCACAGCAGCAGGGGGATCAGCAGGGACACGCGCAGGAACATCGGGACTACTCCGAAGCGGTTGACAGCCGGTGATGATACTGGAAGCGTGATGGCGGTCCGAATCGATCCAAACGCCCGCTTCAGCAGACGTTGCCGCGACCGCCCATTCAGGGCAGATTGACGCGCAACGCCGGGTCGTTGAAGCGCGAATAGCGCAGCCGCAGCTGGAAACTGCGGCCATTGCTGCTGCCGCTGCGCACGATCTGGCGTGGCAGGCCCTGGGCATCCACCCAGTACTCCAGGCGTTCACCGGGCTGGCTGCCGCGCAGTCGGTAGTGACGGGTCTCGACCCCGTCCAGCGCCTGGCTGCCGAGGTCCTCGGCCTGCAGGTCGGCGGGCAGGGCGTCGGCCGGCAGCGGGTTGCGCCACTGCTCGAGCAGGCCGGGCGGGGCCGGCACCTGGCGGATCGCACCGTCGGCCTGCAGGAACAGGGTGTCGCCGATGATGGTCTGCGGACCGGCCGGCGTCTCCACCCGGAAGCGGTCGGGGGCGACGAAGTCCATGGCGCTGCGTACCCGCTGCGGCGCGCCCAGCACCTCCAGTTCGGCGTGGAAGCTGCGCAGGGCCGCAAAGCGTTGGCTGGCGCCCAGTACGACCTGGGCCGGATCGGCCGCGGGCACGGGGGCTTCGGTACTGGCCGGCGCCGGCGCGCGATCACAGGCGGCCAGCAGCAGGCAGGCCAGCAGGGACAGGGCAGACAACCGGCGCATCGGGCATTCCATGGGGTGGGGGCGACCACGATAGCCCAAACGTCCCACACAAGACCCGCGACTCGGACATAATCGGGGGCATGGACCGATACGAACGCATCACCGCCCTGCATCGTCTGCTCAAGTCCGCACGCTATCCGGTGACGGTGGCGACCCTGCAGGACAAGCTCGGTTGTTCCCGTGCCACCGTCTACCGCGACCTGGCCTTCCTGCGCGATGCGCTGATGGCACCGATCGAGGGCGACGGCGAGGCAGGCTTCCGTTACCAGGCCGACGAGAGCGACCGCTTCGAACTGCCTGGCCTATGGCTCAGCTCGGAGGAGCTGCATGCCCTGCTGGCTTCGCAACACCTGCTGGCGCGCACCGGCGGTGGCGTGCTGTCTTCGGTGCTGGCGCCGCTGCAGCAGCGCATCGAGAGCCTGCTGGCGGCCCAGGCGGGCGTGTCCAGCTGGCCGGTGGACCGCGTGCGGGTGATTCCGCACCGTGGCCGCAAGTTTGACGAAGGCAGCTTCCGCAGCGTCGCATCGGCCGTGCTGGAGCGCCGCCAGCTGGCGTTCGAGTACCGTGCCCGTTCCACCGACGAGCCGACCAAGCGTACCGTCTCGCCGCAGCGCCTGACCCATTATCGCGACAACTGGTACCTGGATGCCTGGGACCATGACCGCGAGGCGCTGCGCAGTTTCGCCGTGGACCGCATCCACAAGGCACGGGTGATCGACAGCACCGCCCGCGATGTCGCCGACAGCGAGCTGGACGAGCAGCTCGGCGCCAGCTATGGCATTTTTTCGGGTGCGCCGAAGGGCTGGGCGACCATCCTGTTCAGCGCCAAGGCCGCGCGCTGGGTGGCCGACGAGCACTGGCATTCCAAGCAGCAGGGCCGCTTCCTGGCCGATGGCCGCTACGAACTGAAGGTGCCGTACAGCGTCTCGCGCGAGCTGCTGATGGACGTGCTGCACTATGGTTCGGATGCCGAGATCATCGAGCCGATCATGCTGCGCGAGCAGGCCAAGGCGCTGCTTGAGCTCGCCCTGAGCAACTACGACAACTCCTGACATTCCCCCCGAGAACCCTTCCGCCCATGAAGAAGACCCTGTTGCTGCCCCTGCTCGCCGCTGCGCTGGCCCTGACCGCCTGCGGCACGTCCGGCGAGCCCTCGCAGAAGCTGGTGGTGGCCGCCACGGCCGTGCCGCATGCCGAGATCCTCGAGGTGGTCAAGCCGATCCTCAAGCAGGAAGGCGTGGACCTGGACGTGCGCGTGTTCAATGACTACGTGCAGCCCAACGACCAGCTGGTGCAGAAGCAGGTGGACGCCAACTACTTCCAGACCGAGCCGTACCTGGATGCCTACAACCGCGATCGCAAGACCGATCTGGTGAAGGTGATCGGCGTGCACATCGAGCCGTTCGGCGCCTATTCGCGCAAGGTCAAGTCGCTGGCCGAGCTGCGCGAAGGCGCAGATGTGGTGATCCCGAACGACCCGAGCAACAACAGCCGCGCGCTGATCCTGCTGCACAAGGCCGGCGTGATCGAGCTGAAGGATCCGGCCAACGCGCTGTCGACCCTGCGTGACATCACCGCCAACCCGAAGAACCTGAAGTTCCGCGAACTCGACTCGGCGATGCTGCCGCGCGTGCTGGACCAGGTGGACCTGGCACTGATCAACACCAACTACGCGCTGGATGCCGGCCTCAACCCGACCAAGGACGCTCTGGCGATCGAGAGCAAGGATTCGCCCTACGTGAACTTCCTGGTCGCGCGCCCGGACAACAAGGACGACGCCCGTGTGCAGAAACTGGCCAAGGCCCTGACCAGTCCGCAGGTGAAGGCCTTCATCGAGACCAAGTACAAGGGCGCGGTGCTGCCGGCGTTCTGACCGTGTACTGACCGTGTGGTAGTGCCGGCCGCTGGCCGGCAATCTGCAAACGCCACCAGAGATCATGGGGTTGCCGGCCAGCGGCCGGCACTACCTTCAATCCACGTGGAAGGCGAGGGTGGCGGCAACCGCCTGCTGCCATCCCGCATACAGCTTCTCGCGCCGGGCCACGTCTATCTGTGGCTCGAAGCGCCGGTCCAGGCCCCACTGCGCGGCGATCTGTTCGCGGCTGGACCAGAACCCGACGGCCAGGCCGGCCAGATAGGCCGCACCGAGCGCGGTGGTTTCGGTCAACCGCGGCCGCAGCAGCGGCACACCGAGGATGTCTGCCTGGAAGCTGGCCAGGAAGTCGTTGCCGATCGCACCGCCATCGGCGCGCAGTTCGGTCAGCGCGATACCGGCATCGGACTGCATTGCATCGAGCACGTCGCGGGTCTGGTAGGCCATCGCTTCCAGCGCGGCGCGCACGAAGTGCGCCTTGCGCGTGCCACGGGTCAATCCAAACATCGCACCGCGCACATCACTGCGCCAATAGGGCGCACCCAGGCCGACAAACGCCGGCACCAGGTAGGCGCCGCCACTGTCGGGTACCTGTGCGGCCAGCGCTTGGCTGTCACCGGCGCGTTCGATCATGCGCAGCCCATCGCGCAGCCACTGCACGACAGAACCGGCGACGAAGATCGACCCCTCCAGCGCATATTCGACGCGCCCGTCCAGTCCCCAGGCGATGGTGGTCAGCAGGCCGTTGCGCGAGCGTACCGCCTGCGTGCCGGTGTGCATCAGCATGAAGCAACCGGTGCCGTAGGTGTTCTTGACCATGCCCGGCTGGAAGCAGGCCTGGCCGAACAGCGCCGCCTGCTGGTCACCGGCGATGCCGGCGATCGGGATCGGGTGGTCGAAGAAGAACTGCGGCCGGGTGTGTGCGTACACCGCACTGGAGTCGCGCACCTGCGGCAGCATCGCGCGCGGGATGTCCAGCAGCGCCAGCAGGTCTTCATCCCAGTCCAGCGTGTGGATGTTGAACAGCAGGGTGCGCGCGGCATTGCTGTAATCGGTCACGTGCGCCTGGCCACCGCTGAGGTTCACACCAGCCAGCTGTCGATGGTGCCGAACAGGAGCTCGCCACGCTCGGCGCGCTGCTGCGCACCTTCCACGTGGTCGAGGATCCAGCGCACCTTGGTCGCGGAGAAATAGGCGTCGATCAGCAGGCCGGTCCGCTCGCGGGCCAGCGCTTCATGCCCGTCGGACTTCAGCCGCTCGCAGATGGCGTGGCTCTGCCGCGATTGCCAGACGATCGCATTATGGATGGGCTGGCCGCTGGCGCGGTCCCAGACCACGGTGGTTTCGCGCTGGTTGGTGATGCCCAGCGCAGCAATATGGCGCGGATCGATCTGTTCGCGGCTGAGCAGTTCGGTCAGCGTGGCGTAGACGCTGGTAAGGATCTCGCGCGGGTCATGCTCGACCCAGCCGGGCTGGGGGAAGATCTGTGCGAATTCGCGCTGTGCACTGCCGACGATGTCGCCGGCACGGTCGAACAGGATCGCGCGCGAACTGGTGGTGCCCTGGTCGATGGCCAGCACGTAGCGGGGCGTCATGCAGCGTCTCCGGTAGAGCGGTCGGGGTAAGGTACCTCAGCTTCCTGCAGAGCCGGGCCATGCTCGGCTGTGTTGTGCGGATGCAACCGAGCATGGCCCGGCTCTACACGCTGGCTTGCCCCATCCACGCCTGCAGCCGCGCCACCTGCGCCGCATCCAGCCGCAACCCCAGCTTGCTCCGCCGCCACAGCACGTCCTCGGCATTCGAGGCCCGTTCGCGCTCACGCAGGAAAGCGACTTCCCGCGCGTGCAGGCCGCCGCCAAAGTCTTCGCCAAGATCGTTCACACCCTGCAGGCCATGCAGCAGCTCCGCGCTGCGGCTGCCGTAGGCGTCGGCCCAGCGGCGTGCGATTTCCTCGGGCAACCACGGTGCCAGCAACTGCAGGCGCGAGCACGCCTGCGTGGCGTCGCCCCAGTCGCTGCCAGGCAGCGGGTCTCCGCCTGCCGTCCACGCCGGGCCCATCTGCGGCAGCGCCGGCCGCAGCAGCTCCAGCGCTTCCTCGGCCAGCACCCGGTAGGTGGTGAGCTTGCCTCCCAGCACGTGCAGCGCCGGTGCCGGGTGGGACTGCAACTGCAGGCGGTAATCACGGCTGAGTCGTGCCGCACGCGGATCGGGATCGGCCAGCAACGGGCGTACGCCAGCGAACCGCCAGGCCACCTCCTCCGCTGCGATGGGATCACGCAGGTAGCGATTGGCCGCATCACACAGGTACGTCACCTCCGCAGGGACCCGCTGCAGCGCGCCGGGTCACCGCGATAGTCGGTGTCGGTGGTGCCGACCAGCAGGTGGTCGTGGGCGAAGGGCAGAAGGAACACCACGCGCCCATCGGGCTGCTGCAGCAGGCAGGCGCTGTCGCTGGGCCAGGGGCGGCGCAGCACGATGTGGCTGCCCTGCACCAGGCGCAGCGCGGGGCCATCGCCGCGCCCCTGCATCTGTTCCAGCAGGCCGCCGGCCCACGGACCAGCCGCATTGGCAACGGCGCGCGCAGTCACCGGGTGCGGCTGGCCATCGGCGGATTCCAGAACGGCCTGCCATCGGCCGTGAACGGGGCGCAGGTCGATGCAGCGGCTGGGGACCCGCACCTGTGCGCCGCGCTGCGCGGCATCCAGGGCGTTGAGCAGCACCAGCCGCGCGTCATCGACCTGCGCATCGGCGTAGCTGAAGCCGATGCGCAGCGAGGGGGAGAGCCAGCGACCCAGCGGATCGCGTTGCAGGTCCAGTGCGTGCGATGCGGGAAACGCAGGGCTGCGCCGGCCCAGATGGTCGTACAGCCACAGTCCCGCGCGCAGCATCCAGCGCGGGCGCAGGTGCGGTTCCCAGGGCAGGACGAATCGCAGAGGATGGACCAGGTGAGGGGCTTGCCGGCGTACCGTCTCACGCTCACCCAGCGCTTTGCGCACCAGGCCGAATTCGCCCTGTTCGAGGTAGCGAAGGCCGCCGTGGACCAGTTTGCTGCTGGCACTGGAGGTATGCGCGGCCAGGTCATGCTGTTCGCACAGCAGGACGCGCAGTCCGCGTCCGCTGGCATCACGGGCGATGCCGGCGCCGTTGATGCCGCCACCGATCACCAGCAGGTCGACTTCCTCCATCGCGCCTTCGCACCCTGTTTGTCTAGAGCCGAGCCCATGCTCGGCTGCTTTCCCGATAGTCGAGCATGGGCTCGACTCTACATAAAAGCAGCCGAGCATGGGCTCGGCTCTACAGGTGGAACGCGGGTGACGGAAACGACGACGGGCCCCGAAGGGCCCGTCGCGTTACATCAGTGAAGCAGGTGCAGCCTGGATCAGAAGCGGGCGCCGATGCCGAAGCCGACGGTCCACGGATCCATCTTGGCTTCGCCGATCTTTTCGCCGCCAACCTTCACGTCCGGGCGGGCGCGCATGTAGCGGGCGTCGGCACGGGCGAACCAGGTGGAGTTGATGTTCATGTCCACGCCGACGGTACCGATCACGCCCTTGGCATCCTTGAAGCGGATGTCGGTGTCAGCGCCGTTGCCCAGCTTCTCGTTGCTGAAGCTCGACTGGTAGTAGCCCACGCCCACGAACGGGCGGAACACGTTGTCAGCCTGGCCGAAGTGGTACTGGCCGCTCAGCGCGACCGGCTGCTGCTCGACCGAGCCCAGGCGGGCGTTGTTCGGGCCCTTGAACTTGTTTTCGAACTTGTCGGCAGCGCCCCACAGTTCAACGGCCCAGTTATCGTTGATGTAGTAGCTGAAGCTGACGGTCGGCGCCGGGCCGCCATCGGTCTTCTTCACGCCGGTGATCGGGTCGTTCTTCGGTTCCAGCAGCGAGATGCCGCCAACCACGGCAAAATGCTTGCCCGAGGCAGTGTCGGTGCTGCTGCTGTCCTGGGCGAAAGCGGCCGGTGCAAAGGCGGCGGAGGTCAGCAGGGCGAGACTCAGGATACGGATGGAGCGCATGGGGGTATCTCCTAATGTTTCTTGTTTTGGGCCCCCGGTTGCGGGGCGAGCACACCGTAGTCGCACCAACATGAATCGAATCCGACGCACGTTAAAAAATAGTTTTCCTTGTTCAGCGACGGGTGCGGAATGCCTGTATTCATGGGGTTTTCGGCCCTCGCTGACATTCATGCAGTTGGAGAAGATGTGAGCGAAGCAACGTTGTGCATTGGCCTGCAAGCGCAGGTGAACGTGCAGTGCCGCGTGCTGCTGCTGGGCTCGATGCCAGGCGTGGCGTCGCTGCAGGAGCAGCGCTACTACGCGCATCCGCGCAACCGTTTCTGGCCGTTGATGGCCGATATCTGTGGCTTCAGTGCGGATCTGCCCTATGCAGCGCGGCTGCAGGCGTTGAACGCCGCAGGCATCGGCCTGTGGGATGTGATCGGCCGCTGTGAGCGCCGGGGCAGTCTGGATGCGGACATCGTGCGTGGCACGGAAGTGCCCAATGCACTGCCGGAACTGATCGCCGCGTTGCCCGAGCTGAAGCTGGTCGGCTGCAATGGCGCCGCGTCAGCGCAGGCATTCCAGCGTTGGGTGCTGCCACGGTTGGAGGCCCCGCCGAAACGGGTGGTACTGCCGTCGACCAGCCCGGCCAATGCGGCCTGGTCGCTGCCGCGCCTGCGCCAGGCCTGGCAGCCGGTGGCAGACGCACTGGCGACATGAAGCGGACATCGTAGGGACAATACGCTACCGACTGGTGGCAGGCGCAACCCATGGGCAACAGCGTGTCCCGGCTGCGTGCGTACTGAAAACACCTGTAACGGTTGGCGCTGGACCCCGCTGGCCGCACAATAGACGTTTCCCTACACCAGATTGCCGGAGTTATCCCCATGGCCGAAATCAAGGAAGCACTTGTCCCCGATATCGGTGACTACAGCGATATCCCGGTAATCGAGGTGCTTGTCGCCGTCGGCGACACGGTCAAGAAGGACCAGGGGCTGGTGACGCTGGAAAGCGACAAGGCGACCATGGAAGTGCCGTCCTCGGTGGCTGGCGTGGTCAAGGAGCTGAAGGTCAAGGTGGGCGACAGCCTGTCCGAAGGCAAGGTCGTGGCCCTGATCGAA